>JAFAMV010000130.1 GCA_019233055.1 Curvibacter sp.
TCGGTCTGCGGGTAGCTCAGCAGGAACAGGCAGATCCAGCTCACCCACAGCACCCACCAGGTGACCTGGTGCGCGCCGTGCCTGTCAGACAGGTAGCCGCCGATGGCGCGCAGCACCCCGCCGGGCAGCGAGAAGCAGGCAGCCAGCAGGGCGGCCCAGCGGATGTCCAGGCCGTATTCGCCAACGTAGTACTGCACCAGCCACAGGCTCAGGCCCACGTAGCCGCCGAACACGATGCTGTAGTACTGGCAGTACTTGAGCACGCGCGGGTCCTTGAGGGTCTTGAGCTGCTCCAGCAGGCTGCCCTTGCTGGCCACGAGGTGGCTGGGGTCGCTGGCGCTGCCGACCCAGAACAGCACGGCCACGCCCAGCATGATGGCGGCATAGACCTGGGGCACCACCGCCCAGCCGAAGGCCACGATCAGGGCCGGGGCCACGAACTTGTTGACCGCCGCGCCCGAGTTGCCGGCGCCGAACACGCCCATGGCAAAGCCCTGCTGCTGCTTGGGAAACCAACGCGCCACATAGGGCGTGCCGACCGAGAACACCCCTCCGGCCAGGCCGACGAACAGGCCCAGCACCAGGAACTGCCAGTACTGCGTGGCATAGCTCATGAGCCAGATCGGCAGCACGCAGGCCAGCAGGGTGCCCATCATCACGATGCGGCCGCCGTAGCGGTCGGTCCAGACCCCCAGGGGCACGCGCACCAGGGAGCCGGTGAGCACGGGCATGGCGGTCAGCAGGCCGAATTCGGTGGCGTTCAGGCCCAGGCTCTTGCGGATCGGGATGCCGATCACGCCGAACATCATCCAGACCATGAAGCACACCGTGAAGGCGAGCGTGCTGACGGTCAGCACCGACAGGGCTTTGCCGCGTGGGGACATCGGGGGACCTCCTTGTTGAGTGGTCCCCAGTGTCAAAAAATCAATGCGCGCTGAACATCCTGCGTCCGGGCAGGCGCCATCCTCCGGAAGGAGTAGTCCGGGCCTCAGTCTTGATCTGGATCAGTCACCGCGTACACCGCCGCCTGCACCCGCGAGCTGAGGTTGAGCTTGCGGAAGATGTGCTGCACATGGATCTTGACCGTGGTCTCGGCGATCTTCAGGGCGCGGGCGATCTCCTTGTTGCTGGCGCCGCGCGCGATCTCGCGCAGGATCTCGCGCTCGCGCGGGGACAGCTTCGGCAGCTCGGTGCCGGCCTCGGCGGTGCGGGCGGCGGCCGGCTCCGGCGTGGCCTGCGGCGCCGGCGGCTCGGGGAGGGCCTGGGCTTCGGGCTCGGCAGGCGCCGCAGCCACCGCCTGGCGGTAGGCCGCGAACAGCTTGCCCGTCATCTCGGGCGAGACCACCGACTGGCCGTCGCGCACGCGGCGGATCGAGTCGACCAGCTCATCGCCGTCGATGGTCTTGAGCAGGTAGGCCGAGGCCCCTCGTGCCAGCGCCCGGGACAGGTCGTCGGCGTCCTCGCTCACGGTGAGCATGATCACCTGCGGCGCCGGCTGCAGCGCCTTGAGCTGGGGCAGGGCGTCGACCCCGTGCACCCCAGGCAGGTGGTTGTCCAGCAGCACCACGTCGGGGCTGTGCTGTGCCGCCAGCTTCAGCGCCTCGCCGGCGTCGCTGGCTTCGGCCACCACCTGCAGGCTGGCCTGCTGCGACAGCAGGGCGACCAGGCCACGGCGGAACAGTCTATGGTCATCGACCACCAGGAGGCGGATGGCGGGGGCGGGGGGCTGGTTCATGCGGGCGTGAGTTGGGAGGTGTCGGGGGCCGGCGGCGCCGGAGGCAGGCGCAGGGTGACGCAGGTGCCGCCGGGTCCGGATTCCAGCCCCAGGCTGGCGCCGATGCGCTCGGCGCGCTCGCGCATGATGCGCAGGCCGACATGGGTGTCGTCGGGCGGGCCGCCCAGGGCGTCGAAGCCGCGGCCGTCGTCGCGGATGGTCACCTGCCACTGCGGGTGGGTGTCCACCCGCACCTCGACCTGGCGGGCCTGGGCGTGCTTGCGGATGTTGGACAGGGCCTCCTGCACGATGTGCAGCACCTGGACCTGGGTGTCCGGGGCGATCGGCAGGCCCGCGCCGTGGATGCTCAGGCCGGGCCGGATGCCGGCCTGCAGCTCGAACTTGGACAGGGTCTCGCGCAGCGCCGGCTCCAGGTCTTCGGCATGGGTGCTGGTGCGGAAGTGCAGCAGCAGCTCGCGCACGTCGCTGTAGCTTTCGCGGATGCCGGCGTCCAGTTCGTCCAGGGCGGCCTCGATGGCGGCCGGGCGGGCGTCGTGCAGGGCGCTGCGCAGCAGCTGCATCTGGATCTTCAGGAAGGCCAGCGACTGGGCGATCGAGTCGTGCAGCTCGCGCGCCAGCATCTGACGCTCGCCGGCCACCGCCGACTCGCGCGCCAGCGCGGCGCTGCGCAGGTTCTCCATGGCGCCGGCCAGGTGGCTGGCCAGGGCCTCGAACAGGCTGCGCTCCTCCGGGTCCAGCATCGCATCGTGGCGGTAGAACAGCTCGATCTCGCCCAGCACCCGCTGATGCCAGGTCAGGCTGACCGTCACCAGGGTGCGGAAGCCGGCGCGTTCGCAATGCTGCTGCACCCGGCGCGGCCCGCCCTCGGCCGGGGCCGGGCGGCCGGCGTCGACGATCGGGATCACCTTCAACTGCTGGGCCACGGCCTGGCCGGGCAGGGCGCCGCACAGGCAGTCGCCGGTCAGCACGCAATGCTCTTCCTCGACCATGACCTTGGGCAGGCAGTCGCTGGCCAGCAGCACATAGCGCTGGGTGGCCTCGTCGGACCAGCGGATGGCCACAGCATCGGCCCCGGCGATGTGCCGCAGCTGGCGCGAAAAGCCCTGGGCCAGGCTTTGCAGCGTGTCGGCCTGGGCCACGAAGGTGGCGGTCTCGTACAGGGTGCGCAGTCGCTGCTGCTCCTGCTGCAGCCGGGCCGTCTTGTCGCGCACCTTGCCCTCTAGTCCGGTGTAGAGGTCCTGCAGCCGCCCGGCCATGCGGTTGAAGCCCTCGGCCAGGGCGCCCAGCTCATCCTGGCTGGCCACCTCGACCCGGGTGCCGAAATCGCCCTGCTCGATGCGGCCCAGGCCCTGCTGCAGCCGGCGCACCGGGTCCAGCACCAGCACATGGCCCACGTACAGCAGCACCAGGGCGCTGAGCAGGGCCAGGGTCATCATCAGCAACTGCAGGGTGCGCAGCAGGGTGGTCCATTGGGCCAGGTGCTGTTCGATGGCCGAGACCAGGCGGTCCACCTCGTGCACAAAGTCATCCACCTGCAGGCCCGGGGTTTGCCCGGCGCGGTCGGCCCGGCGCAGGGCCTGCTCGCGCAGGGGCTGCCAACGCTGCTGCAGCAGGGCGAAGTTGCGTCGTGTCGTCTCGTCCCAGGGCACGGCCAGGGGCCGGCTGGGGTCGCCATCACGCAGCAGGGCCAGGCTGGCATCGAAATCCTGCAACTGGCGCTCGACCTCCTCGCGCAGGCCGGCGTTGTGGGGGGCCTCGGCTGCCGTCTGCAGTTGCAGAGCCAGCCGGTAGCTCTGCATGCGCATGCGGCCGGCCTCGTTGACGGCGGCGGCGCCGCCCTCCAACTGCCAGGTCACCCACAGGGTCAGGCCCACCGAGGCCAGGGCCAGCACCAGGAACAGGCCGCCGATGCCCATCAGCTTGGAGGCCAGGCCCAGGCCGGACAGGCGCGCGCGCAGACCGTGCCCGGTCGTGCCGGGCCGGTCGTCGGGGCGGCGGTGGCTGGGGCCCGTGGCCGGACCGGTCTCGGCGTTCAATCCATTCCTTCCTGTGCGGAAGCCGGATTGTGCGCCAGCGGCGCGCCAAAGCGGCCGTTCATCCCCCGGTCTGCGCCATGAAGCGCAGCACCTGCTCGGGCTGCTCGCGGAACACATGGCGCTCGGGCTTGGCCGCGATGCCGGCGTGCAGGGCCTGCAGCAGCTCGGCATCGCTGGCCCCGGCGCGCAGCAGCCGGCCCATCGGCACCTGGTCGTCCTGACCCAGGCACAGGTAAAGCGTGCCGTCCACCCCCAGGCGGACCCGGTTGCAGGTGGCGCAGAAATGCTGCGACATCGGCGTGATCACCCCCAGGCTGGCCAGCCCGTCCGGGCTGCTCCAGTAGCGGGCCGGGCCGGCGCCCTGGCCCTGCAGGCTGGGCAGCAGGCCGTGCCGGCCGGCCAGGCTGCGCCCCAGGGCAGAGAGGTCGACACCTGCGGTGTCCTGGCCGGTGCGGCCCACCGGCATGGGCTCGATCAGGCGCAGCACATGGCCGTGCGCCATCGCAAAGGCCAGCACCGCGTCCACCTGGTCCAGGTTGACCCCGGGCTGCACCACCATGTTGAGCTTGATCGGCGTGAAGCCGGCGGCCTGGGCCGCCTGCAGCCCGTCGAGCACGCTGGCCAGGGCATCGCGCCCGGTGATGCGGGCAAAGCAGGCGCGGTCCAGGGTGTCCAGGCTGATGTTCAGGCGCTGCAGCCCGGCCGCACGCAATTCGCCGGCCAGGCGGGCCAGGCGCGTGCCGTTGCTGGACAGAGAAAGATCGCGCAGGCCCGGCAGGCCGGCGATGCCTCGCACCAGATCGGTCAGGCCGCCGCGCAGCAGGGGTTCGCCGCCGGT
Source organism: Curvibacter sp. (assembly GCA_019233055.1). Taxonomy (GTDB): domain Bacteria; phylum Pseudomonadota; class Gammaproteobacteria; order Burkholderiales; family Burkholderiaceae_C; genus Curvibacter. Next base: position 4,610 of record JAFAMV010000130.1, read on the forward strand.
GAGCCGCACCCGGGCCACGCCGCTGCGCACGAACAGGGCCAGCAGGCGCAGCAGCTCGGCCGGCCGCAGCCAGTGCGCGGGCTCCTCGAAACCCTTGAAGCCCTTGGGCAGGCAGTAGGTGCAGCGCAGGTCGCAGCGGTCGGTCACGGAGACCCGCAGGTAGTCGATGCGCCGCCCGAAGGAATCGACCAGGGGCGCGAGAGGGGTGGCAGGCATGGGCGCTACTGTAGGCAGGCCGCCCGGGCCGCGCCATCGTCCTGAAGGAGGATGCGTGGCGGGACATCGATCGGGCGCGGGCTTGATCCAGACCTCTTGACCGCTGTTTATAACGTTGTATAAATCGAACCTTCCATCCCGTCCCGATCACCGCGATGACCATGCACCCCACCCGCCAACGCCTGCTGGAGCGCGGCCTGACCCTGGCCCGTGAGAAGGGCTTGCGCGGGGTCACGGTGCGTGAGTTGGCCGCGTCGGCCGGGGCCAACCTGGGCACCTTCGTCTACCACTTCGGGAACCGCGACCGCTTCATCGAGGAGCTGGTCGAGCTCTGGTATGCCCCGCTGTACGCCCAGCTCAGGGACCTGGCGGGCGCCGCCTCGGGGCAGACCGCGCTGGAGCGGCTCGACAGCACCCTCTGGGCGCTGCTGCAATGGGCCCTGGCCCATGCCGACATCGTGGCCCATCTGGTGGCCGATGCCCTGCAGGGCGAGCCCGGGGTGCGCGCCTTTGCGGTGCGCCTGCCGCGCCGCCATCCCCTCTTGCTGCTGCGCCTGCTGCGCGAGGCCCAGGCCGAAGGCTCGCTGGCGCCCGGGCCGGCCCTGCCCAGGCTGCTGTTCCTGATGGCGGCCACCGGCCTGCCGCTGGTGCTGACCAGCACCCTGGGCGAGCGCGACTGGATGCCCCGGCTGCGCTGGTTCCATCACCACGCCCGCCATCCCGAGGCCCTGCGTCAGCGTCTGGACTGGGCCCTGCGCGGGCTGCAGGGCCCGGGCGCTTCCTCTGTCACCTGTCCCTCCGAGGTCTGTCCATGAATCGAAAGAGAATCGCCGTCGCCACCGTCCTCGTGCTGGCCCTCGGGGCCGCGCTGTGGTTCTGGGAGCGGCATGCCGAAGCCCGCTCGCCGGCCACGCTGTACGGCAATGTGGACATCCGGCAGGTGAACCTGGCCTTCCGGGTCGGCGGGCGGGTGAGCGAGGTGCTGGTCGACGAGGGCGACGCCATCGAGGCCGGCCAGGTGCTGGCCCGGCTCGACCCGGTGCCGCTGGCCAATGCCCTGCACGCCGCCGAGGCGCAACTGGCCTCGGTCAGCGCGCGCAACGCCCTGCTGCACGACGGTTTCCGGCGCGAGGACACCGAGCAGGCCGAGGCCCGCGCGCAGCAGCTGCGCGCCGCCCTGGCCGAGGCCGAGACCCAGCTGCAGCGCCAGCAGGCCCTGGTGCCGGCCGGTGCCGTGCCGCAGAAGGTGCTGGACGCTGCGCAGTCGCAGCGCGACCAGGCGGCGGCGCAGCTGCGGGCGGCCGAGGCGGCTCTGGCCCTGAGCCGCCGGGGCTACCGGCCGCAGGAGGTGGCCGAGTCCGACGGCCTGCTGCAGCAGGCCCGCGCCAATGTGGACAGCGCCCGTCTGGCGCTGGAGGACGCCACGCTCAAGTCGCCCAGCGCCGGCGTGGTGCTGACCCGCACGGTCGAGAAGGGCGCCATGGTGGCCGTGGGCGGCAATGCCTTCGGCGTCTCGCTGACCGAACCGGTGTGGGTGCGCGCCTATGTGCCCGAACCCCAGCTGGGCCAGTTCGCCAGCGGCACCCGGGTGCGCCTGAGCACCGACAGCCGCCCCGGCCAGCCCTACCACGGGGTGGTCGGCTTTGTGTCGCCCACCGCCGAGTTCACCCCCAAGTCGGTCGAGACCACCGACCTGCGCACCTCCCTGGTCTACCGCCTGCGGGTGGTGGTGCAGGACCCCGACGCCCAGCTGCGCCAGGGCATGCCGGTCACCCTCGGCCTCGAGCCATGAGCGACGCCGCCATCGTGCTGGAGGCGCTCGAGAAGCGCTTCGCGCCCGGCGCGCCGGCGGCGATCGACCGCATCAGCTCGGCGCTGGCCGCTGGCAGCATCACCGGCCTGGTGGGGCCCGACGGCGCCGGCAAGACCACCCTGCTGCGCATGATGGCCGGCCTGCTCAGCCCGAGCGCCGGCCAGGTGCGCCTGCTGGGCCTGGACCCGGTGCGCGAGGCGGGGCGGGTGCGCGAGCAGGTCGGCTACATGCCGCAGAAATTCGGCCTGTATGAAGACCTCAGCGTGCTGGAGAACCTGACGCTGTATGCCGATCTGCGCGCGGTGCTGGGCCAGGCGCGGCGCGACAGCTTCGAGCGCCTGCTGGCCTTCACCGACCTGCAGCGCTTCACCGGCCGCCAGGCCGGCCAGCTGTCGGGCGGCATGAAGCAGAAGCTGGGCCTGGCCTGCACCCTGCTGGGTGCGCCGCGCGTGCTGCTGCTCGATGAGCCCGGGGTGGGCGTGGACCCGATCTCGCGGCGCGAACTCTGGAAGATGGTGCGCGAGCTGGCCCAGGGCGGCATGACCGTGGTCTGGAGCACCGCCTACCTGGACGAGGCCGAACTCTGCGACGACGTGCGCCTGATGAACCAGGGCCGTTTCATGGCCAGCGGGGCGCCGGCCGAGCTGATGGGCCGGATGGCGGGCCGCTGCTGGCAGCTCACCGGGCTCGAGGGCCCGCGCCGCGCGGTGCTGCAGCGCGCCCTGCGCCGCCCCGAGGTGATCGACGGCGCGATCCAGGGCCGGCATCTGCGCCTGGTGCTGCGCGAGGGCGCAGCCCTGCCCGAGGCCGCCGCACTGGAGGCCGGGCCCGAGGCCTGCTGGCAGGCCGCCGCGCCCCGGCTCGAGGACGCCTTCATCAGCCTGCTGGGCGGCGGGCCGGGGGGCGATTCGGCGCTGGCCCGGGTGATGCCCCAGGTGGTGCTGCCGCCCGAGGTCGCCCCGGAGGCGGTGATCGAGGCGCGCCAGCTGACCAAGCGCTTCGGCGACTTCGTGGCCACCGACGCGGTCAGCTTCCAGGTCCGGCGCGGCGAGATCTTCGGCCTGCTGGGACCCAACGGCGCGGGCAAATCCACCACCTTCAAGATGGAATGCGGCCTGCTCAAGCCCAGCGCGGGGCAGGCCCTGGTGATGGGCCTGGACCTCAAGACCAGCCCCACGCGGGCGCGCCAGCGCCTGGGCTACATGGCGCAGAAGTTCTCGCTGTACAAGCAGCTCACGGTGCAGCAGAACCTGGTCTTCTTCTCGGGCATCTACGGGCTGGCGGGGCAGCGGCAGCAGCGCAGGATGGCCGAGATGGTCGAGGTGTTCGGCCTGGCGCCGCACCTCAACGAGCTGGCCGACACCCTGCCGCTGGGCTTCAAGCAGCGCCTGGCCCTGGCCTGTGCGGTGATGCACGAGCCGCCGCTGCTGTTTCTCGATGAGCCCACCTCGGGCGTCGACCCGGTCACGCGGCGCGAGTTCTGGACCCACATCAACGGCCTGGCCGACAAGGGCGTGACCGTGATGGTCACCACCCACTTCATGGACGAGGCCGAGTTCTGCGACCGCATGGCCCTGATCTACCGCGGCCGCATGATCGCGCTGGGCACGCCGGACGATCTCAAGGCCAGCGTGGCCAGCGCCGGCCAGCCCAACCCCAGCATGGAAGACGCCTTCGTGCAGCTGATCCTGCGCGCCAACCAGCACGAGGCCGCCGCATGAGCCCCGTCCGACCGCCCGAAGCGGCGCCTGCCGCCGCCGTCCACCACGGTTTTTCGTGGCGCCGGCTGCTGGCCCTGTGTCGCAAGGAGTCCTACCAGATCGTGCGCGACCCCAGCAGCATCCTGGTGGCCTTCATCATGCCGGTGGTGCTGCTGTTCGTGATGGGCTATGCGGTCAACCTCGACGCGGCGGCGGTGCGCATCGGCCTGGTCGTGGACGACAGCGGCCGGCCGGCGCAGGACTTCGCGCGCAGCCTCATGGCCAGTCCGGCCTTCGAGGTGCACCCCGGGGTCTCGCTCGAGGCCCTGAAGGCCCGCCTGGCGCTGGGCCAGTTGCGCGGCATCGTGGTGCTGCAGAGCGACTTCTCCACCCGCTGGCAGCAGGGCCAGGGCGGCAGCGCGATCCAGGTGCTGACCGATGGGGCCGAGCCCAACACTGCCAACTTCGTCTCGGCCTATGCCCAGGGCGTCTGGATGCAGTGGCAGCAGGACAGCGCCGCCGACGCGGGCGCGCCGCGCCAGAGCCCGGTCGATCTGCGCCAGCGGGCCTGGTTCAATCCCTCCACGGTCAGCCGCAACTACCTGGTGCCGGGCTCGATCGCGGTGGTGATGACCATCATCGGCGCCCTGCTGACCTCGCTGGTGGTGGCGCGCGAATGGGAGCGCGGCACCATGGAGGCCCTGCTGGCCACCCCGGTCACCCGCGCCGAGCTGCTGCTGTCCAAGGTGCTGCCCTACTACCTGCTGGGCATGGCCGCCATGCTGATGTGCCTGGTGGTGGCGGTGTGGGTGATGGGGGTCCCGTTCCGTGGCTCGGTCGGGCTGCTGATGGGCGAGTCGACCCTGTTCCTGGGCTGCGCGCTGGGCCTGGGGCTGTTCCTGTCGACGGTGTTCCGCAACCAGTTCAATGCGGCCCAGGCGGCGCTCACCGCCGCCTTCCTGCCGGCGCTGATGCTGTCGGGCGTGGTCTACGAGATCGCCAGCATGCCGCAGGCGCTGCAGTGGCTGACCCGGTTGATCCCGGCGCGCTATTTCGCCAACGCGCTGCAGACCCTGTTCCAGGCCGGCAACGTCGGCGCCCTGCTGTGGCCCGACGCCTTCTTCCTCGCGCTGCTGACCTGCTTCTGGCTCGGGCTGACCGCCCTCAAGGCCCGCCGCACCTTGGACTGAACCGCATGCTGCAACGACTCCTCCGCCTCATCATCAAGGAGCTGCAGGCCCTGCTGGGCACGCGCCAGGGCCGCTACATGCTGGTCATGCCGGTGCTGCTGCAGACCCTGCTGTTCCCCTTCGCGGCCACGCTGGAGGTGCGCAACGCCAGCCTGCTGATCTACAACCAGGACGGCGGCCAGGCCTCGCAGGAGCTGGTGCAGCGGCTGGCACGCACCGCCGCCTTCACCCAGCTCCTGCAGGTGCACAGCGAGGGCGAACTGGCCCACGCCATCGACCAGCAGCAGGCCCTGGTGGCGGTGCGCTTCGGCGCCGACTTCTCGCGTCGCCTGCAGGCCCGCCAGGCCGCGCCGCTGCAGGTGCTGATTGACGGGCGCCGCTCCAACAGCGGCCAGATCGCGGCCAACTACGTCGCCGAGGTGGTCAGCGACTACCTGGCCGAACAGGGCGCCCCGCCGGCCAGCACCCTGTCGGTGCGCAACCTCTACAACCCCAACCTCGATTTCAAGTGGCATGTGCTGCCCTGCCTGGTGGTCATCATCACCACCATCGGCTGCCTGATGGTCACCGCCCTGTCGGTGGCCCGCGAGCGCGAGGAAGGCACCTTCGAGCAACTGCTGGTCTCGCCCCTCACCCCGGCCTACATCATGGCCGGCAAGGCCATCCCGGGCATGGTGGTGGCCATGGGGCAGGGCAGCCTGATCGCCCTGGTGGCGCACTTCGGCTATGGCGTGCCCTTCACCGGGCAGGTGCTGCAGCTGCTGGCGGGCATGCTGTGCTATGGGCTGGCGCTGGCCGGCGTGGGGTTGTTCATCTCCTCGATCAGCAACACCCAGCAGCAGGCCTTCCTGGGGGTGTTCGCCTTCATGGTGCCGGCCACCATCCTGTCGGGCTATGTGGCCCCGATCGAGAACATGCCGACCTTCTTCCAGTGGCTGGCGGTGCTCAATCCGCTGAGCTATTTCATTCCGATCCTGAAGGGCGTGTTCCTCAAGCATTACCTGTGGTCGGACATGTTCCCCCGGCTGTGGCCCATGTTGTTGATCGCCACCTTCACCCTCACGACGGCATTGCGCATGTTCCGCCGCCACATCGCCTGAGCGCCATGCCCCCTCTCCACCTTCCACCGTCCAAGGCCCGAACATGAAACCGCGTCTGAGCCTCCTGTGCCTGGCCCTGAGTCTGAGCGCCTGCAGCGCCGTCGGCCCCGATTTCCGACGCCCCGATGGGGCCGGCCTTCCCGCCCAGTACCTGGAGCCGGGCGGCGGCCAGAGTGTCTCGGCCGTCTGGCAGCAACTGCTGGCCGACCCGGTGCTGGCCGATCTGCAGCAGGCGGCTCTGCGCGACAACCCGGATTTCGCGGTGGCACTGTTGCGGGTGCAACAGGCGCGCGCCGACCAGGCCGTGCAGGACGCCGGCAGCGGTCCGAGCGTGGGGCTGACGGCGCAGAACAGCCAGGACCGGATCAGCCGCAACAGCGAGCTGTTTGCCAACGCGCCGCCGGTGGGAAACCTGCGCACCCGCTTCAGCAACAGCCAGATCGGGTTCGATGCCTCCTGGGAGATCGATCTGTTCGGCCACCAGCGCCGGCTCAGTGAAGCCGCCCTGGCGCGCACGGAGGCCCTGCAGGAGCGGGCCCAGGATGCCCGCCTGAGCCTGCTGGCCGAAGTGGCGCGCCAATACCTGGCGCTGCGCCTGGCCCAGCAGCGCGGGCGGCTGGCCCAGGCGCAACTGGATGACCTGGACAGCGAGGTCGCCATCACCCGCATCGCGGTCGAGCATGGCGAACTGGCCCGGTCCGATCTTCAGCGTCTGCTGGCCCAGCGTGACAACTTTGCCGCCGGCCTGCCCAACCTCGCCCAGGCCGAGCGCCAGGCGCTGGCCGCGCTGTCGACCTTGTGCGCCATGGCGGGCGCCGAGCTGCAGCGACGCCTGGCCGAGACCTGGCCTCTGCCCGAGGTGCCGCCGCCGCCGGCCACCGGGCTGCCCGCCGATCTGCTGCGCCAACGCCCCGATGTGCGTGCCGCCGAGCGCGACTGGGCGGCGGCCAGCGCCGACGTGGGGGTGGCCACCGCCCTGCAATACCCGCAGGTCAGCCTGGTGGGCCATGGGGGGTGGCAATCGGTGTCGCAGGGGGCCCTGCTCGACCCGGCCAGCCGGGACTGGAGCTTCGGTCCCAGCCTGAGCCTGCCCCTGTTCAACAGCGATCGCCTGGCCGGCCAGGTGCGGAGCCGCGAGGCCGCCCTGAAGGCGGCGGAGGTCAGCTATCGCAAGGCCGTGCAGGCGGCGCTGGCGGATGTCGAGGTGGCGCTCAGCCGCATGGCCCAGAGCGAACACCGGCGCGGGCAGTTGCTGCGCTCGCAGGCCGAACAGGCCGAACTGTTGCGCTTGACCGAGCTGCAGCTCCAGGCCGGCGACAGCTCGCGTCTGAACGTGCTGGAAGCCCGCCGCAGCCTCAACAGCCAGCAGGACCAGGTGCTGCAGGCCCAGGGCGAGAGTCTCACCGCCTTGGTGGCGATCTGCAAAAGTCTGGGCGGGGGTTGGGCGGCGCCCTGACGGTGCGTCAGGGGCCCTGACGGATGCCGCCGGACTCGGCCTCGCCGACGACGCGGTCCCGGTCTTCGGCGCGCATCAGGCCTTGGGCCACCAGCCGGTCGGCGCCCCGGCGCAGCGCCTCGACATAGGCCTGTTGCGTGGGGTAGCGGGCCTGCAGCGAGGGGCGCGGGTCGCCGGCCGCCAGGCGCTCGGCCTCGGTGCGTGCAAAGGGGATGAAGCTGCCCTGGAAGTTGCAGAAATTGCCTTCGAAGAGCGCCGGGCGGAAGGTGTTCCAGCCGGTGTAGGTGCCGATCGGCGCCTGCAGATAGACGTTGCGCACGCCGGCGATGTCGATGCCGTCGCTGTCCACCTGGGGCACCAGCAGGCCGTAGGCGGCATTTCCGGAGGTCGGGGGCTCGTGCAGGATGCCCGAGCTTTCGAGGGGGCGGTAGTCCGGCCCGAAGTCGAGCACATGGAGCGTGTTGACCTGGCCGGTGTAGCGCGGGGCGGGCCTGTCCGCGCCGTCGTAGCGGGTGGCCGGTATGGCCGGGAAATGCACCCGGTCCGGTGCGACCAGACTGCCGTCGGCAATCCGTGGCACGGCTGAATCGGGCGGGACCGTGCCGTCGCGCACCCAGGCGACCAGGTTGTCGAGTCCGGCACGCAGGGTCCACAGATGGGGGTTGGGGTTGGAGGCCTGCCGGCACAGGCCGTAAGGCGGCTGCTGAGGCAGGGGCCAGGCCGCCGGCGCATGCTGGGTGCTGGCCATGATGTAGGTGCGCACGTTCGCGGGCTCCGGCAGGTCCCGTTGACCCAGGGGGTCGGTCAACCCGAGCGACTGCCGCCCCTCCCAGAGTTCGAGCGAGGTGGCCATGTGGAACAGCAGCGGACAGGTCTGTGTGCGGGTGCAGGCATCCAGCAGGCCGGCGGTCCGCCCGGTCAACGGATCGGTCTCTGGGCCATAGGTGAAGGGGAAGTCGTAGGCCGGGTAGTCATGGTCGACCTGCTGCCCCCAGGCCCGTCCGGGTTGCGAGAACCGGACATTGAGGGGCAGCAGCCCACCGCCGATGTGGGGCATGGCCCCGTCGAAGACCCGGCGGCCCGTTTCGCTGCGGTTGAAGCCCAGCGCGATCATGCTGCGGATGAAGCGCCCCGATTGGGAGGAGCCGAACACCAGGGCCTTCACCGACTCGCCGTGGACGACCGGGTTGGCCGTGCCTGCCCGGTCTTGCTCGGCGTGGGCGAAGAAGGCGCCGACGTCGCGCGCGATGGCAAAGCCGATGCCCATCACCATCGGGTCTTTCGCCCGGTAGATGATCTCGTAGAGCCGGCCGGGCTGGAACCCGGCGGGCAGGCAGACCTGCCGGTCGTTGTGTGGGGCGCTGGCGTCGCAGGCGCCGAAATGCCATTGGTCTGCGGGGATCTCGACCCTCGGCGCCGATTCGCGGGGCCGGACCGTGAGGCTCGGCACAAAGCCGTCCGGGAGACGCCGGCGGTTGTCGAGCTCGACCGTGGGGTAGCTGCGATGGTTCATCAGGGTGAACCAGCCGGAGGACAGGTTCAGCACCGGGGTCGGCGCCAGCGTGGTGAGTTCGCTGCGCACGGTGCCGGTCAGCGGCGATCCGTCGGCTTGGCGGGCGATCGGCAGGGTGGCCGTGAGGCGCTCCTCGCCGGGCAGGATGTCGCCTTGCCAGCCGAACCAGATCAGCGTGGCGCCGCTGCGTTGCAGAAAGCCGTCGCCGGCCACCTGCAGGGCGGCGAGCGCGGCTGGCGGGCCTTTCATGTCGGCGTTGAAGGCGCCGAGCATCAGGCGGCGCCCACGGTTGGGCACCTCGAACAGCAGCAGCGGACGGGCCTGCTGCGCGTCCGTCGGGCGCAGGATGTCGATGTCGCTGCTGTACTCGACCCGGCCGTGGGCATTGCGTGGCGCCAGCCCGATGTCCTGGATGACGGCGTTGTCGACCGCCATGGGGTCGAGCTCGCCATGGAGGCGGGCGCGGATGCGTTCATAGCTGCCGACCGGACCGAAGGCCTGGCCGCCGAAGGCGGGGCCGCGCTCGAGGATGTCAAGTCGCGTGACCTCGGCGCAGGCCGGGGCGGCCCACAGGGCCGCGATCAGCACCATGCCGCCCGCTGTCCATCGTTTCATCATGGGGTTCTCTTCCTGGCTGGGTGTGGAGGGGGGCGGATTCACGCCGGGCTGATCCCGTGGTCCAGGCAGTACTGGATGAGGTCGCGATTGGTCTGGGCGTTCAGCTTCTCGAGCACCCGGGCGCGGTAGGTGGTGACTGTCTTGGGCGACAGGTTCATGAGCTGGCCGATGTCGGTCAGGCGTCGGCCCTGGGCCAGGTGGACCAGCACCCGGTATTCCTGCATGGACAGGGCCTCGTGGGGCGCGGCGCTGGCCTGGCCGTAGGCCAGGTCGGCCATGCGTTCGGCCTGGCTGGCGGTGATGTAGCGCCCGCCGGAGACGATGCGTTCGATGGCCTGCACCAGTTCTCCCGGGGCGCGCTCCTTGGACAGGTAGCCCTGGGCACCGAGCTGCAGCACCCGCTGCGCATAGGCGGCTTCATCATTGAGGCTGAGCACCAGCAGGCGCAGCGCCGGGGCATGCCGCTTCAACTGGTTGACGGATTCGAGGCCGGTCGCATCGGGCAGGTTCAGGTCGACCACCGCGACGTCATAGCGGTTCGGGCCGACGAGGTTCCGGGCCTCGGCCAGGCTGGAGGCGGTGTCCAGCCTGGCCTGTGGCCAGCGTGTGGCGATCAACTGGCGCAGGCCCAGTTGCACGATGGGGTGGTCTTCCACCAGCAGGCCCGATTCAAACATCCTGACTCCGTTCCGTGTCCAGCGGCAGTATGACCCGAACCAGGAATCCCTGCCCCGGCGGATGTTCTATCTGCAACTCGCCCCCCAGCAGGAGGGCGCGCTCGCGCATGCTGGTCAGGCCGAAATGGCGGCCGTGGTCGTCCGGCGCCGGCGGGCTCTGCCCGTTGTCCGTGATGGTCAGCGTGTAGGCCCCCGGCGGCTCGGCCCGCCCGGTGATCTGGCAGGCAGCGGCCCGTGAATGGCGCAGCACGTTCGTGAGCGCCTCCTGCACGATGCGGTAGCAGGCGATGGTCTGGCGCGCGGTCAGGCACTGCGCGGCGGCCAGGTCCACCTGGCAGTCGATCTGCGCCGGTGTCAGCACATTCCGCGCCAGTTCCTCCAGGGCCGTCTGCAGGCCCAGATCGTCGAGCAGGGGCGGACGCAGTTCCGCCGTGATCCGGCGGGCCGTCGTCACGCCCTGCTGCAGGGCCGCATCGAGGGTCCGGCGCTGCTCGCTGGACAGGGCCGACGGCGGCAGGCCGCCCAGCAGCATGGCCACGCCCGAGAAGATGGCGCCGATCTGGTCGTGCACCTCGCGGGCGATGCGCAGGCGCTCATGTTCGATGTTGTCCTCCTGCTGCCGGGCGAATTCGGTCAGCCGTTGCTGGGCCGCGCGGAGTTCGGCGGTGCGCTGCTGCACCTGGTCCAGAATGGCCTGTCGGTACAGGTCGGCATGGCTCAGGCTGCGCCGCAGTTCGTCCAGCTCGAGGATGCCGGTCGAGGCGGCCAGGGGGACCCGGCCGGAAATGGCCTGGCGGGCGTCGTCCGCCACCGAGTCCAGCCGCCGTGCGATGTGACGGCACAGGACGAGCAGGGTCAGGCTCAACAGGGCCAGGGTGCCCAGGGTGAGTGCGGTGAAACGGAACAGCTCGTGTTCCAGCGGTGCCGTCAGGGTCCGGTCGGGCACGGCCAAGGCGACGAACCAGCCCCAGTCGCCGATCTGGCGCACGACCGACAGGGTGTCGATGCCCTCCTTGGTCTTTCCCGACCAGGCCGCCCGGGTCCGATGGGCGATGGCTTCCAGCATGGCCGGTGTCGCGGGCTGGCCGACATACAGCGCCGGGGAGCGGCTGCGCGCCACCGTGGTGCCCTCCTGGTCGAAGATGCCGGCGAGCCAGTCGGCGGGCAGGCCTTCCGGGCGGATCAGGTCCGCCAGCGTGCTGACGCTGAAGATGCCCCGCAGGCAGTAGAGCACCTCGCCGTGGCGCAGCACCGGCACGTTCAGGGCCACCACCGTGTTGTTGCTGACCGGCGACTTGAACGGCCGGGACAGATTGGGGCGCCCCGTGCGGAAGGCTTCATGGACGGAGTCCAGCTGTGCGGCGGGCAGCCGGCTGCCCAGAGGGCTCAGGGTGAGGAACACCAGTTGGTCGTCGCGGTCGACGAGGCTGATGGCCGACAGCGTCGGCGACGCCTGCTGCACCCGCCGCGCGAACGCATGCAGCGCGGCCATGTCGTGCCGCTCCACGGCCTGCGCCAGCGACAGCGTGGTCAGGGCCCCGGAGACGCGTTCGATCTGGATTTCGGCCCTGCGGGCCAGTTCCTCGGTCTGGTCGATCAGGGACAGCGTTAGTTGATGCTCGCGCTCCAGGGCGTACTGGTACGCGGTGTAGCCGAGAACGGCCGTCAGGGGCACGGTGGGCAGCAGCACCAGGGCCCACAGCCAGGTGGCGATCGAAAGAGGGGCTTTCATGTCGGCAGGGTGGGGCGGGTTCGACCGTGGGGCCATTGTGGCGCGATTGGAGACCGACGGCACGAATCTGGAGCCGCCTAGGGTTTCCCTCACAAGGATTTCGGCATTCCCTGTCAAAGCCCTGCGACGAATCCTGCTACCGGCTCGCGGGCCCCGGACGGACACTGACGACGCGTCATACCAACTCTGTGGGGTGCCATGAAGGTCGTCCTGGTGGAAGACTCCGAACTGATCGCGACCGAGATGCTGGAGCGGCTGTCGCGCCTGCCGGCGCTGGCATGGGTCGGCCATGCGGCGGGCGAGGACGAGGCGGTGCGCCTCATCCTGGACCGTCAGCCGGAGGTGGTCATCCTCGACCTGCGGCTGTCGCCGGGCAGCGGTCTCGAGGTGCTGCGACGCATCCGTGACGCAGCCTGCCCGGCCCGGGTGTTGGTCCTGACCAATTTCACCCACCCCAGGATGCGCAGCGCCTGTGTGCAGCTGGGCGCCGAACATTTCTACGACAAACACCATCAGGCGCAAGAGTGCCTCCAGATGGTGGCGACCCTGGCGCTGCGGCAACCAGGGGGTGTGGTGGCTCCCTTCCTCGTTTCCGAGGTCGCCGCCACGGCCGAACCCTGCAACGACTGATTCCCCCGCCACTTTGGATTGAGCCTGACCATGAGACAGAACACCCCGATCACTGACCGTGAATTTCTCTTTCCGGCCGATTGCGAAACCCTGATCAGCGTCACCGACCTGAAAGGGCGGATCACCTTCTGCAATGAGGCCTTCATCCAGGTGAGCGGCTTCAGCGCCGGCGAGCTGCTGGGTCAACCCCACAACATCGTGCGCCACCCCGACATGCCCGAGGAGGCGTTCCGGGACCTGTGGGACACCATCCAGAGCGGCCTGCCCTGGGTCGGCCTGGTCAAGAACCGGCGCAAGGATGGCGATCACTACTGGGTGGTGGCGAATGCGACGCCGGTGCGGGATGGCGATCAGATCACCGGCTATCTGTCGGTGCGCTCGCCGGCCAGCCGTGCGGACATCGAGTCGGCAGAGCGGCTCTACGCCCGGCTGAACGAGCAGGCCCGACAGGGGCGGGGCACCCTGTACCTGCGGCACGGAAAGCTCTGCACCCGGTCCTTGGCCGGCCGGCTGTCCCGGCTCTACCAGGGGCTGCTGCCTTGGCGCCTGATCTATTTCCAGGTGCTGGGTGCCCTGGTGGCATGGGGCAGCGCGACCTGGATGGCGACCTGGATGGCGGCGGTGGTCACCGCGCTGACGGTCGCCCTGACCTGCCACTGGACCTGGCGCTGGGTGTTGGCCCCGCTCAATCAGTTGCTCGACGATCTGCGCCGCATCTGTGCCGGTGACCTGGCCCACCACGTGACCATGAGTTCGAACGGGCTGACCGGTGAACTGCAGCGCGCGTTGCGCCAGGTGCAGCTCAACGTCCGGACCATCGTGGCCGATGCGCGCTCGGATGTCGAATCGCTGAAAAATGTCATCCAGGAGATCGCGGACGGCAACCGGGACCTCTCGGCCCGGACCGAGGCGCAGGCCAGCAACCTGCAGCAGACGGCGGCCTCGATGGAGGAGATGACCAGCACTGTCCAACGCAGTGCCGAGTCGGCCCACCGCGGGACCGAGATCGCGAGCAACACCGCGTCGGTGGCGCACCGCAGCAATGAATCGGTGCAGGCGGCCGCAGACAGCATGTTGGCGATCAACGAATCGGCCAACCGGATCAACGAGATCATCCAGGTGGTCGAAGGCGTGGCGTTCCAGACCAACATCCTGGCCTTGAATGCGGCGGTCGAGGCGGCCCGGGCCGGCGAGCAAGGGCGCGGCTTCGGGGTGGTCGCCTCCGAAGTGCGCTCTCTGGCGCAACGCACGGCGACGGCGGCCCGCGAGATCAAGTCGCATATCCAGGAATCGTCCGTGCGGGTCCGCTCCGGCAGCGATCAGGTGCACGACGCCAAGGGCTGCGTGGCGGACGCACTGGAGTCGGTGGGCCATGTGAGCGCCATGCTCTCGCAGATCAGCCATGCGGCCCAGGAACAGCATCAAGGCATCCAGCAGATCAACGGTGCTGTGACCCAGATGGATGCCTTGACCCAGCAGAATGCCGCCCTGGTCGAGCAACTGGCGGCTTCGACCCAGGCGCTGGCCCGGCAGGTCGAGACCGTCGTGCTGTCGACCCGGCTGTTCCGCTTGTATGCGGGTGAGGTCACCGTGTCGCAGATGGATGCGGTGGAGCTGCGCAAGAGCTACCGCGTCAACGAGATCCGGCCCGAGGCCCTGGCACGCCCCCAGCCTGCCGTGAAACTGGCCCGGCCTGCGGCGGTGAAGGCCCTGCGACCATCGGCGAACGAGGCCCATCCGGTCCGTCCGGGGGTGACCCGGCGGGCGTGAGGGGCTGGCCGGGCGGGCAGGCAAGGGCCCTGCGCGCGCCGCCCTGGATGCGGCTCAGCCCAGGCAGACCCCGTCCAGGAACACCTTCAGCTCACCGGGCTGGAAGGCCGTCCAGGCCTCGTCGCGCGTGAGCGGGTGCGTCACCACCACGGCCACACGGTCGTCGGGGGTGGTGCAGGTGGAGAAATCCATGCTCAGGTCCTCGTCGGCCAGGGTGGCCTGGCTGAAGGGGTGCCGGCGCTCGAGGTAGTGCAGATGGGTCGAGGCATGGGCCCACAGCGCCTCGCCGTTGGAGAGCAGGAAGTTGAAGGTGCCGTGGCGGGCGATGCGCGGGGCCAGCTCGCGCAGGGTCAGGGTGAGTTCGGCCACCGAAGGCACGTCCGCATGCGACTTGGCCAGCTCCTGCATGATCCAGCAGAAGGCCCGTTCGCTGTCGGTGCCGCCCACGGGGCGGAAGGGGCCATGCAGGCGCGGGGCGAAGTCTTTCAGGTCGCCGTTGTGGGCAAACACCCAGTACCGGCCCCACAGCTCACGCACGAAGGGGTGGCAGTTCTGCAGGTTGACCGGGCCCTGGGTGGCCTTGCGGATGTGGGCGATGACGTTGCGGCTCTTGATCGGGTAGCGCCGGATGAGGTCGGCGATCGGCGAATGGGCGGCCGGCTGGTGGTCGACGAAATGGCGCAGGCCCCGGTCCTCGAAGAAGGCGATGCCCCAGCCGTCCGAGTGGTGGTCGGTGACACCGCCGCGCTGTGCGAAGCCGGCGAAGGAAAACGTGACGTCGGTGGGCGCATTGCAGTTCATGCCCAGCAGTTGGCACATGCGTGGATCCTTCCAATCAAGACCGTGGAGGCTGGCCGGCAGTGGCCTGGGCGCAATGCGGACACAGGCATTGCCGCCCTCTTTGCGCGGCGGGGATGCGTGCCAGCGCCTCGGGCGCGACCGGGGTGCGCATGCACCAGCAGTCTGCCGGATCGGCACCGGCGCGGCTCATGGCGCATCCATTCGACTCGCCGCACAAAGGACAGATGTCAGCGGCGGCGGGGGCAGATCCGGACGGGTTCATGCGCCGATTGTCCATCGCCTTGCCGTGTCCGCAAGCGATCCGACCGGGCGGCAGGCGCAAAAAAGGGCACCCGGAGGTGCCCTCTGGAGACGCTGCGGCGCCCGCTTCAGGCGCCGGCCTTCACCTTCAGGCGCCAGGCGTGCAGCAGCGGCTCGGTATAGCCGCTCGGCTGCACGAGGCCCTTGAACACGAGGTCCTGGGCGGCCTGGAACGCCGC
>JAFAMV010000207.1 GCA_019233055.1 Curvibacter sp.
GCCTTCTTCATCTCGCGCTCGGCCACGGCCTGCGAGCTCTTGAGGGCGGCATCGACCGACACCTTGCCGGCCAGCGCGGCGCTCATCTGCTGCCCCACCGCGATGCCGATCGACTGGAACTCGGGGATGGCCGCGAACTGCACGCCCACATAGGGCGACTTGGGCAGGGTGCTGTCGTTGGGGTTGGCGCTGTCGATGGCCGACTTCTCGGCCGCAGCGAAACGGGCCGCCTTCTGGAATTCCGGCGTGGCGTAGGTGCTCTTGCGCGTGCCGGTGGGCACATTGGCCCAGCCATTGGTCTTGGCGACCAGCTGGATGTACTCCTTGGAGGTGGCCCAGGTCACGAACTTCTGCGCCGCATCGACCTTCTTGGAACCGGCAGGGATGGCCAGGTTCCAGCTCCAGAGCCAGTTCGCCCCCTTGGGCGTGACGGCGGTGGGCGCATTGGCGAAGGCCACCTTGTCGGCCACCTTGGACTGCTTGGGATCGCTCACGAACGAGGCGGCGATGGTGGCATCCACCCACATGCCGCACTTGCCCTCGTTGTACAGCGCCAGGATCTCATTGAAGCTGTTGGCCGAGGAGCCCGGAGGACCGTAGCTCTTGAGCAGATCGACATAGAAATTGACCGCATCGTGCCAGGGCTTGCTGTCGATCTGCGGCTTCCAGCCCATGTCGAACCATTGCCCGCCGAAGGTGTTCACCATGGTCGAGATCAGGGCCATGTTGTCGCCCCAGCCCGGCTTGCCGCGCAGGCAGATGCCGTAGACGCCGTTCTTGGGATCGTTGATCTTGGCCGCCAGGTCGCGCACCTCGGTCCAGCTCGGGTGGTCAGAGACGGTGACGCCGGCCTTGTCCGCCAGGTCCTTGCGGTACATCAGCATCGAGCTCTCGCCATAGAAGGGCACCGCGAACAGCTTGCCGTCCACGCTCAGGCCATTGCGCATGGCCGGCAGCAGGTCGTCCACATCGTAGGCCGCAGTGGGCTTGATCTCCTGCAGCCAGCCCTTCTTGCCCCAGATCGGCGCTTCATACATGCCGATGGTCATGATGTCGAACTGGCCGCCCTGGGTGGCAATGTCGGTGGTCACGCGCTGGCGCAGCGTGCCCTCTTCGAGCGTCACCCACTTGAGCCGGATGTCCGGGTTGGCCTGCTCGAAATTCTTGCCGAGCTTCTGCATCTCGATCATGTGGCCGTTGTTGACGGTGGCGATCACGAGTTCGGTCTCGGCCAGGGCCAGACCCTGGAAGGCCAGCGACACGGCGGCGGCCAGGGCCAGACGGGGGAAGTGCTTCATCGGAATGTCTCCTCAGGGGATCTGTCGGTCGGTCTTGATGGGGCTTCTCTTGTTCAATGCTTTTTTGCGATCGGCATTGATGGCATGAACGATAGCGATCCGATATCCCGTCATTGGTACTTGGAATATTCAAACAAATACTGTTTTGCACCTAATAACTGGTGAAAACACCTATTCGAATCAATCCAGTATGTCTTTCAAGCATTTCCGGCTCAGCCATGCCTTGCGGATCCGGGGGCAAGATCCGCCGCCGCCACGGCCACGCAGGCTCGGTGCCGCGCGGCTATGATCCGCCTCCACCGGGGGACCTCCCTGCACTGAAAGCACCTGATGAAGCACGGCAGACATTTCGCCTGGGCACTTGGGCTGACCCTGATCCACGGCGCCTGGGCGGCCGACACCGGTCAGCTTCCCTGCAGGAACACCCAGGAATGCCGGGCCAACGCGGCCCAGTTGGGGGTGGCGAGCGCCGATGCCGGCACCTACACCAGCGCCGCAGACCGGCAGCAGGACACCTTCTACTGGCTCAACCAGATCAACAAGGCCTCGGCGGTGATGCTGGTGGAAGCGCACATCTTCCCGCCGGAGACCGGTCGCGTGATGGCCCGAGGCGTGGCCTATGCGCTGGCCCAGGCCCAGACGCCGGAGGGCAGACGCCCCTCGGATGTGTTGCAACTGGAGCGCATCATGACCGACCAGGTCGGCCCGGAGGCCTCGGTCATCCACGCCGGCCGCAGCCGGCAGGACATGTATGCGACCTTCCGGGCGGCCCAGTTGCGCAACCAGACCCTGGACTTCGCCGAGGCCCTGCTCGGCCTGCGGGAGCGCCTGCTGGCCCGGGCGGCCGACCACATCGACACCCTGATGCCCGCCTACACGAATGGCGTCCAGGCGGTGCCGGTGACCTATGCCCATTACCTGCTGGGCTATGAGTCCGCCTTCGGGCGCGATCAACGCCGGCTGGTCGAGGCCTACGCCAGGCTCAACCTGAGCCCGATGGGCAGCGGCGTGCTGTCGGGTTCCATCTGGCCCCTGGACCGCGCACGGCTGGGCGCGCTGCTGGGCTTTGACGGCGTGGTGGACAACACCTATGACGCCAACCAGATCATCCCGGTCGACACGCAGCTCGAAGTCTCGTCGCTGGCGGCGTCGACCGCCACCCATGTGGGCACCCTGATGCAGGACCTGCACATCCAATACCACCAGGTGCGCCCCTGGCTGCTGCTGCAGGAAGGCAGCACCTACACCAGCAGTTCGATGCCGCAAAAACGCAACCCCGGCCTGATCACCCAGGCCCGGATGCAGGCGTCGGACGTCGTGGGCCTCGCCCAGGCGGTCGACATCCGTTTCCACAATGTGAGCACCGGGATGGTCGACTACAAGTCGGCCGTGGGTGAGCTGGGGGTGCTGCCCAAGGCCGTCGACATGGTCAAGGCCACGGACCGTGTCTTCGATGCCCTGGTGGTCGACCGGGATCGGGCCCTCGAGGAGCTGCGCAGCGACTGGACCTCAACCATGAACCTGGCGGAATGGCTGCTGCAAGCCCATCAGATCCCCTTCCGGGTCGGGCACGGTTTTGCATCCGAGCTGGTCAGCTACGCCCGGCCGCGCGGCCTGACCCCCGACACCATCCCCTTCACCGTGGTGGCCGACACCTTTGCACAGACCCTGGCGCGCTTCAAGCTGCCGGCCCGGGCCGTGCCCATGACCGAAGCGGAATTCCGCGAGCTGATGTCACCCGGCTGGATCGTGGCCCACACCCAGGGACAGGGCGGACCGCAAGCGCAGGAAACCCGGCGCATGCTGGGCCTGGCACGCCAGCAACTGGCCGAAGACCGGGCCTGGCTGGCGCAGCGCCGAAGCCGCCTGGCCCAGGCCGACCAGGAACTGGACACGGCATTCGCCCACCTGCTGCCGCCCGAAGGTCGCTGACGGCGGCTGCAGCCGCGCCAGGCACCTGGCACGCCCTCCGGGGCCGGTGTTCAGTGCGCCTGGTCCCAGTTGCGGCCCATCCCGACCTCGGCCACCAGGGGCACCTGCAGGGTCGCCACGCCCGCCATCAGGGCCGGAACGGCCTCGCGCAGCCAGTCGGCCTCGGACTCGGGCAGCTCGAAGACCAGTTCGTCGTGCACCTGCATGACCATGCGGACCCCGGGGCGCTGCGCATCCAGCGCCTGCTGCACCTGCACCATGCTCATCTTGATGAGGTCGGCCGCCGTCCCCTGCATCGGGGCATTGATGGCGGCGCGCTCGGCCCCCGCGCGGCGCGGGCCGTTGGGCGAGTTGATCTCGGGCAGGTAGAGGCGCCGCCCGAAGACGGTCTCCACATAGCCCTGGGTCTTGGCTGCAGCGCGGGTGTCGTCCATGTAGCGCTTGACGCCCGGGTAGCGCTGGAAATAGCGCTCGATGTAGGCCGCCGCCGCCTTGGTCTCGATGCCCAGGCTCTTGGCCAGGCCGAAGCTGCTCATGCCGTAGATGAGGCCGAAGTTGATGGTCTTGGCGTAGCGGCGCTGCTCGGCGCTGACCTGCTCGGGCGCGATGCCGAAGACCTCGGCGGCGGTGGCGCGGTGCACGTCCTGCCCGTCGCGGAAGGCGCGCAACAGCGCCTCGTCACCGCTCAGGTGGGCCATGATGCGCAGCTCGATCTGGGAATAGTCGGCGCTGGCGATCAGGTGGCCCGGCGGCGCCACGAAGGCCTCGCGCACGCGCCGCCCTTCGACGGTGCGGATGGGGATGTTCTGCAGGTTCGGGTCGTTGCTGGACAGGCGCCCCGTCACCGCGACCGCCTGGGCGTAATGGGTGTGCACGCGACCATCGCGCGGCAGGGCCATGCCTGCGAGCTTGTCGGTGTAGGTGCTCTTGAGCTTGGACAGACTGCGGTGCTCCAGCAGCTTGGCCGGCAGCGGGTAGTCTTCGGCGAGCTTCTCGAGCACCTCTTCGTCGGTGCTGCGCGCGCCGGTGGCGGTCTTCTTGATGACCGGCAGGCCGAGCTTGTCGAAGAAGATCTCGCCGAGCTGCTTGGGGCTGCCCAGGTTGAAGGGCTGGCCGGCGATCTCGTAGGCCTCGGTCTCCAGCTGCAGGATGCGCTGGCCCAGCTCATGGCTCTGCTGCTGCAGCGTCGGCGCATCGATCAGCACGCCGTTGCGCTCGACGCGGTAGAGCGCCTCGCTGCTGGCGATCTCGAGCTCGTAGATGCCCTGCAGCCGGGGGGCGGCCTGCAGCTGCGGCCACAGCACGCGGTGCACATCCAGCGTCAGGTCGGAGTCCTCGCACGAGTACTGCGACGCCCGCTCGACCGCCACCTGGCTGAAGGGGATCTGGTGGGCCCCCTTGCCGCACAGGTCTTCGTAGTCGAGGCCCTTGCGCCCGGTGTGGCGTTCGGCCAGGCTGGCCAGGCCGTGGGGCTTGTGCACCTCGAGCACATAGCTCTGCAGCATGGTGTCGTGCACATAGCCGCGCACCTCGATGCCGTGGTTGGCGAACACATGGCGGTCGTATTTGATGTGCTGGCCAGCTTGGGCCGGCTCGCATCCTCCAGCCAGGGCCGCAGGCGCGCCAGCACCTCGTCGCGCGGCAATTGCGCGGGCGCGTCCGGGTAGTCATGGGCCAGCGGGATGTAGGCGGCCTCGCCGACCTCGACGCTGAAGCTGATGCCGACGATCTCGGCGCGCATCGCATCCAGCGAGCTGGTCTCGGTGTCCAGCGCCACCAGCGCGGCGGCCTGCAGGCGGGCCAACCAGCGCTCGAACAGCGCCCAGTCGCAGACCATGTCGTAGCGCCCGGTCGAGGCCGGCGCCTCGGCCACCGGGGCGGGGGCGGCTTCGCTGAACAGGTCGGGGGTGTCGCCCGCCGAGGCCGCGGCCGGCGCCGGTGCGGCCACAGCCAGCGCCCGGGCCAGTCCCTTGAAGCCATAGCTTTCGTAGAAGCCCTTGAGCTCGTCCTGGCGCGGCGGCTGCAGCGCGATGGCCGAGAAGTCGGGCAGCCCGGGCAGCCAGCCGGCCAGATCGCAGTCGGTCTTGATGGTCACCAGACGGCGCCCCGTGGGAAGCCAGTCAAGGCTGTTGCGCAGGTTCTCGCCGGCCACTCCCTTGATCTCGGCGGCGCGTTCGAGCAAGGCCTCCAGCGAGCCGTATTCAGCCAGCCACTTGGCAGCGGTCTTGGGGCCCACCTTGGGCACGCCGGGCACGTTGTCCACCGTGTCTCCGACCAGGGTCTGGAAGTCGATCATGCGCTCGGGCGGCACGCCGAATTCGGCGGTCACGCCCGCCACGTCGCGCACCTTGCCGTTCATGGTGTCGATGATGGTGACCTGCTCGTTGACCAGTTGCGACAGGTCCTTGTCGCCACTGGACACCACCACCTTCAAGCCCTGCGCCGCGCCCAGCCGCGCCAGGGTGCCGATCACGTCGTCGGCCTCGACGCCCGGCACATCGAGCACCGTCCAGCCCAGCAGGCGCACCACCTCGTGGATGGGGGCGATCTGGCTGCGCAGATCGTCGGGCATGGGCGCGCGCTGCGCCTTGTACTCGGGGTAGATCTCGTCGCGGAAGGTCGGCCCCTTGGCATCGAAGACGCAGGCGGCAAAGGCCGCCGGCACCTCCTTGCGCAGGCTCTGCATCATGTTGATCATGCCGCGGATGGCGCCGGTGGCCGGGCTGCCCATGTCGCCGGGCACCGCGCGCAGGTCGGGCATGGCGTGGAAGGCGCGGTACAGGTAGCTGGAGCCATCGACCAGCAGCAGGGTCCGCGCCGGGCCGGCAGGGTCGTCGATGGCGGGGGCGGCGGTGGGTGCGCGGGATTCGTCTTGCATCCCTGGATTGTGCATTGCCTACAATCCGGGGATGCAAGCGCCTCTTCATCTTCTCCGTTCCACGCTGGCGGCGCTGGCGACCCTGCTCGCGGCCGGCGTCGCCCCGGCCCAGACCGCGCCGGCCTCCAACGAGCTGCCGGCCCGGCTCAAGGGCGATCAGCGCCTGGAGCACATCACGGTGGAAGACAGCGGCAGCCGCATCGACGAGCTGCGCTACGGCGGCCAGACCGAGAGCGTGCATGTGCAACCCAAGCTCCCTGCCCTGCCGGCCTACGAGGTGCTGTCCAACGACGGCGCGCGAGGGCGTCCCGGCTCCCCGAACGACGCGGGCGGCCCCCTGGGCGAACGCGTCTGGAACCTGCTGAATTTCTGAACCGATCTTTCTGACCGATGGCTGTATTCACCGAAGTCTCTTTCGCAGAGGCGAAAACCCTGTTGCATCGCCTGGGCCTGGGCGAACTGAGCGAGCTGCGCGGCATCGAAGGCGGCATCGAGAACACCAACTACTTCGCCAGCAGCGAGCGCGACGGTGTCACCGCCCACTATGTGCTGACCCTGTTCGAGCGCCTGAGCGCCGAGCAACTGCCCTTCTACCTGTACCTCATGAAGCATCTGGCGCAGGCGGGCATCCCGGTGCCCGACCCCCAGGCCGATGCCCGTGGCGAGGTGCTGCACCGGGTCTGCGGCAAACCGGCCGCCGTGGTCAACCGCCTGCAGGGGCGCAGCCAGCTGGCCCCGCAGGCCGTGCACTGCGCGGCCGTCGGCGACATGCTGGCCCGCATGCACCTGGCCGGCCGCAGCTACGAACGCCGGCAGCCCAATCTGCGCGGCCTGCCCTGGTGGAACGAGACCGTGCCGGTGGTGCTGCCCTATCTGGAGGCCGCGCAGGCCGATCTGCTGCGCGCCGAACTGGCCTACCAGAACCATGTGGCGGCCTCGGCCGAGCACGAGGCGCTGCCGGTCGGCCCGGTGCATGCCGACCTGTTCCGCGACAACGTGATGTTCGACGGCGAACGCCTGACCGGCTTCTTCGACTTCTATTTCGCCGGCGTCGACAGCTGGCTGTTCGACGTCGCCGTCTGCCTCAACGACTGGTGCATCGACCTGGCCAGCGGCCAACACGACGAACACCGGGCGCGGGCCTTCGTCGAGGCCTATGCGGCCATCCGCCCCTTCACGGCGCAAGAACGCGCGCTGTTCCCCGCACTGTTGCGGGCCGGGGCCCTGCGCTTCTGGATCTCGCGGCTCTGGGATTTCCACCTGCCGCGCGAAGCCTCGATGCTCAAACCCCATGACCCGACCCATTTCGAGCGGGTACTGCGCGCCCGCATCGCCCAACCCTGGCGCCCCTGACACCGGGCTCCTGCCCCCTGGGCCGCCCCCCGGAGTGCATCCGGGTTAAATTCGAGCGAATCCTCACGGCCCCTGGGCCTCCTCCATGAAACTGAACATCGTTCCCGCCCGCACCGGCCTGCTCTGGGTCAAGCTCGGCATCCGGACCTTTTTCCGCCAACCGATCGCGCTCTCAGGCCTGTTCCTGATGTTCATGACCGCCGTGTCGCTGTGTGCGGTGATCCCCATGCTGGGCAGCGTGGTCGCCCTGGTCCTGATCCCGGGCGCCACCCTCGGCATGATGGCGGCCAGCCACGAAGCGGCGCGCGGCCGCTTCCCGATGCCCACCATCCTGGTCACCGCCTTCCGGGCGGGGCGTCAGCAGTTGCGCGCCATGCTGCTGCTCGGCGGCCTGTATGCCGCCGGCTTCGTCGCCTTGCTGGGCCTGACCGCCCTGATCGACGGCGGCGAATTCGCCAAGCTCTACCTGATCGGCGGGCGCATCAGCCCCGAGCTGCTGGACAACGACAGCTTCCTGTCCGCCATGTGGGTCTTCTCGCTCGGCTACCTGCCGCTGTCGCTGCTGTTCTGGCATGCGCCGGCCCTGGTCCACTGGGACCGCGTGCCGCCGGTGAAAAGCCTTTTCTTCAGCCTGGTCGCCTGCTGGCGCAACAAAGGGGCCTTCACCCTGTTCGGCATCGCCTGGATGGGCGTGCTCACCGGCGGCCTGCTGCTGGCCAGCCTCTTGGGCAGCCTGCTGGGCCCGACCCTGGGCAGCGGGCTGCTGATGGGCGCCATGCTGATGCTGCTGGCGATGTTCTTCGCCTCGCTGGTCTTCACCTTCCGCGACTGCTTCTCGATGGCCAGCCCGCTGCCGTCCGAGACGGCCGAGCACGAGGACGGTCAGCCCTGAGCTGATCCGCCTCAGATCGGCGTCAGCTTGGCCACGCTGAGCGCCAGCCATTTGACGCCATGGCGCGGGAAGTTGACCTGGGCCCGCGCATCGCTGCCGCTGCCTTCGACGGTCAGCACCTTGCCTTCGCCGAACTTGTTGTGGAACACCTTCATGCCGGCGCGCAGGCCTTGCGGCGGTTCGGCCTTCTGCGGCGGCAGGGGGGCTGCGGCCGCCGCCGTGTAGGCCGCCAGATCGGCGCCGCCATGGCGCGTGCCTGACGGGCCGCCCGCCTCGGGACGCCGCCCCCCCAGCCCCGGCGCCAGGCCGCCGAAGCCGGCCGCCTTGGGGGTGAGCCATTTCAGCGCCCGCTCGGGCAGCTCCTCGAAGAAGCGGCTGCGCACGTTGTAGCGGGTCTGCCCATGCAGCAGCCGGGTCTGCGAGTGGCTGAGGTACAGGCGCTTGCGCGCCCGCGTGATGGCCACATACATGAGGCGGCGCTCTTCTTCCAGGCCCTCGTAGTCGCTCATCGAGTTCTCGTGCGGGAACAGGCCCTCTTCGAGGCCGGTGATGAAGACCGCGTCGAACTCCAGGCCCTTGGAGGAATGCACGGTCATGAGCTGCACCGCATCCTGACCGGCCTGGGCCTGGTTGTCGCCGGCCTCGAGGGCCGCGTGGGTCAGGAAGGCCGCCAGCGGCGACAGGGTCTCGCCGGTCTCGGCATCGGGGGGCAGCGGGTCGTCGGCCTGCACCAGCGGGCGGTCGGGCTGCAGCCCCTGGCTGACCGGCGACTGCGTCAGCGACAGCGCGCTCAGGGGCTGGCCCGGCGGCAGCGCGACCGCCTCGCGGCCGAAGCCTTCCTGGGTCACGAAGCTCTCGGCGGCATTGACCAGTTCCTCCAGGTTCTCCAGGCGATCCGCGCCTTCGCGATCGGCCTTGTAGTGCTCGACCAGGCCGCTGTGGTCGAGCACCAGCTCGATGATCTCGCGCAGCGTCATGGCCTCGGTCTGCTCGCGCATCACGTCGATGCGTGCGACGAAGGCGGCGATGTTGGTGCCGGCCTTGCCGCTGAGCGCACTGACCGCGTCGTGCAGCGAGCAGCCCGCCGCGCGCGCCGCGTCCTGCAGTTGCTCCAGGCTGCGGGCCCCGATGCCGCGCGGCGGGAAATTCACCACCCGCAGGAAACTGGTGTCGTCGTGCGGGTTCTCCAGCAGGCGCAGATAGGCCAGGGCATGCTTGATCTCGGCCCGCTCGAAGAAGCGCAGGCCGCCGAACACACGGTAGGGAATGCCGGCGTTGAACAGGCCGGTCTCGATGACCCGGCTCTGCGCATTGCTGCGGTAGAGCACGGCGATCTCCTTGCGCTCGTAGCCGGCCTGCCCGTCCTGGTCGCGCAGCAGTTGCCGCACCTCGTCGACCAGCCAGGTGGCTTCGGCGAAGTCGCTGCTGGCCTCAAGGACCCGCACCGGTTCGCCCGGGCCCTGGCTGGTGCGCAGGTTCTTGCCGAGGCGCTTGCGGTTGTGGCTGATCAGCTCATTGGCCGAGTCCAGGATGTTGCTGAAGCTGCGGTAGTTCTCCTCGAGCTTGATCTGGTGGCGCACCCCAAATTCGCGCACGAAATCCGCCATGTTGCCGACGCGCGCGCCACGGAAGGCATAGATGCTCTGGTCGTCGTCGCCCACCGCCAGCACGGCGTTGTGCTCGCCGCAGAGCTGCTTGATCCAGGCGTACTGCAGCTTGTTGGTGTCCTGGAACTCATCGATCAGGATGTGGCGGAAGCGCCGCTGGTAGTGCTCGCGCACCGGATCGTTGTCGCGCAGCAGCTCGTAGCTGCGCAGCATCAGCTCACCGAAGTCGACCACGCCTTCGCGCTGGCACTGTTCTTCGTAGAGCTGGTAGAGCTCGACCTTCTTGCGCGTGTCCTCGTCGCGGGCCTCGACCATGGCGGGGCGCAGGCCCTCTTCCTTGCAGCCCGAGATGAACCACTGCGTCTGCTTGGCCGGGAAGCGCTCGTCGTCCACATTGAACTGCTTCATGAGGCGCTTGATCGCCGACAACTGGTCCTGGGTGTCGAGGATCTGGAAACTCTGCGGCAGCCCGGCCAGCTTCCAGTGCGCGCGCAGCAGGCGGTTGCACAGGCCGTGGAAGGTGCCGATCCACATGCCGCGCACATTCACCGGCAGCATGGCGCCCAGGCGCAGCAGCATCTCCTTGGCCGCCTTGTTGGTGAAGGTGACGGCCATCAGGCCGC
Source organism: Curvibacter sp. (assembly GCA_019233055.1). Lineage (GTDB taxonomy): Bacteria > Pseudomonadota > Gammaproteobacteria > Burkholderiales > Burkholderiaceae_C > Curvibacter. Next base: position 10,584 of record JAFAMV010000207.1, read on the forward strand.
CGGGCGTGACCTGGCCGGTCTGCAGCAGCCAGGCGATGCGGGTGGTCAGCACCCGGGTCTTGCCCGAGCCGGCGCCGGCCAGGATCAGCGCATGCTCGGCCGGCAGGGTGACGGCGGCCAGTTGCTCTGCATTGAGGTGGGTCAACAGCGGCGAGGAGGAAACGGCGGGCACGGCCGCCTCAGGGGCCGGCGGATCGGCGTCGAACAGCGAGTTTTGCGGGGACATCCCGACATTGTAGAAAGCGCGCCCCGGCACGCCGCCCCCGGCTGTGGGAACATGCGGGATCGAATTCAGAGACCGGAAAACCAAGATGGACCCGCGCGCGCCCTTCTGGACACGGATCGCCCTGGCCGGGCTCGGCCTGGCGGCGGCGGCCTGGGCCCAGGCCCAATCCTCCTGCAGCAGCGACGGCCAACGTCCGCCCACCGGCCTGACCGAGCGCTTCCTGTCCGCCCAGTGCCCCGATTGCTGGCAGGCGCGCGGCACCCCGCCGCCGCCGCACAGCCTGGCGCTGGACTGGATCGTGCCGTCCCGCGAACAGGGCGAGGAGGCTGCCCTGTCCGCCGCCGCCACCCGCGACAGCCTGGAGCGGCTGCCCGAACTGGGCCTGACCGAGGAGCAGGTGCGCCTGAGCACCGCGGCCCCGCTGCAGCGGCAGTCGTGGGCCGGCGCCCCCCGTGGGCGGCTGCGGGTCGGCCACGGCCTGCCGGTGAACGACTACATCGGCACCTCGATCGAATGGCATCCGCGCGACGGCGCCCACCTGCCGCCGCTGAGCGCCTGGCTGCTGCTGGTCGAAGACCTGCCGGCCGGCGCCGAGGGCTCGCCGGTCGAGCGCCAGATCGTGCGCAACAGCCTTTACCTGGACCTGCCGCCGCATCCGGGCAGGGCCTGGCGCGAGCTGCGGCCCATGCGCATCCCCGAGGGCAGCCGGGTCGAGCGGCTGCGGGTGCTCGGCTGGGTCGAAGATGGCTTCGGACATATGGTCGCCATAAGTGAATCCATATGCAAAACCAGCCCCACGGCGCAGGGGAGTCGCTAGAATAAGCCACCGGGCCCAAGTTTCTTGCGCCCGGTTTTTTGTGGCCACGCGACCACAAGGCCGGTCTCAAGCCAAGCGCTCACTCGTTTTTCAACGATCCTTCTGGAGCTTGGTTTCTCATGGAAATTTTCGATTACGACAACATTCTTCTGCTGCCGCGCAAGTGCCGCGTGGACAGCCGTTCCGAATGCGACGCCAGCGTCGAGCTGGGCGGCCGGCGCTTCCGCATCCCGGTGGTGCCCGCGAACATGAAGACGGTGGTCAACGAAGGCCTGTGCCTGTGGCTGGCGCAGAACGGCTACTTCTACGTCATGCACCGCTTCGACATCGACAACGTGAAGTTCGTGCGCGACATGCAGGCGCAGGGCGTGTTCGCCTCGATCTCGCTGGGGGTCAAGGAGGCCGACTACCACACGGTCGACACCCTGTCGGCCGCCGGTCTGGTGCCCGAGTACATCACCATCGACATCGCCCACGGCCATGCCGACAGCGTGAAGAACATGATCGCCCACATCAAGGACAGGCTGCCCGCGGCCTTCGTGATCGCCGGCAACGTGGGCACGCCCGAAGCCATCATCGACCTCGAGAACTGGGGCGCCGACGCCACCAAGGTCGGCATCGGCCCCGGCAAGGTCTGCATCACCAAGCTCAAGACCGGTTTCGGCACCGGCGGCTGGCAGCTCTCGGCGCTCAAGTGGTGCGCCCGTGTGGCGACCAAGCCCATCATTGCCGACGGCGGCATCCGCGAGCATGGCGACATCGCCAAGAGCATCCGCTTCGGCGCGACCTTCGTGATGATCGGCTCCATGCTGGCCGGGCATGAAGAGTCGCCCGGCGCCAGCGTCGAGGTCGACGGCAAGCTCTACAAGGAGTACTACGGCTCGGCCTCGGACTTCAACAAGGGCGAGTACCGCCACGTCGAGGGCAAGCGCATCCTGGAGCCGGTCAAGGGGCGGCTGTCCGACACCCTGGTCGAGATGGAGCAGGATGTGCAGAGCTCGATCAGCTACGCCGGCGGACGCAAGCTGATGGACATCCGCAAGGTCAACTACGTGATCCTGGGCGGCGACAATGCCGGCGAACACCTGCTGATGTGAGACCGTCGCGGACGGCCCCACCCGGCGCCGCAGCCCCCTTGAGGACCCCCATGACTTCTGCCACCGCCCTGCCCCGCATCGCCTTTCTCGGGACCGGCCTGATGGGCCTGCCGATGGCCCGCCGCCTCTGTGAAGCCGGTTTTGCCGTGCATGCCTGGAACCGCAGCCCGCACAAGGCCGAACCGTTGCGTGCGCTGGGCGCGCAGATCCACGACCACCCGGCGGGCGCTGCGGCCGAGGCCGATCTGTTGATCAGCATGCTCGAGAACGGCGCCGTGGTGGCCCAGGTGCTGTTCGAGCAGGGCGCCGCCGAGGCCCTGCGCCCGGGTGGCCTGGTGGTGGACATGGCCTCGATCAAGCCGGCCGAGGCGCGCGAACATGCCCGGCGCCTGCAGGCCCTGGGCCGGGGCCATCTGGATGCCCCGGTCTCCGGCGGCACGGTGGGCGCCGAGCAGGGCACCCTGGCCATCATGGCCGGCGGCGCGGCCGACGACTTCGCCCGTGCTGCACCGGTGTTCCAGGTGCTGGGCCGGGCCACCCATGTGGGTCCCGAAGGGGCCGGACAGCTGGCCAAACTGGCCAACCAGATGATCGTGGGCATCACCATCGGTGCGGTGGCCGAAGCCCTGCTGATGGCCGCCAAGGGCGGCGCCGACATGGCCAAGGTGCGCGAAGCCATCGGCGGCGGCTTTGCCGAAAGCCGGATCCTGCAATTGCACGGCCAACGCATGGTGGAACGCGACTTCGTGCCACGGGCCCGCATGACGGTCCAGCTCAAGGACATGCGCAATGCGCTGGAGACGGCCGCCGACCTGGGCTTCGAGGCCCCCATCACCGGCCTGTTCGAGTCCCTCTATGCCCAGGGCGTGGCCCACGGACTGGCCGACCTCGACCATTCCGGGCTGTTCGTCGAGCTGGCGCAGCGCAACGGCATGTGCTGAGACCTGCCGGCGCGTGGACCTTCTCCGCCGACACCTTGAAAAAATTTTGAAACACTTGCGCCAGACGCTTTTTTTCATGCATAATAGCGGTCTTGCTGCAGTGCTACACCGCAAGGCAGCAAACCCAAGAGTGGGTTCTTAGCTCAGTTGGTAGAGCAGCGGACTCTTAATCCGTAGGTCGAGTGTTCGAGTCACTCAGGACCCACCACTCATAAGCCTCCAAGGCATTACAAAGCCCGCTTCGGAAACGATAGCGGGCTTTGTTTTTTCATCCTCCCGTTTTGATCTCGCAGGCATTCTGCAGGCAAGTTGCGCCCGCAGCACTGAATCGAACTGCCCTGGATTTGCCTCCAGGAAGCTGGTTAGACAAACTCCAACGGGTCCCATGGGTAAGCACGAGGCCAAGTTCAAGCCGAAGGTCGTTGAGTAACTTTCTGCCAGGAAGAGGAGGCGCGAAACCACTTGCTCGTCGATGGGTAGCACCCTGCGCTGCGGACGACCACCCCAAACAGGGTTAAGCACTCTCCCTGATCCCCAGAATGTGGTAAGTTGCAGCCGGACACATCAAACGTCACCGATTTACCAGTGTGCTTGCACACGAGACAACTTAAGGGGTATTGCATGAGCAGAAAAGTGATGGTCTTGCGCTTGGCACTGCTGTCCGCAGGAATGCTGGCAGCGTCTTCAGCAATGGCTGGCGGCGGTGCTGTGGTTTTTGGGGCTGCCAGCACCAGCGCGGTCCCTATGCTCAACGAATGGTCGATGCTGGTATTGGCTCTTTTCGTCGGCGTCATCGCCCTTCGCAGCGTCAAGGCCAAGGAGGGTTTCAAGCGGCTGATGTCGTTTCTCCTTGCGGCGGCATCTGTTGGATTTGTCGCCAAACAAGGCTTGATGGGCAAGGCATTCGCCGTCCCCCTTGCAGTGAGTGTCACGGGTCCAGGCTCATGGTCTTTCAACTTCAATCCGGCGGTGTTCACCAACAACAGCGGCCAGCCCTTGCAGGTGCTTTCCCTTACTACTGCCACCGGCGTCATCAGCGGACAGTCTCCGGCTTGCACCGTTGGGCTCACGGTCGCCGTCGGTTCGACCTGTGCGGCCACCGTAGCCCCCTAGCAACACCCTCAGAAATAGCTTTTTGCGATTCGCCGAAGCCTTCGTCAGGCAGCTGTGCTGGCCCAACTTCAATTTCATTTCACCCTCGTCTCGGTCTGCATGATGGTGATCATGGTGCTGGAGTGGCTCTGGCCCTGGCGCAAGCATGACAGTGCAGCCTCTGCCCGCTGGGGGGCGAACCTCGCCTTGACGGCGCTCTCAGACGGGCTGGCCCTGTGGGCCGCATGGGGCATCGCCCAGGCCCTCGGTGCATGGTGGTCACCCGCACACGGCCTGGTCGCCCGTCTGAACCTCAATGGATGGTGGGCTGGCGGCATCACCTGGCTGGCGCTGCAAGTGGTCAACTATGTGTCGCACCTGCTCTCCCACAAGGTGCACTGGATGTGGCGCTTGCACCGAGTGCACCACAGCGACACGGTCATGGATGTGACCCTGGCGCGTCGGCATCACCCGTTGGAGTCGCTGGTGTCGCTCGCCTTCGTGCTGCCCGTGTTGTTGGCCTTGGGAACACCCGGTCAGGTGATGGTCTGGGTGAGCATCGCAGGGGTAGCATTTGAAATGTGGACGCATGCCAACATCACGCTGCCTGCCAGACTGGACCGCTGCTTGAGTCTTGTGCTTGTCACGCCCGACGCCCATCGGCTTCACCATTGCGCGGACCCCCGCTACACCGACAGCAATTACGCCAATGCACTGCTGCTGCTCGATCGGATCTTCGGCACATGGACCAGCGTCCCCGC
>JAFAMV010000217.1 GCA_019233055.1 Curvibacter sp.
AAGATCTCGGCGTTCTCGGCCTGGGCGGTGGTCAGCGATTCGGTGGGCAGTCCGGCCAGGCCGTCGACGTCGTCGAGGGTCTCCTCGTGTGCGCTGCTGGCGGGCACACCGGCCTGGGCCACCAGCTGCAGATGACCGGCCGCATGGGCGCCGAACCACAGGCGGTAGAGCTTGTTGGCGAACAGCAATTCCTCGCTGCCCAGGGGGGCGACGGACACCGAGGCATCGAGTGCCTCGAGCACGATGGTGAAGCGCTCATAGGAGGCCGACAGCTGCTCCCGGATGCGGTTGGGTTCGGTGATGTCGGTCATCGAGGTCATCCAGCCGGTCTGCTGGCCGTGGGCATCGATGAGGGGTGACACATACAGGCGGGCGTCGAACAGGGCGCCGCTCTTTCGCTTGACCTTGACCTGGAAGCCGCCGTGGATGGTCTTGCCGCTGAGTTCGTCCTTCAGCCGCGAGGCGAGTGCGGCATGGTCTTCCTCGGGCCAGTAGGAGAAGGGCGGGGTCTGGCCGACCAGGTCCAGTTCCTGCCAGCCGGTCATCTGGCAGAACGCGGCATTGACATAGGTGACCTTGCCGTTCATGTCCATCGCGCGCATGCCGGTGAGGATGGAGTTTTCCATGGCCCGGCGGAAATTGGTCTCGGCCACCAGCGCTTCCTGGGTGCGCACGCGGCGTCGGGTATGGCGCCAGTTGGCGATCAGCATCCAGGCCGTCATGGCGCTGAGCACACCGACCAGCCAGAACAGGCCGCTGCCGATCAGGCCCAGCGAAGTCCGGTAGCCCTGGGCGCGCAGCAGCAGGCTGTTGCCGACCGGGGAGACCGGTACCTCGAACTCGTTGGCCTTCTTGGCCCAGGGCAGCAGCCGCGAGGCCTTGCTGCGGGGGGGCAGCGAGGCGCCGGCCAGCAGGCGGCCCTTGGCGTCGATCAGGGCCACCGCGTACTTGGCCTGAACCTCGGTCGGCGCACCGTAGCGCAGCAGGCCGTCGATCGAGTATTCGCCGACGATGGCGCCACCGAAGCGGCCCTGGTCGTTCAGGGGCACATGCAGCTGCAGCAGGGCCGCCGTGTCGGCACTGCCCATGGGCTGCGAATAGACCGGCTGTTGCAGGTCCTTGCTCAGGCTGAAGGTGGCTTCCATCTCGCCGGGCTTGAGGCTGTCACCGCTGTTGAGCAACTGCGGCGTGGGGACGGTCGGCGCGGCGCGGCTGGCCTTGATGCGCCGGTGCTCATCGACCCAACTGAGCACCTGGAGTTCGGGGTACTGGCTGATCAGGGTGTCGGCCCGCGCGTTGAAATCATTGCGGTTCAACTCGTGGTTGGACACGTCGCGGGCCAGGCGCATCAGTTGCTCCTGGCGCTCCAGCAGGCGCAGCCGCAGACGCTGTTGCGCATATTCCACATCGCGTTTGACGGCTTCGTGTTCGCGTTCGATCTCTTCGGCGCGCAGATACCAGAAGGCCGACACGATGGCCGCCAGAAACAGCACCACCGCGATCAGGGGGGCCAGCATCGCGAAACGGTCCTGCCGGTTGGGCGAGAGCTGGCGCCACCAGCGGCGCAGCCAGGCCACCGTCCGCGACCTGCTGTCCGGCTCGGGGGTGGCGTATTCAAGGGATTCCATCTGTGCAGTGTAGGGGAGCTGTCGGCACCAAGCCTTTTGAAAACGGGGATTTGTCACCGAAAAATCATAATGTGAAATGATGTAGCACCATTTGAAATTTTGAATTTTTATGCGACACTCGGCAGGTCAAGATGACGTCAACCCATCAGCAGGAGACAACCATGTCAGCCCAACCCGAGCAAGCGTCCGGAAGTGCAGCCCAGCCGGCGCAAGACCTGGACACCCAAGAAACCCGAGAGTGGATGGACGCGCTATCCGCCGTCATTGAGAGCGAAGGGCCGGAACGTGCCCATTTCCTGCTCGAACAACTGCTTGAACACGCCCGCGAGCACAGCATCGACATGCCGTTCTCGGCCACCACGGGTTATGTGAACACATTGGAGCCGGATCAGGAAGAGCGTTGTCCCGGCAACATCGAGATTGAAGAGCGCCTGCGTGCCTACATGCGCTGGAACGCCATGGCCATGGTGGTCAAGGCCAACCGCCACAACCCCGACGATGGTGGCGACCTGGGCGGTCACATCGGTTCCTTCGCCTCGCTGGCCCACATGTTCGGCGCCGGCTTCAACCATTTCTGGCACGCCGAGAGCGAAAACCACGGCGGCGACTGCCTGTACATCCAGGGCCACGTGTCGCCCGGTGTGTACGCCCGCGCCTACCTCGAAGGCCGCCTGACCGAAGAGCAGCTGCTGCACTTCCGCCAGGAAGTGGACGGCAAGGGGCTGTCGAGCTACCCCCACCCCAAGCTGATGCCCGAGTTCTGGCAGTTCCCGACCGTCTCGATGGGCCTGGGCCCGCTGATGGCCATCTACCAGGCCCGCTTCCTGAAATACCTGTACGCCCGTGGCATCGCCAACACCGAGAACCGCAAGGTGTGGGTGTTCTGCGGCGACGGCGAGATGGACGAGGTCGAGTCGCTGGGCGCCATCGGCCTGGCCGCACGCGAGAAGCTCGACAACCTGATCTTCGTGGTCAACTGCAACCTGCAGCGTCTGGACGGCCCGGTGCGTGGCAACGGCAAGATCGTGCAGGAGCTCGAGGGTGAGTTCCGTGGCGCCGGCTGGAATGTCATCAAGCTGCTGTGGGGCTCCGACTGGGATCCGCTGCTGGCCCGCGACAAGGACGGCGCGCTGCGCAAGGTCATGATGGAAACCCTGGACGGCGACTACCAGTCGTTCAAGGCCAACGACGGCGCCTATGTGCGCAAGCATTTCTTCGGCCGCGATCCGCGCACGCTCGAGATGGTCTCCAAGATGTCCGACGAGGACATCTGGGCCCTGCGCCGTGGTGGCCACGATCCGCAGAAGGTGTATGCCGCCTACGCGGCAGCCGTCAAGCACAAGGGCCAGCCCACCGTGCTGCTGATCAAGACCGTCAAGGGCTTCGGCATGGGCAAGGCCGGCGAGGGCAAGAACAACGTCCACCAGACCAAGAAGCTGACCGACGAAGACATCAAGATCTTCCGCGACCGCTTCAACCTGCCGATCCCCGACAGCGAGCTGCCCAAGATCCCGTTCTACAAGCCGGCCGACGACACGCCGGAAATGAAGTATCTGCACGAGCGCCGCAAGGCCCTGGGCGGTTACCTGCCGCACCGCCGGACCAAGGCCGACGAGCACTTCACCGTGCCTTCGCTCGAGGTCTTCAAGTCGGTGATGGAGCCCACGGCGGAAGGCCGCGAGATCTCCACCACCCAGGCCTATGTGCGCTTCCTGACCCAACTGCTGCGCGACCAGGCCCTGGGCCCGCGCGTGGTGCCCATCCTGGTCGACGAGGCCCGCACCTTCGGCATGGAAGGCCTGTTCCGTCAGGTCGGCATCTACAACCCGGCAGGCCAGCAGTACACCCCGGTCGATAAAGACCAGGTCATGTACTACAAGGAAGACAAGGCCGGCCAGATCCTGCAGGAAGGCATCAACGAGGCCGGCGGCATGAGCAGCTGGATCGCTGCGGCCACCAGCTACAGCACCAGCAACCGCATCATGGTGCCGTTCTATGTGTACTACTCGATGTTCGGCTTCCAGCGCATCGGCGATCTGGCCTGGGCGGCCGGCGACATGCAGGCGCGCGGCTTTCTGCTGGGCGGCACCTCGGGCCGCACCACGCTGAACGGCGAAGGCCTGCAGCACGAAGACGGCCACAGCCACATCCTGGCCGGCACCATCCCGAACTGCGTCAGCTACGACCCGACCTTCGCCCATGAAGTGGGCGTGATCCTGCACCATGGCCTGAAGCGCATGGTCGAGAAGCAGGACAACGTCTTCTACTACCTGACCCTGCTCAACGAGAACTAC
>JAFAMV010000196.1 GCA_019233055.1 Curvibacter sp.
TCAACCACGACTCACGAGGACGTCTCCATGAAAAAAATCCTGCTCAACATGACCGCAGTGGCCCTGGCTGTGACGGCGGTCGCCGCCCAGGCCCAGGAGCGCATCCGCATCGGCTTCATGAGTCCGATCACCGGGCCGCAAGCCGCCAACGGCATCGACAACCGCGACGGCGCGCTGCTGGCCATCAAGGAACTCAATGCCAAGGGCTTGAAGTTGGGCGGCAAGCCGGTGCAGTTCGAACTTGATATCAACGATGATGTGGCCGACCCCAAGCAAGGCGTGCAGGTGGCCCAGACCCTGGCCGACAAGAAGGTGAAGTTTGTATTGGGGCCCTACAACTCAGGCGTGACGGTGCCGGCCGCCCGTGTGCTCGATGAGTCGGATGTGGTGGTTCTGACCGTGGCCTCGAACCCCAAGGTGACCGAGCTGGGCTACGGCAACCTGTTCCGCATCGGCGCCAGCGACAACCAGCTGGGCACCAAGATGGCCACCTTCGCCGCGCAGGACCTCAAGGTCAAGACCGTCGCCGTGATCGATGACCGCACCGCCTACGGCCAGGGCGTGGCCAAGGAGTTCACCGAGCAGGCCAAGCGCCTGGGTCTCAAGGTGGTGGCCAATGAATTCACCACCGACAAGGCCACCGATTTCAGCGCCATCCTGACCAATGTGCGGGCTGCCAAGGCCGATGCCGTGTTCTACGGCGGCTACTCGCCGCAGGGCGGCCCCATGCTGCGCCAGATGCGTTCGCTGGGCTTGGCGATACCCCTGCTGGGTGGGGACGGCATCTGTTCGTCCGAGACGGCCACCCTGGCGCAGGTGGCCGGTGATCTGAACACCTTCTGCACCCAGGGTGGCTCGATGCTCGACAAGAGCGACAAAGGTCAGAAGTTCGTCGAGCGTTACCGCGCCGAGTACAAGCGCGACCCACTGACCTATGCCGCCGCCTTCTACGACGGCATGCTCCTGCTGGCTGGGGCCATCGAGGCCACTCAATCACTGGACGCCAAGAAGATCGTACAGGCCATCGCCAGCGGCAAGTACGCCGGCGTGACCGGCGAGTTCACCTATGACAACAAGCACGACCTCAAGTCGTCGGCGGTGACGGTCTACACCTTCAAGGGCAAGGACGTGGTGCCGATCAAGAGCCTGTGAGCAGGCAAGGGATCGGCCGCCTCTAGGCTGCACTCAGGGCGCTGACGTAGCCAGAGGGGCTGACCTTTCTCCACCACATGCACGGCGGCCACTTTCGTGGCACTGGGGTGCAAGGGTCGGCAGGTGCTGCGCTTCGACCCTCAGCACTCACGCACACGGCCGCCATGCTGCAGACCGATGAAGGCAAGGCGCCGGACCGGCGCTGCGAGTGCCTCATCGAGCCGAACGGTTAGCGCCAATTTGCTCCGCTTGCCGGCGATAGCCCCCGAAGGCCCCGACGTCACTCCCACTCGATCGTCGCCGGCGGCTTCGAACTCACATCGTAGGTCACCCGGTTGATGCCGCGCACCTCGTTGATGATGCGGCTCGAGACCTTCTTGAGCAGCGCATAGGGCAGTTCGGCCCAGTCGGCGGTCATGAAGTCGCTGGTCTGCACGGCGCGCAGGGCCACCACGTAGTCGTAGGTGCGGCCGTCGCCCATCACGCCCACGCTCTTCACCGGCAGGAAGACGGTGAAGGCCTGGCTGGTGAGGTCGTACCAGGTCTTGCCAGTGGCCTCGTCGCGGAAGTTGCGCAGTTCCTCGATGAAGATCGCATCGGCACGGCGCAGCAGGTCGGCGTATTCCTTCTTGACCTCACCCAGGATGCGAACCCCCAGGCCCGGACCCGGGAAGGGATGACGGTAGACCATGTCGTGCGGCAGGCCCAGGGCCACGCCCAGCTCGCGCACCTCGTCCTTGAACAGTTCGCGCAGGGGTTCAAGCAGCTTCAAACCCAGTTGCTCGGGCAGGCCGCCCACATTGTGGTGGCTCTTGATGGTGACGGCCTTCTTGCTCTTGGCCCCGCCCGACTCGATGACGTCGGGGTAGATGGTGCCTTGGGCCAGGAAGGTGGCGCCCTTGTGCCCGCCGTCGCCGGCCTTGAGCTTGGCCGCCTCGGACTTGAAGACCTCGACAAACTCGCGCCCGATGATCTTGCGCTTGGCCTCGGGGTCGCTGACACCGGCCAGTTGGCCCAGGAACAGGTCGGAGGCGTCCACGCGGATCACCTTGGCGTGGAGCTTGCCCTCAAACATCTCCATCACCATGTCGCCCTCGTTCAGGCGCAGCAGACCGTGGTCGACGAAGACACAGGTCAGTTGGTCGCCGATGGCGCGGTGGATCAGCGCGGCGGCCACGCTGGAGTCGACGCCGCCCGACAGACCGAGGATGACCTCTTCGTCGCCCACCTGCTGGCGGATCTTCTCGACCGCCTCGCTGATGTAGTCGCCCATGATCCAGTCGGGTGTCACGGCACAGATGCCCAGCACGAAGCGCTGCAGCAGGGCCGCGCCCTGCCTGGTGTGCGTGACTTCGGGGTGGAACTGCACCGCGTAGAAGCGCCGGTCTTCGTCGGCCATGCCGGCGATGGGGCAGCTGTCGGTGCTGGCCATGAGCTTGAAGCCCGGGGGCAGCTCGGTGACCTTGTCGCCATGGCTCATCCAGACGTCGAGCATGCCGTGGCCGTCGTCGGTGACGAAGTCCTGGATGCCTTCGAGCAGGCGGGTGTGGCCCCGGGCGCGCACGGCCGCGAAGCCGAACTCGCGCTTGTGACCGCCCTCGACCTTGCCGCCCAGCTGGTGCGCCATGGTCTGCATGCCATAGCAGATGCCCAGCACCGGGATCCCCAGCTCGAACACCGCCTGAGGCGCCTTGTCGGTCGTGTCCTCGTAGACGCTGGCATGGCTGCCGGAGAGGATCACGCCCTTGAGCTGGCCGTCGGCCGCGTATTGGCGGATCCATTCGTCGCTGACGTCGCAGGGATGGACCTCGCAGAACACATGCGCTTCACGCACGCGGCGTGCGATCAGCTGGGTGACCTGGGAGCCGAAATCGAGAATGAGGATCTTCTGGTGTTGCATCGCGGGCTAGGCTCAGTCGGCGCGGTAGTTGGGGGCTTCTTTGGTGATCTGCACGTCGTGCACATGGCTTTCGCGGATGCCCGCCGAGGTGATCTCGACGAACTCGGCGCGCTCATTCATCTCGGCGATGGTGGCGCAACCGCAATAGCCCATGGAGGCCCGGATACCACCGGCCATCTGGTAGACGATGGAGACCATCGAGCCCTTGTAGGGCACGCGGCCTTCGATGCCTTCGGGCACCAGCTTGTCGGCATTCGGGTTGCCGGTGCTGGACTCCTGGAAGTAGCGGTCGGCACTGCCCTGCTGCATGGCGCCGATGCTGCCCATGCCACGGTAGCTCTTGTAGCTGCGGCCCTGGTACAGGATGACCTCGCCCGGAGCTTCCTCGGTGCCGGCGAACATGCCGCCCATCAGCACGGTGGAGGCGCCGGCCGCCAGGGCCTTGGCGATGTCGCCGCTGTAGCGGATGCCGCCGTCGCCGATCAGGGGCACGCCGGTGCCCTTGAGCGCGGTGGCCACATTGTCGATCGCCATGATCTGCGGCACGCCGACACCGGCGACGATGCGGGTGGTGCAGATCGAGCCCGGGCCGATGCCGACCTTGACGCCGTCGGCGCCGGCCTCGACCAGGGCCAGGGCGGCAGCCCCGGTGGCGATGTTGCCGCCGATGACCTCGATCTGCGGGTAGTTCTGCTTGACCCAGCGCACGCGGTCGATCACGCCCTTGCTGTGGCCGTGCGCGGTGTCGACGACGATGGCATCGACGCCGGCCCGGACCAGGGCCTCGACGCGCTCTTCGGTGCCGGCACCCACACCCACCGCCGCGCCCACACGCAGACGGCCGGCCGCGTCACGGGCGGCGTTCGGGAAACTGGTCTGCTTGGTGATGTCCTTGACGGTGATGAGGCCCTTGAGCTCGAAGGCGTCGTTGACCACCATCAGGCGCTCCAGGCGGTGCTTGTTCAGCAGTGCCTTGGCCTCGGCGGCGGTGGCGCCTTCGCGCACCGTGATCAGCTTCTCGCGCGGGGTCATGATCTCGGAGACCTTGACGTCGTAGCGGGTCTCGAAACGCATGTCCCGACCGGTCACGATGCCGACCACCTTGCCGCCGTCGCAGACCGGGAAGCCCGAGATGCCGAGCTGCTCGGACAACTGCATCACCTGCAGCACCGTGTGTTCGGGTGTGATCACCACCGGATCGCGCAGCACGCCGGACTCATAGCGCTTGACCTTGGCCACCTGGGCGGCCTGTTCCTGCGCGGTGAGGTTCTTGTGGACGATCCCGATGCCGCCCTCCTGGGCGATCGCGATCGCCAGGCGGGCTTCCGTGACCGTGTCCATGGCGGCCGACACCAGGGGCAGGTTCAGGGTGATGTTCCGGGTGAATTGGGTGGCGAGGGAAGTGTCCTTGGGCAGGACTTGGGAGTACGCAGGCACCAGCAACACATCGTCGAAGGTGAGCGCTTTTCCGAGAAGGCGCATGTCAAAGCTCCAAAAGATGGATTGTAGCCGCCTGTCCGTGACCGATGCCGCCCCGCCCTTTGCGCGGGCCGCCATCCACCGGGTCGGCACGCTAAACTAGCGCGATGCGACCGATCTCCTACCTTCTGGCCGGCGCCCTGCTTCTCAGTGGGACGACCGCCTTCGCCCAATGGATCTGGCTCGACCGTGACGGCCACAAGGTGTTCAGCGACCGGGCGCCACCGCCCGAGGTGCCGCTCAAGAATGTGCTGAAGCAGCCGGGCGTGGCGGCCACGCCTGCCGCTCCGGCAACACCCCCGGCGGCGGCCGACGCGCCTGCCGATGCGGCGACCACGGCGGCCAAGGCCGCCAATGGTGGCAACGCCGGCGGCCCGCTGGACAAGGCGGTCGAAGAGCGCAAGAAGAAGGCCGCAGCCGACGAGGCCGAGAAGAAGCGGGCCGACGAAGCCCGGGTGGCCCAGCAGAAGGCCGCCAATTGCGCCCAGGCGCAGCAGGCCAAGGCCAACCTCGATTCGGGCATGCGCATCGCCCAGGTCAATGCCAACGGAGAGCGCGTCATCCTCGACGATGCCGCGCGCCAGGCCGAAATCGACCGGGCCCAGGCCTCCATCAACGCAAACTGCCAGTAAGCCACGCCCCCTTCGCGTCGGGCGTCAATAGCCCGACTGCTTGCCGGTGCGGCGCTTGGCGAACAGGCCCGTGCCACGGCTGCCCTGACGGGCGAAACGTTCCCGGCGGGCGACCTTGGGGTCGACCACCAGGGGACGGCACAGCTCGATCCGATCACCTTCGCGCACGGCTTGCTGCAGATCGGCCCGGCGCCCCCACACACTGAGGCCCAGCATGTTCAGATCGACCTCGGGGCAGCGCTGAGGCAGGCCGCTCTGGCCGATGGCGCGCAGCAGCGTCGAGCCGGCATCGACCAGGCAGGCGATCTCAACCACCTCGCGGGCGCGCGGCGAATAGGCCACCGTGACGGCCACGCGGCCCGCCGCGTCAGCCATAGACCTGCTCGGCGCGTTTGACGAAGGCATCGACCAGGCTGCCCGCGATCTTGTCGAAGACCGGCCCGACCAGAGCCCCCAAGGCCCGGTTGTCAAAGCCGTAGCTCAGATCGAGCTCGATGCGGCAGGCCCGCTGATCGCCCGCCCCCACAGGGCGGAAATGCCAGCAGCCCTCCAGCGTGGAGAACGGACCCTTGACCAGTTTCATGCCGACCTCCTGCCCCGGGACATGGCGGTTTTCCGTGACGAAGGATTGGCGGATGCCGCCGAAACTGATGCCCACCTCGGCCGTCATGCCGCCTTCGGCCGATTGCAGCACCCGGGCATGGTCACACCAGGGCAGAAACTGGGGGTAATGCTCGACATCGGTGACCAGGTCGAACATCTCCTGCGGGCTGTACCAGATCAGAACGGACTTGTTGACTGTTTTCATGAAAATGCGTCCCCGGCGACAGACCCGGGCTCCTGGTGCCTGCAGGCGCCTAAAATCGCCGCCTCAGGCGCCATCGATTGTATGGAGAACGGCCCGTCGGCCGTCCGAACCCTTTCAATCCATGTCTGCAGCCTCATCTGGACACCATGGCGAAAAAACCCGACCCCTCGACACGCATCGCAGACAACAAGAAAGCGGCCTTCAACTACTTCTTCGAAGAACGCTTCGAGGCCGGCATGGTGCTGCAGGGCTGGGAGGTCAAGGCGGCGCGCGAAGGCAAGGTGCAGCTCACCGACGGCTATGTGGTGATCCGCAACGGCGAACTCTACGTGCTGGGCTGCATGATCACGCCGCTCAAGTCGGCGTCCACGCACGTCAATCCCGACTCGATCCGCACCAAGAAGCTGCTGATGAAGAAGGATGAGATCCGCCGTCTGATCGGCAAGGTCGAACAGAAGGGCTACACCCTGGTGCCGACCAATCTGCACTGGAAGAACGGCAAGATCAAATGCGACATCGCGCTGGCCAAGGGCAAGGCCGAGCACGACAAGCGCGACACCATCAAGGACCGCGAAGGCAAGCGCGAGGTCGAGCGCGCCATGAAGAGCCGCCACCGCTGACGGCGGCAGCCCGACAGGGCCGCCCTGCCCTGCCCCGCGAAGCCTCAGGCCAGTCCGTGCAGCGGGTGCGCCTGCGGCGTCCAGGGGCTGTCGAAGAATTGCGCCACCAGGGCGGCCGGCACATCCTCGACGCGGGCCGGATTCCAGCGCGGCTGATGGTCCTTGTCCACCGCCAGGGCCCGGATGCCCTCCAGGGTCTCGCTCTGACCGGGGCGCAGGTGGAAGCAGCGGTGCACCATGTCGCGCTCCATGCGCAGGTCCTGGGCCAGGTCGAGGCTGCGGGCCCGCCGCACCTGTTCCAGCACCACATGCAGCATCAGGGGCGAACGCTTGCGCAGGGTGGCACCGGTCTGGCGGGCCCAGTCATCGGCCGAAGCCTCCAGCGACTGCACGATGGCGGTGGCATCGGCCAACGCGAAATGGTGGTCGATCGCGGCGCGGTGGCCCTGCTCGGCAGCAGGGGCCTGACCGAACTGCGTGCCCAGCCAGTCGCGCAGTGCCTGGCCCGAGGCCCAATGCCCCTCGGCCAGCGCCTCCCACAGGGCCGCCTGACGGTCCGAGCCCAGGAAATGATCGGCCAGGCCATAGGCCAGGGCTTCGCCGGCACCGATGGCGTCGCCGGTCAGGGCCAGCCATTCGCCCACATGGCCGGGGCAGCGCGACAGGAAGTAGCCGCCCCCGACATCGGGGAAGAGGCCGATGTTGGTCTCGGGCATGGCCATCTTGGTGCGCTCGGTCACGATGCGCACGCTGCCGCCCTGGCTGATGCCCATGCCGCCGCCCATCACGATGCCGTCCATGAAGGCGATATAGGGCTTGGGATAGCGGTGGATCAGGTGGTTGAGCGCGTATTCCTCGGTGAAGAAGGCTTCCAGATCCGCATCGCCGACGCTGCCGGCCTGATGCAGGAAACGGATGTCGCCGCCAGCGCAGAAGGCACCGAAATCACCCTCCTTGTGGCGCCCGCGGATGGCCACCGCCAGCACCCCGGGGTCCTGGGCCCAGGCCTGCAGGGCTGCCGTCAGGTCACGCACCATGGACAGCGACAGCGCGTTCAGCGCGCGCGAGCGGTTCAGCGTGATGAGGCCGAACTGGCCGCGCCGCTCGGTGACGATGTCTCCATTGAAAATGCTCATTGTTTTGACTCCTTCAGACCTAAGAACTCATTGAAAACCAGGGCGGAGATGACCAGGCTGCCTCCCGCCAACACTTCGAAGCCCGGGCGCTCACCCGCACCGGCCCAGGCCAGCAGAATGCCGAAGATCACCTCCAGCAAGGCCAGCAGGGCCACCTCGGGCGCCTTCAAGGCCTTGGCGCACCACACGGCCAGCACGCAGGGAATGGCCAGTTGCACCACCCCCAGCAGCGCCAGCAAGGCCAGATCGGACCCGGACGCCTGGAAGGGAAAGGCCAGCGGCAAGGTGCACGCCGCCGACATCACGCCCCCCAGCAGCACGGCGGGCACCAGGTCCACCTGCAGGCCCTTGGCCTGCGAGCGCTGGACCACCGTCCAGTTCACCGAAGCCGCCACCGGCACCCCCAGGGCCACCAGCGTGCCCAGCCATTGACCGCCCTGCATCTGGCTGGCGTACATCCAGACGATGCCCACCCCGGCCACCGCGATCGCGGCCCAGGTCCGGGGGGCCAGACGCTGGCCCATGAAGAAACGCGCGATCAGCGCAGTGAACAGGGGCCCCAGGGCCATCGTGACCAGCACATTGGCCACCCGGGTCAGGGTGATGCCCACCATGAAGGCGGTGAACATCACCGCCCAGCACAGCCCCGACAGCCACAGCGCCGAACCGCCCCGGCGCAGGCCGGTGAGCAGTGCGCGCCCCTGCAGCAGCGGCAGGATCAGCAGCAGCGCCAGGGCATTGAACAGGCTGCGCCAGAAGGTGACCTCAAAGCTGCGGGCATGCTCGAGGTGCCGGGTCACCACACCGGCGATGGACCACATCAGGGTCACGGCCACCATCAGGGTGACCGCACGGGAATGCGAAAGTCTCATGGGAACAGATCGGGATGGACCAGCGTGGACATCCCGCCGCGCCGGAGCCCCCGCAGCGGGTGCCCGGGCCTGGCGCGGCAACGCCGGTCAGCCGGCCATTGTGCCTCATGGTCGCCCGTACCTGCGGGCCGCAAGCGGCTCAGTCCAGCCGTTCCACCGCAGGCAGTGTCACCCGCCCGTCGCGCAGGTCGGCCCGAGGTTCGTAGGCCCTGAGCACCAGATGGAAAGGGCCGGCCGGCGCGGGCAACCAGTTGGCCAGTTGGTCGGCACGGGTGGGGGCATCGTGCTGGATCCAGATCTCGATGCGACCGTCGGGGCCGGTCTGCAGGCCGGGTGTGCGGTCGCCGATGGCATAGCGCCCGGCCGGGTTGGCGGTGAAGAACAGCTTGCCGTCCGGCTCGACCTGGTACATGGACAGCGACCAGAAGGCGTTCACCGGTACGCCGCCGGCCGGCAGCGTGAGGCGGTAACGGTGGGTGCCGCTCAGGGGCTGGTGCGAATCGTCGACACCGGTGTTGGGGTACAGGGCCTCGGCCGGCTCCAGCGCCAGCAGACCGCCCAGGGCCACCTGGGCGCGATAGTGGTAGTCGGTGCCGAAATTGCCCAGATCGGGCTGGGAGTAGCGCCAGCCATTCACCACCACGCCGGCGCCGCCCAGGCCGGCCTTGAGGGTGCCGAGCAGCTCCGGCAGCGCCCGGCTCCAAAGCGCCTGCACCTCGGGATTCAGGTTCGACCAGCGGCAGCCGGCACCGCACAGGCCCAGGCTGGCCCACTGCTTGAGCAGGGGCTCCTCGTAGGCGGGCGGCGGGTTGCGCTCCAGCATCAGATTGGCCATGTCGACAAAGGCCTGCGCACCCATGGCCAGTGGCGGCGGGGCCTCCCAGGGCGCTGCGGCGCGCTCGCCGTCCGCAGCCAGGGGCTGGACCCGGAACCGGTCCTGCAGCGCCTGCACCGCCGGCAGATCGGCAGGGCCGTCGACCAGCAGCCGGGCCAGCACCAGCACGTCGTGGCCCGGTGCCCGCAGCACCCGTTGGCCGGCCGGCAGCGGCGGCTGCCAGTCCGGCCCGACCACCACGAACTCACCGGCCTGCGTGCCGCTGCTGCGCCGCCCCAGCATGGCGAAGTTGTTGCTCGCCATGTCCATGAAGGCCAGCGAGTAGTAGCGGCCCGCCATGTCGGGCACCGAAAGCCTCACCGGCCCCCGGCTCAGGTCCAGCCACAGGGTCGAGTACAGGGTGTCGGTGTTGGGCGTGGTCACCCAGCGGTCCTGCGGCCCGGACAGGGCCCGCGCATGACGCCACTGGTTCAGGACCGAGGGGCCGGGGCTGCGGCCGTCCCCCAGCAGGGTGGCACGCAGCCGCCCCATGGCCACCAGCACGAAGGCATAGTCGAAGGCCTGGGGCAGTTGCGCCGCCAGCTCGGCCGACAGTTTGGCTGCGGGCGCAACCTCAGCCGCTGGTGCCTCTTGGGCCCGCCCCGGTGGGCTGCCCGCCAGGGCCCCGAAGGCCATCAGAGCGGCCAGGGCCCGGGGGCGCCAGCCTGCTGACTTGGTGTTCATGGCTTCTCCTTGCGGCATAGGGGCCTCAGCGGGTGACGATGGGGAAGGTGCCCGGCGCCTTGTCCAACAGGCGCAGGAAACTCAGCAGGTCGAGCTTGCTGCCCTTCAGGCTCACGTCCTTGCTCAGCAGGGTGTCGTTCAGGCCGGCGGTGCCCGACATCACCTTGATGAAGATGGGCTTGGTCAGGGTCAGGGTCGCGTTGGCATCGGCCGCCGGCTCGGCCTGGCGGTGATGCAGCACCGCGTTCTCGATCCACAGCACATAGGATTCGTGGGTGTCGGTGAGCACCAGGTTGATCTTCAGGTTCTTTCCGTCGGCGGCCGGTCCGTCCAGGCTGGCCGCCATGGCCTCCAGGAAGCGCTCGACCGGGGTCTGGCCCAGCATGTCGGCCATCGACGACCGGTCCACCCCCCTCTTGGGCGGGCCGTTGCGCAGCTCCTGGGCGCCGAGCAGGTAGCTGTTGCGCCAGGTCGCCGACTCGGCCATGTAGCCCATCTGCTCGTAGCAGCGGGCCAGCAGCTCCTTGGCCGCCGCCTGGTCGGCCTGCGCGAACACCACATGGTTGAGCAGCTCGGCGGCCCAGCGGTAGTCCCCCTGCCCGTACGCGGCCTGGGCGGCCGAGACCACCTTGTCGGCCCCGCCCATGAGCTCGACATAGTGCTTCGAAGACTCCGCCGCCGGCAGGGGGTTCAGGTTCGCCGGGTTGCCGTCATAGTGGCCCATGTAGAACTGGTAGACCGCCTTCACGTTGTGGCGCAGATCGCCGTAGTAGCCGCGTGCGCCGAAGTAGGACGAGAGCGAGGGCGGCAGCTTGACCTTGTCGGCGATCTCATAAGGGGTGTAGCCGGCGTTGATCAGGCGCACCGTCTGGTCGTGGGTGTATTGGTAGACATCGCGGTGCTTGGTGATCAGCTCGACGATGCGGTCATGGCCCCAGACCGGCCAGTTGTGCTGGCCGAAGTACACCTCGCAGTCGGCCACCTGGTCCAGCGCCTGCTGCATATAGGCCGCCCAGCGCTGGGCATCGCGCACCTTGGCGCCGCGGATGGGCAGCAGGTTGTGCATGGTCTGCGACAGGTTCTCGGCGCCGCCGTAGGCATGGCGTTCCGGCAGGGTGAAGGTCATCTCGGCCGGCGCCTCGGCCCCGGGCACGTTGTGGAAGATGAAGCGCACGCCGTCGAGCACCAGTTCCTGGGTCGGCTGGCTGATGATCACCGTGGGGGCCAGGATCCCGATGCTGCCGTACACCACGTCCTTGCCCAGGCCGGTGTCCACATTGCCGCGCGCATTGTGCGGCAGGTCCTTGCCGAACTGGTAGGCCGAACGCCGGGCCATGCCGGTGCCCACCAGCACGTTCTCGCTGGTGGCTTCTTCCATGAAGCCGATCGAGGCCACCACCGGCACCTTGCGGGCCGCCACCTCTTCGGCGCTGATCACGCCCAGGGCGCCACCGAAGTGGTCGGCATGCGAGTGCGAGAACACCACCGCGCTGACCGGCTTGTTGCCCAGGTGCTGGCGCGCGAAGGCCATGGCGGCAGCGGCACTCTCCCGGCTGGTCAGGGCATCGACCACGATCCAGCCGGTCTTGCCGTCGATCAGCGTGATGTTGGCGATGTCGAAGCCCCGCAGCTGGTAGATGCCGTCGGTGACCTTGAACAGGCCGATCTGGGCATTCAGGCGTGCGTGCCGCCACAGACTGGGGTTGACCGTGTCAGGGGCTGGGCCGTCCTCGAACTGGTAGTCGGCAAAGTCACGCAGCACCCGCCCATCGGCGGCCAGTATCCTGCCTTCGGGCCTCGCGATCAGACCGCGCCGGGCGTCCTCGAAATCCTGGGGATCGTCCAGCTTCAGGCCCTGGGCCATCTGGGCATTCGCCTGCAAGGCAGTGGGCGACGCCCCCCCCGCAGCAGCGGCCTCGGGCTGGGCCTCCGTCCTAGATGCCCCACCGCAGCCTGCCAGGCCCGCCACCGCCAAGGCTGCCAGCAGCAGCCACCTTGAATTGCGCATGCATTGTCTCCGTCGTGTCTTGGGTCCATGCGCCGTGGCCGAGCCGGCCTGGGCGCTGCGCCATTCTCCAAGCCGACATAAATTGAGTCCAATGCATTCATTTGAGAAATTCAATGCATTCAAATTATCATGAGCGCATGGACATCCGCCGCCTTCAGCACCTGGTCACCTTGGCCGAGAAACGCAATTTCGCCCGCGCGGCCGAGCAGTTGCACCTGAGCCAGCCGGCCTTGACCCGCAGCGTGCAGGCGGCCGAGGCCGAATTCGGCATGCGCCTGTTCGACCGGGGCAGCGGCGAGGTGGTGCCCACCCCGGGCGGCGAGTTCGTGCTCGAACGCGCCCGCCGCCTGGTCTTCGACAGCCGCTGCCTGAAGCGCGATGTCGAGATGTACCGCGACCGCAGCCTGGGCGACACCGCCTGCGGCTTCGGGCCTTTTCCGGCCGCCACCTTCGTGGCCGATCTGCTCACCGAGGTGCGCAGCGCCCATCCCGGCGTGAAGCTGCGCGTGGTGGTGGGCAACTGGGACCTGCTGCTCAAGCACCTGCTCGACGAAGACATCGAGTTCTTCGTCTCCGACTCGCGCGAGATCCCCGAGCGCGGCGATCTGTCGATCCGGCCGCTGGAGCGGCAACTGGGCGGCTTCTTCGTCCGGCCCCGCCATCCGCTGGCCGACCGCCAGGAGGTGGCACTGGCCGAGTTGCCCGCCTATGGCCTGGCCTCGGTCCGGCTGCCCCCCTCGCTGAGCAGCCTGATCCAGCGCGACCTGGGCCTGGCCGAGCCCGGACGGCACCTGCTGGACCTCGAATGCGATGACGTGGAAACCCTCAAGCGCGTGACCTATCGCACCGACACGGTGCTCGCCGCCACCTACCCGGCCGTGCAGGCCGATCTCGACGCCGGGCGGCTGGTACCGGTGCAGACCGCCGGCGCCCAGGCGCTGCGCTCAGCCGTCAGCCTGGTGCGTCTGAACGGACGCACCCTGTCGCCGATGGCCGATTGGTTGGTGCGCCGCCTGCCGGGCCTGCGGGCCCAGGCCGCGCCGTCCGCCAGCGACAGCCCATGAAAAACGGGGCCCGAGGCCCCGTTTTTCATTCCGTCCGAGCGATCGCTCAGGCGCCTTCGCGGCTGGCACGCTTGCGGTCGTGCTCCTTGAGGTGGCGCTTGCGCAGGCGCACCGACTTCGGCGTGATCTCGACCAGTTCGTCGTCCTCGATGAACTCCACACCGTATTCCAGCGTCAGCTCGATCGGGGGCGTGATCTTGACGGCGTCTTCCTTGCCGCTGACGCGGAAGTTGGTCAGCTGCTTGGTGCGGGTGGCGTTGACCACCAGGTCGTTGTCGCGGCTGTGGATGCCGACGATCATGCCTTCGTACACCGGGTCGTTGGCCTTCACGAACATGCGGCCGCGGTCATCGAGCTTGCCCAGGGCGTAGGTGAAGATTTCACCGTCGTCCATCGAAATCAGCACGCCGTTCTTGCGGCCGCCGATGTCACCCTTGTGGGGTTCGTAGCTGTCGAAGATGTTGCTGATCAGGCCGGAACCGCGTGTCAGGTTCAGGAATTCGTTGGTGAAACCGATCAGGCCACGGGCCGGGATGCGGTATTCCAGACGGACGCGACCGCGGCCATCGGGCTCCATGTTGACCAGCTCACCCTTGCGCTCGCCCAGGGCCTGCATCACGCCGCCTTGGTGGCCTTCTTCGATGTCGGCCGTCACCAATTCGATCGGCTCATGGCGCACGCCGTCGATGTCGCGGAACACCACGCGCGGCTTGGACACGGCCATTTCGTAGCCTTCACGGCGCATGTTCTCCAGCAGGATGGTCAGGTGCAGTTCGCCACGGCCCATGACTTCGAAGATCCCTTCTTCGTCGGTTTCCTTCACGCGCAGGGCCACGTTGTGTTGCAGTTCCTTTTGCAGTCGGTCCCAGATCTGGCGGCTGGTGACGTACTTGCCTTCGCGACCGGCCAGGGGCGAGGTGTTGACGCAGAAGTTCATGGTCAGGGTCGGCTCGTCCACCTTGAGCATGGGCAGCGGCGCCGGGTTGTTCACGTCGGTCACGGTGACGCCGATGCCGATGTCGGCAATGCCGTTGATCAGCACGATCTCACCCGGGCCGGCTTCGGTGGACTGGACGCGGTCCAGACCCTGGAAGGTCAGCACCTGGTTGACGCGGCCCTTGATGGACTTGCCGTCCGGACCTTCCATGACCAGCACGTCGCTCATGGGCTTGAGCGTGCCCTGGCTGATGCGGCCCACGCCGATGCGGCCCACGAAGGTGGAGAAGTCCAGTGCCGAGATCTGCAGCTGCAGAGGCGCGCTGGGGTCGCCCTTTTGCGACGGAACGTGCTTCAGGATGGTGTTGAACAGGGCCGACATGTCGGGCCCCCACTGTTCGCCCGGAGCGCCTTCTTCCAGCGAGGTCCAGCCGTTGATGCCCGAGGCATAGACGACGGGGAAGTCCAGTTGCTCGTCGGTGGCGCCGAGCTTGTCGAACAGGTCGAAAGCCGCGTTGACGACCTTGTCCGGGTTGGCGCCGGGCTTGTCGACCTTGTTGACCACCAGGATCGGACGCAGGCCCAGGGCCAGGGCCTTCTTGGTCACGAAACGGGTTTGCGGCATCGGGCCTTCCTGGGCGTCGATCAGCAGCACCACACCGTCCACCATCGACAGAGCGCGCTCCACTTCACCGCCGAAGTCCGCGTGGCCCGGGGTGTCGACGATGTTGATGTGGGTGCCTTCCCAGCTCACGGCGCAGTTCTTGGCCAGGATGGTGATGCCACGTTCTTTTTCGATGGCGTTGTTGTCCATCACGGTGTCCACGATCTTTTCGTGTTCCGCGAAGGTGCCCGACTGACGCAGCAGCTGGTCGACCATGGTGGTCTTGCCATGGTCAACGTGGGCAATGATGGCGATGTTTCTGATTTGTTTGCTCATATCGTTTCCTCAATTCGGTCAGCCCACTAGGCCGCCACGGGGTTGTTCCTGGATTCCAGAATCTGTCCGATCTCGATCGGGCTCAGCAGCCGCTCGGGGATCAGTTCACCGGCCTGCACATGGGCAACGCCCAGCAGCACCGGCGGCGAACGGCCGAACACCGCCACCGCAGGCTGATCGGCCCAAGGGCCGCGGCGGCGCATGCCACTCAGAAAGCGCCCGGCATTCTCGTCCTCGAGCATGACCGGCGTGTGATGGGGCAGCAGGGTCTCGACCGGCAGCAGGCTGGCCTGCCGCTGCGCCTCGGGCAGCGCCTCGAGCTCGGCCAGGCTCATGCAGCGCTCCTCGCCGAAGACCCCGGTGCGTGTGCGCCGCAGCGAGATCAGGTGCGCACCACAACCGAGGGCGGCACCGATGTCTTCGCCCAGGGTGCGGATGTAGGTGCCCTTGCTGCACGACACTTCGATGCGCAGCGCGGCAAAACCGTGCTCGGCCGAGACGTCGCTGAGTGCCAGTTCAAGGATCTGCACCTCGCGCGGGGCCCGTTCCACCTCGATGCCGTCGCGGGCGTATTCGTAGAGGGCCTTGCCGTCCTTCTTGAGTGCGCTGTACATCGGCGGCACCTGCCGGATGCGGCCGGTGAAGCGCTGCGTCAGCGCCGCCAGACTGGCCTCGGCCAGTGCCTGCTCCGGGACGTCGCGGGTGTCGATGACCTCGCCTTCACGGTCGCCGGTGCTGGTGCGCTGCCCCAACCGGGCCACCGCCACATAGGCCTTGTCGGCCTCGAGGTGCAACTGGCTGAATTTGGTGGCCGCGCCGAAGCACAGCGGCAGCACGCCGGTGGCCAGGGGGTCCAGCGTGCCGGTGTGGCCGGCCTTCTCGGCGCGCAGCAACCATTTGGCCTTCTGCAAGGCCTGGTTGCTGGACAGTCCCAGCGGCTTGTCGAGCAGCAACACCCCATGCACAGGGCGCCGCTGCACCCTGGTGCGTGGCGCGTTCATGCTCAGTCGTCTTTCGCGCGCGAAGAGACCGCCTTGGCGATCAGGGCGTTCATGTCGGCCGCACGCTCGGTGGTGCGGTCGAAATGGAAATGCAGCGTCGGCACGGTGTGGATGTGCAGGCGCTTGAACAGGCCGTTGCGCAGGAAACCGGCCGCCTGGTTGAGGGCGGCCTCGGTCTCCACAGGGTCACCCACCAGCAGGCTGAAGAAGACCTTGGCATGGGCGTAGTCGGGCGTCACCTCCACGCCTTGCAGGGTGACCATGCCGACGCGCGGATCCTTGAGTTCGCGCGCGATCAGCTCGGTCAGATCGCGCTGGATCTGATCGGCCACCTTGAAGCCCCTGTTCGGGGTGCTGGAAGCTTTGCGTGCCATGGGGAGCCAGCGTGCGCCTTACAGCGTACGCGCCACTTCCTTGACCTCGAAGAACTCCAGCTGGTCGCCGACGGCGATGTCGTTGTAGTTCTTGAGCTTGATACCGCACTCGAAGCCTTCCTTGACCTCGCGCACATCGTCCTTGAGGCGCTTGAGCGACTCGAGTTCGCCGGTGTAGATGACCACGTTGTCGCGCAGCAGGCGGAAGCGTGCCGCGCGGTTGACCATGCCCGAGGTGATCATGCAACCGGCCACGGTGCCGATCTTCGACGCCACGAACACGGTGCGGATCTCGGCGCCACCGATGACTTCTTCCTTCTTGTCCGGCGTCAGCATGCCCGACATCGCGGCCTTCAACTCGTCCACGGCGTCGTAGATGATGTTGTAGTAGTGCAGTTCGACACCATTGCCTTCGGCCGTCTTGCGGGCGCCGGCATCGGCGCGCACATTGAAGCCGATCACGATGGCCTTGGAGGCGATCGCCAGGTTGATGTCGGACTCGCTGATCGCACCCACGGCGGCGTACACCAGCTGCACCTTGACCTCGTCGGTCGAGAGTTTGAGCAGCGAAGCGGCCAGGGCTTCCTGCGAACCCTGCACGTCGGCCTTGATGATGATGGGCAGCATCTTGACCTCGCCCGCCGTCATGTCGGAGAACATGTTCTCCAGCTTGGCGGCCTGCTGCTTGGCCAGCTTGGTGTTGCGGAACTTGCCGGCACGGTAGGTGGCGATCTCACGGGCACGGCGTTCGTCGCTGAGCACCATGAATTCATCGCCGGCCTGCGGCACCTCGGTCAGACCCTGGATCTCGACCGGGATCGACGGACCGGCGCTCTTGATGGAGCGGCCGCTTTCGTCGAGCATGGCGCGCACACGGCCATAGGTCTGGCCGGCCAGCACCACATCGCCGGTCTTGAGGGTGCCGGACTGCACCAGCACCGTGGCCACAGGGCCGCGGCCCTTGTCGAGCTT
This sequence comes from Curvibacter sp., assembly GCA_019233055.1. Lineage (GTDB taxonomy): Bacteria > Pseudomonadota > Gammaproteobacteria > Burkholderiales > Burkholderiaceae_C > Curvibacter. The sequence continues at coordinate 17,453 of JAFAMV010000196.1, forward strand.
GGCTTCGATCACCAGGCCCTTGGCATTGGCATCCACCGGCGCCTTCAATTCGAGCACTTCGGCCTGCAGCAGCACCTGTTCGAGCAGGTCATCGATGCCCTGGCCGGTCTTGGCCGACACGGGCACGAAGGGCGAATCACCGCCGAATTCTTCGGGCACCACGGACTCGGCCACCAGCTCGCTCTTGACGCGCTCGAGGTTGGCATCGGGCTTGTCGATCTTGTTGATCGCCACCACGATGGGGACGCCGGCCGCCTTCGCGTGCTTGATGGCTTCCTGGGTCTGGGGCATCACGCCGTCATCGGCGGCCACCACCAGGATCACGATGTCGGTCGCCTGGGCGCCACGGGCACGCATGGCGGTGAACGCCTCGTGGCCCGGGGTGTCCAGGAAGGAGATCATGCCGCGCGGGGTTTCCACATGGTAGGCCCCGATGTGCTGGGTGATGCCGCCGGCTTCACCCGAGGCAACCTTGGTGCGGCGGATGTAGTCCAGCAGCGAGGTCTTGCCGTGGTCGACGTGGCCCATGACGGTGACCACCGGCGCACGCGCCAGCGCCTCGGCGTCGTGTTGCTGTTGTTCTTCGTCGGTGAAGGCTTCGGGGTCGTCCAGCGCGGCCACGATGGCCTTGTGGCCCATTTCCTCGACCACGATCATCGCGGTGTCCTGGTCCAGCGGCTGGTTGATGGTGACCATCTGCCCCAGCTTCATCAGGTGCTTGATGACCTCCGAGGCCTTGATCGCCATCTTGTGCGCCAGTTCGGCCACGGTGATGGTCTCGGGCACGTGCACTTCGAGGATCCGCGCCTCGGCCGGTGCCTGCTGCTGCGAATGGTCGTCGCGGCTGTCGCGGTCGTTGCCACGGCGGCCACGCGGACCGCTGCGCCAGTTGTTGCGGCCCACGCCGCCACTGCTGTCGCCGCGGGTCTTGATTTCCTTCTTCTTGGCGGGGTCACCAGCCCAGCTGGAGGACAGCTTGGCCGACTTGACTTCCTTGTTGCCGCCGGGTGCGGCGGCCGGGGCCGGTGCATTCGCACCACGCGCGGCACCGCTTGCTGGCGCGCCGGCCGGCTTGTGCAGGGTCCCCTTGACGCCAGCCTTGGCATCGGCCGGCTTGGCGGCAGGCTTGGGCTCCTCGGGCTTCTTCGCCACCAGCACCTTCTTGGGCGTGGCCATCATCGAACGGATGGCGGCGGCCTCGGCCTCGGCCTTGCGCCGACGCTCGCTGAGATCGGCAGCACGGCTGGCCTCTTCGGCGGCGCGGGCGCGCGATTCGGTCTCGGCCTTCTCGCGCGCCGCGGCAGCCGCAGCGCGCACCGCAGCAGCCGCCTCGGCCTGTTCCTTGGACGCCTCGGCCTTCTCGGCCACGGCCTGGGCCCGGCGGGCCTCTTCCTGGGCCGCATAGGCCGCAGCACGTTCTTCGGCCTCACGCTCGCGGCGTTCGACTTCTTCGCGCTGGCGGCGCTTCTCGGCCAACTCGAGCTCCTGGTCGCGGATCTGCTCGGCCTGGCGGCGGGCCTCTTCCTCGCGGCGGCTCAGGTCCGCGTTGTGGGCGGTCTCGGCGGCGGTCGGCAACGCGTCAACCTCGGCTTGTGCGCCAGCACCCGCACCGGCAGCGCCGGGGCGCAGGTCTTCATCGCGCTGGATGAAGGTGCGCTTCTTGCGCACTTCGACCTGGATGGTGCGGGCCTTGCCGCTGGCATCGGCCTGCTTGATCTCGCTGGTCGACTTCTTCACCAGGGTGATCTTCTTGCGGTCTGCCGAGGCGGTGCCATGGGCGGCCTGCAGAAAGCTCAGCAGCCGCTGCTTGTCCGCATCGGTCAGGGAATCGGAAGACGCGCCCTTGGGCACGCCTGCGGAGCGCAGCTGCTCCAGCAGGGTTTCAGGGGACTTCTTGAGTTCGTTAGCAAACTCGGCGACAGTGGTACTGGACATATTCGGTTCGTGCCTCCATGACCATTACTCTTGACCCGCAAACCAGTGTTCGCGTGCCTTCAGGATCAAAGCTTTGGCTTCATCAGGGGTCTGGCCGGTGAGTTCGGTGAGTTCGTCCACCGCAAGATCCGCCAGTTCGTCGCGGGTATGCACCCCGCCGGTGGCCAGCTTGGCGATCAGCTCGGGGCTCAGGCCCTCGAGGTCACGCAAGTCCTGGGACACCTCGTCGACACTTTCCTCGCGCACGATCTCCATCGTGAGCAGGGCATCCTTGGCCCGGGCGCGCAGCTCGTTGACGGTGTCTTCGTCGAAGCCTTCGATCTCCAGCATCTCCTGGATCGGCACGTAGGCCACTTCCTCGAGGCTGGTGAAGCCTTCGGAGATCAGGATGTCGGCGATCTCTTCGTCGACGTCGAGCTTCTCCATGAACAGCGTGCGCGTGGCCTGCGATTCGTTGGCCTGCTTCTGGGCCGACTCGGCGGCGTCCATGATGTTGATCTTCCAGCCGGTCAGGTCGGAAGCCAGGCGCACGTTCTGGCCGCCACGGCCGATGGCGATGGCGAGGTTCTCCTCGTCGACCACCACATCCATGGCGTGCTTTTCCTCGTCCACCACGATCGACTGCACATTGGCCGGGGCCAGGGCACCGATCACGAACTGGGCCGGGTCTTCGCTCCACAGCACGATGTCGACGCGCTCGCCGGCCAGCTCGTTGGTGACGGCGTTGACGCGGGTGCCGCGCACACCGACGCAGGTGCCGATGGGGTCGACCCGCTTGTCATGCGAGAGCACCGCGATCTTGGCGCGCGAGCCGGCATCGCGGGCGCAGGACTTGATCTCGAGCAGGCCCTGTTCGATCTCGGGGACTTCCTGGCGGAACAGTTCGACCATGAACTCGGGCGCCGAACGCGACAGCACGATGGGCGCGCCGCGCAGGGTCAGATCGACCTCCATGATCATGGCGCGCACGCGGTCGCCGTTGCGCAGGTTTTCCTTGGGGATCATCTCGCTGCGGCGCAGGCGACCTTCGACGCGACCGGACTCGACGATGATGTCGCCCTTGTCCATGCGCTTGACGGTGCCGACGAAGATCTTGTCGCCGCGCGACATGAAATCGTTCAGCAGCATCTCGCGCTCGGCGTCGCGGATCTTCTGCAGGATCACCTGCTTGGCCGCCATGGCGCCGATGCGGCCGATGGGCACGGAGGGCACCGATTCTTCGATGTACTCGTCGATCTCGATGTCGGGGATCTGTTCCTTGGCTTCGAAGAGCAGGATTTCCTGGTCGGGCAGCTGCAGGCCGGCCTCATCGGGCACCACATGCCAGCGGCGGAAGGTTTCGTAGACACCGGTGTCGCGATCAATCGCCACGCGAATGTCCACCTCGCCCTCATAGAGCTTCTTGGTGGCCTGGGCCAGCGCGGATTCCACGGCGCCGAACACCACGTCACGCTCCACATTCTTTTCGCGCGAGATGGCTTCGACCAACATCAACAATTCGCGATTCATGTCACGACTCTCCTATCCAAAACGATGCAGTTGGAGCCCGGGCCGCCCTGGCAGACCGGGCCGCCAGTTCAGGCCGAGGGGCTTTCCTTGGAGGCGCCCCGCCCCTTGAAATCGACAATCGGTGCCAGACGCGCCTCACGCAGCTCATCGAGCGTGAAACCCAGCACCTGCAGGGGCGCGGGAACCCGCTTCTTGCTGACCTTCTGACCAGGCTTCACCTGAGGCTCGTCGCGCCAGACGATCTGCCAGCCGCCCGGCTCACCTGCGGTCTCGGCACGCTCCAGCGTCCCCCTGAATTTCTTGCGGTTGGCATGCACCAGACCCTCGGCGGCCGCACCCATGGGGGCCTTGAGCGTGATGTCGATGACCTCGCCGACAAAGCGCTCGAAATCCTCCTCGCCACGCAGGGGCCGGTCCAGCCCCGGGGAAGAGACCTCAAGGCGGCGGTAGTCGACGTTGTCGACCTCGAGCGCGAATTGCAGCTGCCGTGTGACCTTCTCGCAGTCTTCGACCGTCACGGTGGCATAAGCACCCGCCGGCACCGCCGCCTCGGGCGACCACGGAAGATCGATCGTGATGCGCAGCAGCCCCCCCGCAGAGCGCTCGATCTCCACGAGTTGGTAACCCAGTCCAGTTACGGTTTGTTCGACGGTTTGCTGTAGCGCCACGTTGATCCGGATGCAACCTGTTGTGTATGGCAGACCGTGCCGGGCGGCATCCCGCCACCCCTGCACACCCCGCCGAAAACAATGAATGAAAAACGATTAACCAAAAAAAACGGGCGGTAAGTACCCGCCCGTTTGGTCGTGAAGCTCGTATTGTAATGTCTAAAGCATTGATTTGCAAAGGTAAAGCCAGCTTGTTTTCGCTCATCTGCAGGTCGACGGCCCCAACACCCGATGCACGCGAGCCCACAGCGCGGCCGCTTCGGGATCGCTGGCGGCCGCTCGGCCGGCCTCGGCCGTGAAACCGGCGACCAGGCGCGACAGCACCTCAGGCTGTGGCGTCAATGCGCCAAAATGGTGCACCCGATCGCCTTCGGCGATCAGCAGCGTCGGGAAGGTCTCGACATCCACGTCCCCCATGGCCTCGTCTTCGTCCTCGATGTCCACCCAATGGAAGGACACGCCGGGGAAGCGTCGGGCCACCCCTTCGAAGACCGATTGGTACTGTTTGCAGACCCCGCACCAATCGGCACACAGACAGACCACCGACCATTCAGACATGAGTGCCACTCCAAGCAAGGCGGGCATGGTACCCCAAGCGGCGCGGGCGGCCGCTCGTGGCAAGAGCTCAGAACCCGTCGGTGCCCCGGTCCCGCAACAGGTCGAGCGAGGACACCGGTCCGGCCCCATCGCCCCACCTGTCGCGCACATACGACAGCACGGCGGCGACCTCCTCGTCGCTGAGCTGCTGCCGCAAGGGCGGCATGCCGTGCGGGCGCGGATGGCCCGGGGTGGCAGGCGGATAGCCGCCGTCGAGCACGATGCGGACCAGATTCGCCGGCTGCCCCATCGCCACCGCACGGTTGCCGGCCAGCGCGGGATAGGCCCCCGGCACCCCCTGCCCCTGCTCGCCGTGGCATTGCGCGCAATGGTGCTCATAGAGCTGCCGGCCCAGTTGCAGCTGCGCCGGCCAGCGTGGCGGCACGGGCAGCGTGCGGGCCGCCTGCACCGGCAGGCTTTTCAGGTAGACCGCCATCGCCCGGGCATCGGCCTCCTGCAGGAACCGGGTGCTGCGGAACACCACCTCGGCCATGGGGCCGCTGACCACCGCACGCCCGTTGATCCCGGTCTTGAGCAGCGCCACGATGTCCTCGACCGGCCAGTCCATCACGCCGGCCTCGGCCGGGTCGCTGAGGGCCGGCGCATAGCCCTGGCGGGCCGGCAGCAGGCCCCCACGAAAGGGCTCGCCGCTGCGCAGACCGCCCAGGCGATCCCGCGGGGTGTGGCAGGCACCACAGTGTCCCAGGCCATTGACCAGGTAGGCCCCGCGCTGCCATTCGGCGCTCTGCCCCGCAGGTCCTTGCGGCGACGGGTCGGCGGCCCGGAAATACAGCGCCCGCCAGAGCGCCAGCGCCCATGGGGTGTCCAGCGGCCAGCGCAGGGTCGAGGGCGGCTGGGCCTGACTCTGGGCGGGCAGGCTGTGCAGGTAGGCGTACAGATCATCCGAATCCTGGCGTGAGATCCGGGTGAACTCGGTGTAGGGGAAGGCAGGGTTCAGCAGCCGCCCGTCTCGGGAGCGCCCGTGGTGCAGGGCCCGCCAGAAATGGTCGGGCGACCAGCGCCCGAGGCCGGTCTGCATGTCCGGCGTCAGGTTCGACGAGTAGACCGTCCCGAAGGGGGTGTCGATGGCCCGCCCGCCGGCAAAGGGCGCCCCCCCGGCCTGGGTGTGGCAGGCCATGCAATTGCCGACCTGGGCCAGGTAGGCACCACGCTGGATCTGCGCCGCGGGTGCCGGCCCTGGCACGGCATCGGACAGGGGCTCCTCGCCCCGCACATTCAGCCAGGCGACCACCAGGGGCGCCAGCACCAGCATCAACGCCGCCCCTGCGGCCGGCCAACGGAGCCAGGCTTTCATGACCCACTCCCGACAGCCACCGAGCCGCAGCGTGCCGGCAAGGCCCGGGGCAGGCCGGCTGCCGGATGCGTGTCCGCCGGCAGGGGTTGGGACGACAGCCAGGCCGACACGGCGCTGACCTCTTCGGGGCGCAGGCGGCGGGCCACCTCGGCCATGCAATCCGGTGCCTGGGCGTGGCGCTGGCCGGTCTGCCAGGCCCCCAGCTGGCCATTGAGGTAGTCGCGCGGCAGGCCCAGCAGACCCGGGATGGCCGGCGCCACGCCCGTCATCGCTTGGCCATGGCATTGCACACAGGCCGGCAGATCCCGGCTGCCGTCGCCCTGCTGCACCAGGCGGCGGCCGGTCTCCAGTTCGGCGGCCGAGGCCTGCGCCGGACGCGGCGCTGCATAGGGCAGATCCAGCGTCGAAAAATAGCCGGCGATCTCCCGCAGGTAGTCGTCGCTGAGGTTTTGCAACAGCCTGGCCATCGGCGGATAGCGCCGCCGGCCGTCGCGGATGTTGAGCAGTTGATGGTAGAGATAGCCCGCCGGCTTACCCGCCAGGCGAGGGAAATAGCCGTCGGGCGTGGCCCGGCCCTCCCTGCCATGGCAGACGGTGCAGGCCTGCACACGGGCGGCCAGGGTGTCCGGAGCCGGCACACCGTCTTTGAGGGCCCAGGCCGGCCCTGCGACCATGAAGGGCCCCAGGACCAGCAGGGTCACCCCGCACCATCGCATGGCATGCCGGACCAGGCCCTGGCGGCCGGTGCCGCAGCGCACCGGGAGATCAGAAAGGGAATTCATCGTGCTTCGCATTCCCGACCGACTCTAACGGCCCCCGCCATGGCCGCCAAGCAGCAGAAGGCCCCGAAAACCACCCGATCAGAAGGTCCGCCATTCCCCACCCCTCGCTCGCCCTCCCTGTTGGGCACAATCGCCCGATGCCCAGCCCCCGCACCGCACCTGCCGACCCCGCCTCCGAGAAAGGCCTCTGGCCCATGCTGCTGGCCTTGTGCCTGGGCTTCACCATGAGCAGCGCCTACCGCACAGTCGCCGCAATGATGGCCGTGCCGCTGCAGGCCCAATGGCAGCTCACGCCGGGCCAGCTCGGGCTGTTCGCCGCCGCCTTCCATTTCGCCTTCGGAGGCCTGCAGATCGTCATGGGGCTGGGCGTCGATCTGCATGGTCTGCGCAAGACCATCCTCTGGGCCCTGCCCCTGGCCATCCTGGGTTCGATCCTGGCGGCGGCGGCACCGGGCTTTGGCTGGCTGCTGCTGGGCCAGGCCCTGATCGGCGTGGGTTGCGCCCCGGCCTTTCTGGTCTGCACCCTGTTCATCGCCCGGCGCTTTCCAGCCAGCCGCTTCGCGGCCTTGTCCGGCCTGGTCATGGGCCTGGGCGGGGTCGGTCTGTTGGCCACCGGCACGCCCCTGGCCTGGCTGGTGGAACACAGTTCCTGGCGGCTGGGTTTTGCGGTGTTGGGCGCCGGCACCGCGCTGGCCTGGCTGGCCATCTTCGTCGCAGTGCACGATGAGGCGCCAGCGCCGGGCCAGCCGGGCGGCAGTGCAGCCCTCGGCCCGGCCCTGCGCAGCTACGGCAGCCTGCTGCGCATGCCCCACAGCGCCGGCATCCTGGTGTTGGCCTCGATCAGCTATGCGGCCTTCATCACCCTGCGCGGTCTGTGGCTGGG
>JAFAMV010000057.1 GCA_019233055.1 Curvibacter sp.
AATGTGATCAACGTCAAGAACCTCAAGGAGTTCGTGGACGAGATCAAGGCCCACCCCGGCAAGTACAACTATGCCTCCACGGGCAACGGCGCGGGCACGCATATGGCGTTTGCCGAGTTCAACTCGCGCCTGGGCCTGGACATGGTGCACGTGCCCTACAAGGGCGGCCCCGAGGCCATGACCTCGGTGCTGCGCGGCGAGACCTGCTGCATCATGAACCAGGTGCAGACCGTGCTGACCCAGTACAAGGCCGGCAAGGTCCGGCTGCTCGGCGTCACCACCGCGCAACGTGTGCCGGCCGTGGCCGAGGTGCCCACGATTGCCGAGAGCGGTCTGCCCGGCACCCAGGGCTTCGACAGCTCGATCTGGTTCGGCATCTTCGCCCCCAAGGGCACCGATGCGCGCGTGGTGGGCCGCCTCAACAGCGCCGTGCGGGCGGTGCTCGAGAACCCCGAACTCAAGGCGCGGCTGGAACAGAGCGGCAACAGCGCGCGCCTCGAGACGCCCGAGCAGTTCAAGGCGACGGTGCATGCCAACCGGCTCAAATGGGCCGAGGTGGTGAAGGCGGGCCACATCCACATCGATTGAGCCGCCGACCGCCCCGGGCCGGAGACCCGCTGCCGGGGGATCCGTGATTGATAATTGCGGGATGCAGATCCGCTTTACCAAGATGCAGGGGGCCGGCAACGATTTCGTCGTGCTCGACGAGACCGACGGGCTCCTGGGCCTGAGTGCAGCCCAATACCGTTTCCTGGCCGACCGCCACTTCGGTGTCGGCGCCGACCAGATCCTCAGCGTGCGCCCGTCGCCGGGCCCGGGGATCGATTTCGAATACGTGATCCACAACGCCGACGGCGGCGAGGTCGAGCAATGCGGCAACGGCTCGCGCTGCTTCGCCCGCTATGTGCACGACAAGGGCCTGACGCGCAAGAGCGCCATCCGCGTGCAGACCCGCTCGGGCCTGATCGAGCCGGTGCTCAACCCCGATGGCCGTGTCACCGTCGACATGGGCGCGCCGGTGTTCGAACTGGCCGACATCCCCTTCGATGCCGCCGGCCTGCAGGCCCAGGCGCAGGGTGCCTGGCAGACCTGGCCGCTGGCGCTGGCCGAGGACCCCGAGGCCGGTGAGCTGCGTGTGGCGGTGCTGTCCATGGGCAACCCCCATGCGGTCTGGCTGGTGCCCGATGCCGAGGCCGCCCCCGTGGCCCGCCTCGGCCCCCTGATCGAGCACCACCCGCGTTTTCCGCGCCGCGTCAATGCCGGCTTCCTGCAGGTGGTGACGCGCCGCCAGGTGCGCCTGCGCGTCTACGAGCGCGGTGCCGGCGAGACCCTGGCCTGCGGCACCGGCGCCTGCGCCGCCGTGGTGGCCGGCATCCGGCTGGGGCTGCTCGACTCGCGCGTCGAGGTGCAGACCCATGGCGGCCAACTGACCATCGAATGGAACGGTGTGGGCCAGCATGTGCTCATGACCGGCCCGGCCGAGACGGTCTTCGAGGGCCGGATCGACCTGCCCGACGCGCTTTGAACCCCCTCCAGAATGGCCCCGATATGACCGACCGCGACAACTCCGGCATGAACCCGATCACCGAAGACGACATCGCCAACTACCTCAGCAACACGCCCGACTTCTTCGAGCGCCATGCCGAGGTCCTGGCCAGCGTGCAGATGACCAGCCCGCACGGCAACCGGGCGGTCAGCCTGCAGGAGCGCCAGGCCGAGATGTTGCGCGAGAAGATCAAGACGCTCGAAGGCCGGATCATGGACATGATCCGCCACAGCAACGAGAACGCCATCATCGCCGACAAGCTCCAGCGCTGGGCCCTGGGCCTGCTGCGCACCGAAGACCCGGCCGAGCTGCCGCACCGCATCGCCGAAGACGTGCGCACCCAGTTCCTGGTGCCCCAGGTGGCCATCAAGGTCTGGGGCGTCGCCGCCCAGCACGCCGACTCGGGCTTCGCCCTCGGCGTCAGCGAAGACGCCCGCACCTTCGCCTCGTCGCTGACCGCGCCCTTCTGCGGCGCCAACCCCGGCTTCGAGGCCGTCGACTGGCTGCCCGACCCGGCCGCCGCCGTGTCGCTGGCCCTGCTGCCGCTGCGCCCGGGCGCCATCGGCAGCACCGCGCCGGCCTTCGGCATGCTGGTGCTGGCCTCGCCCGATCCACAGCGCTTCCACAGCGGCATGGGCACCGACTTCCTCGAACGCATGGCCGAGCTGGCCAGCGCCGCCCTGACCCGCCTGCGCCACTGAGCTCGGGGCTGCGGTCTGCCCATGGACGCCCCCCGCACCGAGCCCGGGTCCGACGGTCTCCGTCCGGAGGGCGACGCCGATCCGCTGGTGCAGCGCTACCTCGACCATGTGCGCTTCGAGAAGCGCCTGGCCGCGCGCACGGTGCAGATCTACACCCTCGACCTGCAACGCCTGACCCGCCTGGCCGCCGAGGCGGGGCTGGCGCTGACGGCGGTGCAGGGTGCCCACATCCGGCGCTGGGCCGCCCAGTTGCACGGCGCCGGGCGCAGCGGGCGCGGCATCGCGCTCATCCTGTCGGTCTGGCGCGGCTTCTACACCTGGCTGGGCCGCGAGGGCCTGCTGCGCAGCAACCCGGTCGCCGACGTGCGCGCCCCCAAGGCGGCCAAGCCCCTGCCCAAGGCCCTGGGGGTGGACGCCGCGGTGCAGCTCGCCGAACACCACCAGCCCGACGACGACCCCTGGCTCGAGGCCCGCGATGCCGCCATGGTCGAACTGCTCTATGGCAGCGGCCTGCGTGTCGGTGAACTGGTCGGGCTCGATGTGCGCGCCAGCGCCGAGGCTCTGCAGCAGGGACGGGGCTGGATCGATCTGCAGGCCGCCGAGGCCCAGGTCCAGGGCAAGGGCAGCAAGCGCCGCAGCGTGCCCCTGGGCCGCGCCGCACTGGCCGCCCTGCAGCGCTGGCTGGCCCTGCGCGGCGGGGCCGGGGCCGACGACTTCGTCAGCCAGCCGGCGCTGTTCATGGGCCGCCACGGCACCCGGCTCACACCGCAGTCGGTCTGGCAACGTCTGCGCCGGCGCAGCCTGCTGGCCGGGCTGGCGACGCCGGTGCATCCGCACATGCTGCGCCACTCCTTTGCCAGCCACCTGCTGCAGTCCAGCGGCGACCTGCGGGCGGTGCAGGAGCTGCTGGGCCACGCCAACATCAGCACCACCCAGGTCTACACCCGGCTCGACTTCCAGCACCTGGCCCGCGCCTACGACGCGGCCCATCCGCGCGCGCGCAAGAAACCGGGCTCCTCGGAGCGCTGACGCAGAGCGGCCGCCGCGCCACGTCACGTTACGTCGCTGTGCGGGTTGCGCACCTCCACAAAGCAGTCTTCCCTCCTGGGCTGGCTTGCATTAAAAAAACTTCGGGATTTTTTCGGGCGGGCTGTAAGAAGCGGGTCGCTGGACCGACTGATGCACATCGGACGCTGCTCCAGGGCGGCATCCGGTGGGACCGAGACGCCCCTGTCGTCTTTTCAATCGTCAAACCCGCGATCCAAACTTTTGTAGAGGAGCCACCCCATGAACACCACCAGCCTCAAGACCGCCGCATCCTTCGCCCTGGCCGCCTCGGCCCTCGCCATGGCCTCGGCCGCCATGGCCGCCGACACCCCCATGGGCGGTTCGGGCAAGTCGGTCGGCGCTGCCGACACCGTGCACTGCTACAACGTCAACGAGTGCAAGGGCATGAGCGACTGCAAGACCGCCGAACACGCCTGCAAGGGCCAGAACCAATGCAAGGGCCATGGCTTCAAGGCCCTGGGCGCCGGCCAGTGCCTGAGCAAGGGCGGCACCATCAGCGATCTCTGATCGGCTCCGCGTCCCTGGCTCCCGGGGCGCGCCTGCGCGCCCCGGACCTTCATCGAGACCCCTGCAAGCTGCCGGCATGAACCCCATCCTTCCCCCGTCGCCCGGCTTCGGCCTGGGCCTGCGCACCCCGCACTACGCCGACTTCCTGGCCGCGCCGCAGGCGGTGGATTGGCTGGAGATCATCACCGACAACTTCCTGGTCGACGGCGGCAAGCCCCTGGCCATGCTCGAGCGCTTCCGCCGCGACTACCCCATGGCCATGCACGGCGTGGCCATGTCCCTCGGTTCGGCCCAGGGCCTGAACCCCGATTACCTGGCCCGGGTCAAGGCCCTGGCCGACCGCGTGCAGCCGATGTGGGTCTCCGACCACCTGTGCTGGACCGGCACCCCCGGGCGCTGCCTGCACGATCTCTACCCGCTGCCCTACACCGACGAGGCCGCCCGCCGCGTGATCGGGCACCTGCGCCAGGCCCAGGACGTGCTGCAGCGCCGGCTGGTGCTCGAGAACGTCTCCAGCTACCTGCGCTACCGCGACTCGGCCCAGGCCGAATGGCAGTTCCTGAGCCATGTGGCCGCCGAGGCCGACTGCGAGCTGCTGCTCGATGTCAACAACGTCTATGTCAGCAGCGTCAACCACGGCTTCGACCCGCTGGATTACCTTGAGGCCCTGCCTGCCGCGCGGGTGCGCCAGATCCACCTGGCCGGTCATTCGGACTGCGGCAGCCACATCATCGACACCCACGACCACCCGGTCGCCCCGGCGGTCTGGGATCTCTACGAGGCCGCCTGCCGTCGTTTCGGCGCGGTGGCCACCATGATCGAGCGCGACGACCACATCCCGCCGCTGGCCGAGCTGGTGGCCGAACTGGACCAGGCCCGCCGCATCGCCGCCCAGACCCTGGCGGAGGCCGCCGCCGAGGCCCCCGCTGCCCCGCCGGGCCGGTCTGAGGCCGCCGCCACCGATCTGGCCGACCTGCAGCAGATCCTGGCCGACTGCCTGCTCGATGAACGCCCCCTCGACCAGGCCCTGGGCCTGGTCGACACCGAGGCCCCAGCAGGCCCGCGCGGCCTGGACGGCGAGCGCGGCCTGGCCATCTACCACAACGCCTACCGCGCGCGTCTGGCCGAGGTGCTGGCCGATGCCCATCCGCGCCTGCTGCGCTACCTGGGCGGCGACACCTTCGAGGCCGAGGCCCGGGCCTTCGCTGTCGCCCGGCCGCCGCGTGGCGAGGGCCTGGGCCGTTACGGCGCCGGCTTTGCCGCCCATCTGCAGGCCCGCTATCCGCACAACCCCGAGCTGTTCGAGCTGGCCCGCCTCGACTGGGACCTGCGCGCCTGCTTCGACGGCCCCGACCTGCCGGCTCTCAGCGCCGAGGCGGTGCAGGCCGATGCCGAAGGCCGCTGGCTGCAGACCAGCCCGGCCTGCCATGCGGGCCTGGTGCTGCGTGAGGTGGGCAGCAATGTGGTGGCCCTGTGGCAGGCGCTCGACGCCGACCTGGAGGTGCCGCCGCCGCAGGCGCTCGCCGAGGCCCGCCACCTGGCCGTCTGGCGCCAGGGCCAGCAGCCGCACTTCTGCAGCCTGGAGCCGGCCGAGGCCGAATTCCTGCAGGCCCTGCAGCCGCCCGGCGCCACCCTGGCCGGCGCCATCGAGCGCTTCAGCGGCGGCCCGGTGCTGCCCGACGAGGCCACCCTGGCGGGCTGGCTGCAGCGCTGGTGGCAGGCCGGCTGGCTGGCCGCCTGAGGCGCCGCAGCCCCTGGGCCTTTGGTGTCGCCGCAGCCCCGGCGCAGTAACATCGGCGCCTCATCGACAACGATTGACCCCCGTGCTGAAAGCCTCTCTCGACTGGATCAAGAGCAACCGTTCCTTTCTGCTGGTGCTGCTGTGCTTCGGCCTGTTCCGCACCGCGGTGGCCGACTGGAACCCCATCCCCTCGGGCTCGATGCGGCCCACCCTGCTTGAAGGCGATGTGGTCTTCGTCAACCGCCTGGCCTACGACTTCAAGCTGCCGCTGAGCAACCTGGTGCTGGCCCACCTGGGCGAACCCCGGCGCGGCGACGTGGTCACCTTCTCCTCGCCGCAGGACGGCACCCGCCTCATCAAACGCCTGGTCGCGGTGCCGGGCGACCGCGTCGAGATGCGCGACGAGATCCTCTACATCAACGGCCAGGCGGCCCATTACGAGCACCCCGAGATGCTGACCGAGCACCTCGACTCGGGCCAGAACCTGCAGGCCCTGCGCCTGACCGAACGCATCGACGGCGTCGAGCACCGCGTGCAATGGCTCAAGGGCGTGCAGGCGCGCAGCAGCTTCGGGCCGCTCACCGTGCCCGCCGGCCAATACCTGATGCTGGGCGACAACCGCGACAACAGCGCCGATTCGCGCTACATCGGCCTGGTGCCGCGCGCCCTGCTGATCGGCCGCGCCGGCCGGGTGCTGGTCTCGGCCGACATCAAGGCCCACTGGGCGCCGCGCTTCGAGCGCTTCCTGCAGCCGATCTGAATGGCGCGCGGTGGCCTGCCCCTGCTGCCGCGCATCGACACCGCGCGCTGCACCGGCTGTGGCTGGTGCGTGGCCGCCTGCCCCCTGCACCTGCTGAGCCTGGAGCTGAGCGCCGGCCGCAAGGCCTCGACCCTGCACCAGGCCGAGGCCTGCACCGGCTGCCGCCTGTGCGAGCGGCGCTGCCCCTTCGATGTGATCGACATGGTCGCGGCGCCAGCACCAGCGCCGGTACCGGACTCGCAGTAAGCATTCGTTTCAGCTGCAAGCAAAAACCCGGACAATCCGGGCCCATGAAAACGATTCGACTGCGCGAAGGCAAGGAGCGCTCGCTGCTGCGGGGCCACCCCTGGATTTTTGACTCGGCCATCGCCAAGGGCGGTGGCGATGCGGGCGAGACCGTGCGCATCGAGGCCCACGACGGGCGCTTCCTGGCCTGGGCGGCGTTCAGCCCGGCCTCGCGCATCCGCGCGCGGGTCTGGAGCTTCGACGAGGGCCAGCGCATCGATGCCGCCTTCTTCCAGGCGGCGGTGGCCCGCGCCATCGCGGCGCGCGCCTGGTTCGAGGTGAAGAGCAATGGCATCCGCCTGGTGCATGGCGAATCCGACGGCCTGCCGGGCCTGATCGTCGACCGCTACGACGACACCCTGGTGGCCCAGTTCACCAGCGCCGGCACCGAACGCTGGAAGGCGGTGCTGGCCGATGCCCTCTTGGCCCACACCGGCCTGAAGAAACTCTACGAGCGCTCGGACGCCAGCGCGCGCGGCCTCGAGGGCCTGCCCGAGGTCAAGGGCTGGTTGCGCGGCGGTGTCGGCGACGACGGCGCGCCCGCGTCCACGGCGGTGACCATCGAAGAGCATGAATGGCGCCTCACCCTCGATGTGCACGAGGGCCACAAGACCGGCTTCTACCTCGACCAGCGCGACAGCCGCAAGCGCTTCGCCGAGACCACGCGGCGGCGCGGCTTCGGCACCGTGCTCAACTGCTATTGCTACACCGGCGGCTTCACCGTGGCCGCGCTGGCCGGCGGCGCCGGCCATGTGACCTCGATCGACTCTTCGGGCCCGGCGCTGGAGCGGGCCCGCGCCCATGTGGCGCTCAACGGCTTCGCGCCCGAGCGCGCCGAGTTCCTCGACGCCGATGTGAACGCCTCGCTGCGCCGCTTCGGCGCCGAGGGCCGGACCTTCGACGCCATCATCCTCGACCCGCCGAAGTTCGCCCCCACTGCCGCCCACGCCGAGCGCGCGGCCCGGGCCTACAAGGACATCAACCGCCTGGCCTTCAAGCTGCTGGCCCCGGGCGGCGTGCTCTTCACCTACTCGTGTTCGGGCGGCATCAGCGCCGACCTCTTCCACAAGATCGTCGCCTCGGCCGGCGCCGACGCAGGGGTCGACGGCTACATCACCGAGCGCCTGTCAGGCGCACCCGACCACCCCATGACCATCCATTTCCCCGAGGGCGAATACCTCAAGGGCCTGGTGGTGGTGCGGCGCTGAACGCCGTCATGAGCCATCAACGCCGCACAAATGTGTACATCTGAACAGGGATGGTGGCATCACAAGCGATCGGATTGGTATAAGGAGCGTCCCATGGCCCATCAAAGCGCACCAAGCACCCCTCCCGCCACCAGGATGAGCATCTCGCTGTCTGCGGACGCGGCCGCAACCCTGGAAAGTCTTTCAGTGCAGGCGGGGAGCGCCAAAGGCGAGATTATTCGTCGGGCGCTGGCCCTCTATGCCGTGGCACGGGAAGGTGCCCAGTTGCGGCAGCGGGTCGCGCTTCTGGATGGCGACAACCATATCGTCAAAGAAATCGTGGGGCTCTGAACCTCGCGCCATCCAGGCTGATGTATGCCGGCTGCACCTGAATCCACCCATCGATCGCCCGCCACCCAAGCCACAGCGAGTGCTACGCCGGCCACGGCCACCATTGCGCTGGACAGCGTTCTGGTCGGCAAGATCGACATCGCACCACCCGAGCACGACGAGGAGCGCAGCTTGCGCCTTCGCCACGAGGGCTATGACCTGAATGTGGCCCGGGGCAAGTCCATCGCCATGTTCACTGCGGCCCTGCTCATGGGCGGCATCCTCTTCTGGTGCTGCATCAACGCCATGCTGACCGGTTCGGCCGATGACAAACGCTGGGCCACGGCCATCGTCTCAAGTGCCGCGAGTGCATTGATGACCTACCTGCTGAGCCACAAAAAGTAGGCTCAGGCGGATCAGCTGTCCATTTCCAGGTTGTCGATCAGCCGCGTACCACCCAGGCGCGCCGCGCCCAGCACCACCAGCGGCTCGCCGCCCTGGGGGCGTTGCAGGTCGCTGCGCCGGCGCACCGTCAGGTAGTCGGCTTGCCAGCCCTGGGCCTGCAGGCCCTCGAGGGCCTGGGCCTCCAGCGCATCGAGCCGCTGGGGCAGGGCATGGGCGGCGGCCAGGGCCTCGCGGCCCAGCTCGCGCAGCGCCAGCGACAGCTGAACCGCCCGGGCCCGCTCGGACTCGCTGAGGTAGCCGTTGCGCGAGCTCAGCGCCAGCCCGTCGGCGGCCCGGCAGGTCTCGCCGGCCACCACCTCGACCGGCAGGGCGAATTGCTGGGCCATGCGGCGCAGCACCATCAGCTGCTGGTAGTCCTTCTTGCCGAACACCGCCACGCCCTCGGCCTTGCCGGCAAACACGGCCATGAACAGCTTCATCACCACGGTGCAGACCCCGGTGAAGAAGCCGGGCCGGAACTGGCCCTCCAGCAGATCGGCCAGCGCCGGATCGGGCTGCACCTTGAAGGTCTGGGGCTCGGGGTAGAGATCGGCCTCGCGCGGCGCGAACAGCAGGTCGCAGCCGGTGGCGCGCAGCTTGGCGCAGTCGGCCTCCCAGGTGCGCGGGTAGCTGTCGAAGTCCTCGTGCGGCAGGAACTGCAGGCGGTTGACGAAGATGCTGGCCACGCTCACATCGCCCAGCGGCCGGGCCTGGCGCACCAGGGCCAGATGGCCCTCGTGCAGATTGCCCATGGTGGGCACGAAAGCGGGGCGGCGGGCCTCGGCCAGCGCCTGGCGCAGCTCGGCCAGGCTGTGAACGATCTTCATGGCTTGTCTCCGGGGGGCTTGTTTGGTGCGATGCACAATTCGGGCGGCAGTGTACCGGGTTTGGCGGGGGTGTTGGTTGGAGGCTTGTCGAGCTGATCCGGGGCATGTCCCGACAGAAACTGGATGGGTCTGAAACTTGACGAAGCCAGGGAGGGATGGCTTGACCTTTTCTCGCTTTTTTTACCGACCGGTAACCTCTCTTTGTGCCTGTCATACGCATGTCATGGCCCGGAAAGCGGCTTTCGAGCGGCTATGCTTCGCGCCCATGACACGTTTTTTCGATTTTTCTCCGGCGGCCGTGGCCGCTCTGGCCCAGGCCGACGTGGCCCGGGCCCTGCAGGAAGATGTCGGCCCGGGCGACCTGACGGCCGCCCTGGTGCCCGCCGGGCGCAGCGTCACGGCACGCATCCTGGCACGTGAGAATGCCGTGCTGTGCGGCCGCGACTGGGTCGAGGCGGCGGTGCGCGGTTGCGAGCCCCTGGCCCAGTTGCAGTGGCATGTGGCCGAAGGCCAGCGCTGCCAGGCCGATCAGGTGGTGCTCGAGATCCGGGGTGCGGCGCGCGGCCTGCTCAGTGCCGAACGCAGCGCACTCAATTTCCTGCAACTGCTCAGCGGCGTGGCCACCCGCACCGCCGAGCATGTCGAAGCGGTCAAGGGCACGCGGGCACGCATCGTCGACACCCGCAAGACCCTGCCGAGTCTGCGCCTGGCCCAGAAATACGCGGTGCGTACCGGCGGCGGGCAGAACCACCGCATCGGCCTGTACGACGCGGTGCTCATCAAGGAAAACCACATCGCTGCGGCCGGCGGCATCCGCCCGGTGCTCGAAGCCGCCCAGCAGGTGGCCGCCCAGGCCGAGTTCATCGAGATCGAGGTCGAGACCCTGGCCCAGCTGCACGAGGCGCTCGACGCCGGCGCCCGCATGGTGCTGCTCGACAACATGGCACTGCCCTCGCTGCACGAGGCGGTGCGCATCAACGCCGGGCGCGCGGTGCTCGAGATCTCGGGCGGCGTCACCCTCGAAGGCCTGCGCGCGCTGGCCGAGACTGGGGTCGACCGCATCTCGATCGGCGGCCTCACCAAGGACGTGCGGGCGGTGGATTTTTCGATGCGTTTCGAGGGCCTGTGATGAGTGGGGTGACGAGTTCCGTGATTGATGTCGACTACGAACAGCCCGGCGAGCACGCCGGCTCGGCCTGCTCCACCCGCCACGCCTGGGCCCGTGTGCCGCCAGAGCCCGCGCCGGCCGAGCGCGCCGCGCTCAAGCAGCGCATCCGCGAGCTGCTGAAGGCCCGCAATGCGGTCATGGTCTCGCACTACTACGTGCACCCCGACCTGCAGGACCTGGCCGAGGAGACCGGCGGCCTGGTGGCCGACTCGCTCGAGATGGCCCGCTTCGGCCGCGACCACGCAGCCCAGACCCTGGTCGTCTGCGGGGTGCGCTTCATGGGTGAGAGCGCCAAGATCCTCTCGCCCGAGAAGCGGGTGCTGATGCCCGACCTCGACGCCACCTGCTCGCTCGACCTGGGCTGCCCCACCGAGGCCTTCAGTGCCTTCTGCGACGCCCACCCCGACCGTGCCGTGGTCGTCTACGCCAACACCAGCGCGGCGGTCAAGGCGCGCGCAGACTGGATGGTCACCTCGGGCTGTGCCCTCGAGATCGTGCGCGCCCTCAAAGAGCAGGGCCAGAAGGTGCTCTGGGCCCCCGACCGCCACCTGGGCGCCTACATCCAGCGCGAGACCGGCGCCGACATGGTGTTCTGGAACGGCGCCTGCATCGTGCACGACGAGTTCAAGGCCTTCGAGCTCGAAGCCCTGATGCGAGAGCACCCCGCCGCCCGCGTGCTGGTGCACCCCGAATCGCCTGCCGAGGTGGTCGCCCTGGCCGACGTGGTGGGCTCGACCGCCGCCATGCTCAAGGCCGCCCGCGAGCTCGATGCGCACGAATTCATCGTCGCCACCGACCTGGGCCTGCTGCACCAGATGCGCCTGCACAACCCCGGCAAGACCTTCATCGAGGCCCCCACCGCCGGCAACAGCGCCACCTGCAAGAGCTGCGCCCAATGCCCCTGGATGGCCATGAACAGCCTGGCCGGCGTGGTCCGCGTGCTGGAGCAGGGCCTCAACGAGGTGCAGATCGACCCGGCCCTGGGCCGGCGCGCCCGCCTGCCCATCGACCGCATGCTGGCCTTCACCGCCGCGCTCAAGAACGGCCAGCCCCTGACCGGTCTGGTGCCGCACCTGGGGGCCGTCTGATGCGCCCGGTGCGCATCCTGCTCGATTTCGCCGATCCCCGCGATGCCCAGGCTCCCCGCCTGCGCAGCGCCTTCACCCAGCCCTTGCAACTGCTGGTGGCGCGTCAGGCCGACGAGGTCCGGCCGGTGCTGGAGGCCGCCGAGGCCCAGGCCCGCGCCGGGCGCTGGTGTGTCGGCTTTCTGCGCTACGAGGCCGCCCCCGCCTTCGATGCCGCCCTGCAGACCCGGGCCGGCGACGGCCCCCTGGCCTGGTTCGCGGTGTTCGATCGCTGCCAGCCCTGGCCGGCGCCCGACGAGGGCGAAGCCCTGCCGGCCGGCATCGACTGGCAGCCCGGACTGCCGCGCGAGGCCTTCGAGCACACCGTGCAGCAACTGCAGCAGCAGATCGCGGCCGGCGACTTCTACCAGGTCAACTACAGCAGCCAGCGCCACGGCCGGCTGGCCGACCTGCATCCCGGGCTGCGCGTGACCGAGGCCGAGGCCGGCCGCGCCCTGTTCGACGCGCTGCAGCGCGCCCAGCCCGGCGGCTATGCCGCCTGCATCGACACCGGCGACGAGCAATGGCTGTCGGTCTCGCCCGAACTGTTCTTCGACTGGCGCGACGGGGTCTTGCTGACCCGCCCCATGAAGGGCACGGCGCCGCGCAGCCTCGATGCCGACGAAGACCGCCAGCGCGAACAGGCGCTGCGCCACAGCCCCAAGGAGCAGGCCGAGAACGTCATGATCGTCGACCTGCTGCGCAACGACCTCTCGCGTCTGGCCGAGCCCTTTGGCGTCAGCGTGCCGCAGCTGTTCCAGACCCAGGCCCTGCCCACGGTCTGGCAGATGACCTCGGACGTGCAGGCCCGCACCCGGCCCGGCTGCCGGCTGGCCGACGTGCTGGCCGCGATCTTCCCCTGCGGCTCGGTCACCGGCGCGCCCAAGGTGCAGGCCATGAAGGCCATCACGGCCAGCGAGCCCGAAGCCCGTGCCGTCTACTGCGGCGCCATCGGCGTGCTGCAGCCCGGCGGCGCCGCCACCTTCAACGTGCCCATCCGCACCCTGGGCCTGCGGCAGGGCAGGGTGCGCTGCGGCATCGGCAGCGGCCTCACCGCCGCCGCCAGCGCCGAGGGCGAGTGGCGCGAATGGCAGCACAAGCAGCGCTTCCTGGATCGCGCCAGCCAGCCCTTCTCGCTGCTCGAGACCCTGCGCCTGCAGGACGGCTCGCTGTGCCACGGCCAGGCCCATCTGGCCCGCCTGCAGCGGGCGGCCCGGCATTTCAACGTGGCCTGGGACGAAGCCCATGTGCACAAGGTGCTGGCCCAGCTGGTGGCCCGCCACCCCCAGGGCCGCTGGCGCGTGCGCCTGCTGCTCGACGCTCAGGGCCTGGCTGCTGCCGAGGCCTTCGCCCTGGACGACTCGCCGGCCCAGGTGCTGCTGGCGCTCGACCCGCGCCCCTTCGACGAGGCCGACAGCGAATTCGTGCGCTTCAAGACCACCCGCCGCGCCCACTACGAGGCCCGCGCCTGCCCGACGCCAGGCGTGTTCGACACCCTGCTCTGGAACCCGCGCGGCGAGCTCACCGAATGCACCCGGGGCAATATCGCGCTGCTGCTCGATGGCCGCTGGGTCACCCCGCCGCTGAGCTGCGGCCTGCTCGACGGTGTGGGCCGCGAACAGGCCCTGGGCGAGGGCTGGCTGAGCGAGGCCGTGGTGCGCACCGACGAGCTGCCGCGCGTGCAGGCCCTGGCCTTTGTGAACAGCCTGCGCGGCATCCTGCCGGCCAGGCTGGTGCCATGGTCCGATACCGGCCCGCCCGGTTGAGGGGGCTGACGGTGGCGTCCGGGCCGGTCAACCGGCGGCCCGCATCCCACGTTGCCCAGACAGGCCCCGGGCAGCCGGGGCCAGGGCCTTGAAAGGAGCCTTTGCCATGAACCTCTTGCTGAAACGGCCCCTGTCGGCCACCGTGGCCGGGCTGGTCGTGACCCTTGGTGCGGCCGCCATCCTCCCTGCCTGTGCACAGACCCCGGCCCAGACCTTGGACCAGACGCCTGCACAGCCCCCAGTCGTCGCCCCGCCGTCCCCGGTGCCGCCCGGCACCCCGCCCTTGAAGCCGCCGCACATCCTCATCCCCGTGGCCCCGCCGCCCGATGCACCGGTTGCAGGGCAGGGCGGCCAGCCGGCCAAGCCTGCCCAGGCAGAGGCACCAAAGACAACGCCCTGAGGCCGTCAGAACTCAGGGCGTCGCGCCGGTGCCGTGTGGCCTCAAGCCCTGGTGCGGCGCCTCGACCAGACCGTCAGCAGACCCAGGCCCAGAGCCAGGCAGACCAGGGCCCAGGGCGACAGCGTCGGGATCCCCAGGGACGACGGCGGCACCACCGGTACCACCGGATCGGTGATCACGCCGACGGTCGGGTTGCTGTCCCCGACGCCGTTGTCGGTGATGCTGAAGGTGACACTGGTGCCGCCATTGCCGAAGCTGGCCCCGGGCACCTGGAACCAGGTCGAGGTCGTGGCGCCCGGTGTGGCCGGCCCGTACTTGTAGAGCACCGTTCCGGCGGGAAAGGCCTGTGCGTAGTTGATCGTGATCGTGACCGGCGTGCCGCCACAGTTGCTGTTGGTGGTGAACTGGAAGCCGGCGCCGACGGCGGTCACCCCCGAGGGCAGGCTGCCGCTGGCGATGGTGGCGGGAATGACGAACTGCTGCGAGTTGAACGCGCAACCGCCAGACCCACCGCTCAACGAGGCGCTGGTGCCGCTGGAATAGCTGACAAAGCTGGTGTTCTGCGCGTTGTTCTGGTTGACGGTATTGAAGAACAGCACGCCGCCCTGGCTGTTGTTCGACGATACGCCCAAGGTGGTGTTCAGAAAGGTGGTGCTGTCACCCAGGTTGAGCAGCGCCGACGTCTGGTTGGCCACCCCCACCGCACAGTTGGAGAAGGTCGAATTCGAGATGTCGATCAGGGCGCTGGCCGCCCCGGGGTCGATCAGGAGACAGTTCGACGAATAGCCGGTGACATCCACATTCTCGAGCACCAGGTTGGTGGCCGAACTCAGATGGATACCGTTGTTGCCGACGCCGTAGCCATTGAAGCTCAGGTTGCGCAGGATCACCCCACCCGCCGAAGGCGTTGTCAGGTTGATGACCAGGCTGTCGGCGCCACTGATGCCCCCCATGGCCCCGACCTGAGCGCCGCCACCATCGATCGTGACGGGTTTGGTGATCGTGAACGTGGAGGCTGTGCCACTCAGGCTGCCGTCGAAGACACCCGGGTCCAGGATGTCGATCTCACCGCCGGAAACGGTCTTGGTCAATGCGGAGGCCAGGGTGATGCAGGGGGCCGTCCGGCTGCAGGGGTTGGCATCATTGCCCACGCCCGACACCCAGGTCCTGGTGGCCTGAGCCCAGACCGGACTCCCGAAAAGTAGAGCGCACAGACCCAGCACCAGGGCCAGGCAGCGCCACGTCTGCAATCGCTTGTTCATGGTGGAACCTGTGACTGCGACTTCAGTTGCTGCTGACGGAGCCGGTGAAGCTGCCGTTGCTGGTGTTGCCCTGGACCTGGTTGTTGCCGAAGCTGTTCAGGGCTGCACCGCTGACGGCGCCAAGACCGACCGAGTTGCCGAAGACCACCGAATTGGACATCTGGACGGTTGCGCCCGTGCCGGCGGCATAGACGCCGTAGCCGTTCGGCGCGTTGACATTGCTGCAATTGCCGAGGCTGAGTCCTTGGACAAAGCGCGAGCGATCCACCGACACGGTCGTGGTGTTGCTGCCGGTGTTGGTGACGATCAATCCGGCGCAGCTGTTGGTCACCGTGGTGTTGAGGATCTCGACCTGCGAACTCGCGGTGGAGCTGTTGATGTTGATCCCGCTGGTCGCGAAGCCGTTGATATTGATGTTCTGCAGGGTCAGCCGGGCGCCGGACAGGAAGTTGACGGCCGACAGACCGGGCCCTGCCGCCGGCGCCAGGCCTGCAAACCGCAGGTTTCGCAGCACCACCGTGTCAGAGGCGCCAGCCGCCACCACGATGCCATTGGTCCCCGACACCAACACGCTGGCGACCTGGCCGCCGCCGCCGTCGAGGGTGATGGCCTTGGTGATGGTCAGGGCACCAAAGCCGCCGGGGTCGAGGGCATCGATCTCGCCACCGGCCGCGGTGTTTGCGATAGCGCCGGCCCAGGTCTTGCAGGGCGCCGTGCGGGAGCAGGGGTTGGCGTCGTCACCCACCCCCGACACCCAGGTCCGGGTCGCCTGGGCGTGGCCGAGCAGGGGCACGGCCAATAGCAGGGCCAAGGTCCCTTGTCTCAGGCAGCTCAGGATCTGGAGCCCATGGGGCCGTGCAACAGGGAAGGACATGTTGATTCCGTTTCAGGGTTGGGCGGTGCCACGACGTGGCGCATGGGAGAGATGGCTTGCCGATCTGGCCGATACCAATCCAGGTCGACACGGCGCTGTTCAGGCTGGGCGCCATAATTGTGTGAATATGTGACGCAAGCAACACAATTCTTGATACCAAGTTGTGTTGCAAGGTCATTTCCGGGCGAGGCAACGCCGCAAGCCACCTTCGGCTATGGGAATCGACGTCGATCAGTCGCACCCCGATGACCCCCACGCCCCGAGCCTCCAAGCCCATCCCTTGCCCGATCGGCCCCATCACCGGACAAAGGCCACCGGCGCGGTCTCTCAGCAGCCCTCCTGCACCAGGGCATGCTGGCCCGCCCCGGCTGTCGCCAGCACCCGGGGCGCCGCAGGCCATGACCTCTGCGACTTGCGGCCCCGGCCGCGATCGCCATCGACGAGGGCCGTGGATGCGCTGACCGCACAGCCTGCGGGAGGTGACGGGTGGCGCGCCCGTCGCCTCTCTTTTGCTTGCGCGCCGGGGCTGGCGCCTCACGCCTCAGTTGGCGCGTTCAGGCAGCGGCAGGTTCATCCATTCCTGGTAGAAGGTGTCGATGTCCGGCTCGAAGTCGTGGATCACCGGGTACCACGGCGTCGGGGCCTCCACATCGTGCAGGGTGCCGCAGCTGGGGCAGTAGTACTCGCGGTACACCTGCCACTGGGTGTCGGGCGCCATCAGTTGGGGGTAGACCTCGGTCATGGCCTCTTCGGTGTCACGCACATAGATGTTGGCATGCAGCTTCCAGTTCTCGCGGTAGTCGCAGAAGACATGGCCGCAGTCGCACTGGTTGACCCAGCGCTTGCTCTGGATCGACTGCACGATGTACAGGTGCGGGCCCAAGGGCAGGATGATGCGCTCCTTGAACCTGACCTTGGCCTGCAGGGCCGCCAGGTACTGCACAAAGCGGCTGTTGTCCTTGGGCATGGACAGCATGCGGAAGGTGGTTTCCCAGTCCAGAGTGCCGTCGACCAGATGGGCGACTTGTTCATTGGTGTAAGTGGACATTTTCAACTCCTGAATGCGGTGATTACTCTTCGACCTGGACGACGGTGGTCACGTCCGGCAGCAGCGACAGGTCCATGCGGTGCTTGGAGCCATAGGTCGGTACGCCCAACTCTTCTTCGAGCAGCTGCCAGTCGGCCGGCAGGCTCCAGAAGTCCTTGAACGACCGGGTGAACTTCTCCGACAGGCCGAAGCTGGTGGCGAACATGTGCTGCACCTGGGTCGAGGCATGCTTGTGGAGGATGCGCTCGCGCTCTTCCTTCATCCAGGTCCGGGTCGGCACCGAGCGCGCCAGGCGTTCCTTGCGCATGGCGGCGCGGCGGGCCTGGGTCTGGCCCTCGTCGACCGTGTAAACGCCCTGGGCGTCCTGGCTGAACACCGCGCCGTAGACCTTCTGCGCGTATTGCGGCAGAAGGAACTTCTGGTTCAGGTCGGCCTCGATCGCCTTGGGTTCGCGGTCGATCGGGTCGCCAAAGCCCGGGCCACCGCGCAGGTAGTTCAGGTACAGGTCGTGGTTGGCGTAGCAGTCCTCGGTGGTGATGCACTGCTTGTCGCGTTTGACCCGGGCGGTGGCGTTGAGGTGGTTTTCGTAGTCGGGCCGGCCCGGGTCCAGGTCGCCGCCCAGGGGCAGCGATTCGCCTTGGGCGATGCGCTTGTCCAGGCCCGTGCGGTGGGCTTCAAAGCGGTAGCCGGTGGCCGCAGGGTAGCCGCCCATCATGCCCCAGTCGCTGTTCATGTAGCCGTTGCCCATGAAGAACATGGTCCAGTCCTGCGCGTTCCACACCATGCGCAGCGTCTCGAAGCCGCAGCCGCCACGGTACTTGCCGTAGCCGCCCGAGTTGGCCTTCACATTGCGGCCCAGGTACAGCAGCGGTTCGGCCATTTCCCAGATCTCGATGTCCCCCATGTCGCCTTCGGGGTTCCAGATGGCGGCGGCATGGTTCAGGCCGTCTTTCACCGCGCAGGCGCCGGTGCCGCAAGAGCTGGCCTCGAAGCTGTTGACCGCGTGGATCTCGCCGTCCTGGTTGATGCCGCCGCCCTGCAGCCAGTTCGAGGTGTTGGCGTTGCCGGCATTGACCTCTTCCAGGTAGCCACGGCTGAAGTAGGACTGGCCCAGGCCGCGCCACAAGGCCGCCCAGCCCGAGACCAGAAAGTGCCAGGCATAGGCGTGGCCGGTGCGACGATCGTCCGGGTTGCACCAGGTGCCCTTGGGCAGGCGGAACTCGGTGGCGTAGTAGGCGCCGTCGTTGATGCGCTGCGTCGGCACCAGGGTCTGGCACATCATCACCCAGATGCCCGACGTGAAGGCCACCTGATGGGCGTTGAAGGTGTGCCAGCCCCAGCGGCTTGCGCCTTCGAAGTCGAGGCGCCACTTGCCGTCGGGCTTGATGGTCATCTCGCAGGGCGAATGCATGATGGAATCGAGCTTGGCGAAGGCGTTGGACACCTGCACATCCTCGTGCTTGTACGGCACATCGACGAAGGACACCTTGCGGTACTTGCCGGGCAGGGTCATGGCCTTGATCCGGCTCATCAGGCCGCGGCGTCCTTCCTCGATCACCTCGAAGGCGAACTTCTCGTAGGCTTCCAGGCCGTCGGCACGGATCACCTCTTCGACCAGTGAGCGGATCATGTGGCAGCCGGCGATCCGGGTCTTCTCGTCGAGGATCCAGTACTTGGGCGTGCGCACCGAGCGCTGCGATTCGTGCAGCCAGTCGCGCAGCGGTTCGTCGTTCACACCGGTCTTGCGGCAGGTGATCATGTAGCCGTCGCCAAAGCGCTGGGTCTGGCCGGTGGACATCGAACCCGGGGTGACCGAGCCGGTGTCGATCACATGGGTCACGCCTCCGACCCAGCCGATCAGCTTGCCGTCCCAGAAGATGGGCACGATGGTGGCGATGTCGCAGGGGTGGACGTTGCCGATGGCGCAGTCGTTGGTGGTGAACATGTCACCCGGCTGGATCGTCGGGTTGCTCTCCCAGTTGTTCTCGATCATGTACTTGATCGCCGCGCCCATGGTGCCCACGTGGATGATGATGCCGGTCGAGGTCAGCACGCAGTCGCCTGCCGCGTTGTAGAGCGTGAAGCACAGTTCGCCCTCTTGCTCGACGATGGGGCTGGCCGCGATCTTCTTGGCGGTCTCCCGCGCATGGACCAGGCCGCCGCGCAGCTTGGAGAACAGCTTCTCGTAGCGGATCGGATCGCTGTCGCGGAACTCGAGCCGGGTCAGGCCGTTGTAGCTGCCCGTGGCCTGGGTGCGCTCGATGATGCCGTCACGGAACTCTTTCAGGGTCTGGCCGTTTTTCAGCAGGTCGGCAAAGCCCACTTCTTTGTTGCTCATCATGTTCATGGTGTGTCTCCTTAACGTACTTGCTTGAGGTGGAACAGGCGGTGCTTGTCGACGGTGGTTTCAAAACCGTCGGGCACGACAAAGGTGGTGGCGTCCGATTCGATGATGGCGGGGCCCAGGATGTGGTTGCCGGCCTTGAGGCCCTCCATCTTCCAGAGCGCGGCATCGACCCACTTCTTGTGGCGATAGAACGGCCGGGTGCCCAGGTAGGCCTCTTGGGGCGGCGTGGGGCCCGCGATCGGGTCTTCGGGCAGCACCGGTTTTTGCGTGGCCACCATGCCGCGCAGAATCGCCCCGGTGATCGAGAAACCCAGCTCGGGCGACCGGGCCGAGTTGGCGTACACCCGGCCGTAGGTGGTTTCGAAGGCCTCGACGATCTGGTCCCAGTCGGCCGCCGTCGCGGCGCGGCTCACCGGAGAGACGATCTCCAGATCGTTCAACTGCCCCATGTACTGCATCTTGTAGCCGGGGATCAGCAGCACATCCTCGGCCCGGTAGCCGTTGAGCACGAACTCGTCGATCACCTTCACGGCCAGTTCGGACCAGGCCTCCTGCAGCGACTGGCAGGCGGCTTCCTTGGCGGCGGCAGGGGCGTGCTGCGCCACGCCCAGGTCCACCGACTTGTCATAGCGGTACTCGAAATCGGCACAGGCGCAGCCGAAGGCCGAGAAGCCCGCCGCCCAGGCCGGCACCACCACGTCTTTGAACCCCACGCCTTCGGTGTAGCCATAGGTGTGGACAGGACCGGCGCCCCCGTAAGAGAAGCAGGTGAAATCGGCCGGGTTGTAGCCCTTGGCGCTGATGTTGGCGCGCAGGTACTCGGACAGCGTCAGGTCGAGCAGCTCGATCACGCCCGCTGCGGCGTCTTCCACCGACAGGCCCAGCGGGTCGGCGATCTGCACCTTGATGTGCTCGCGCGCGCGCTGCACATCCAGCTTGATCGCACCGCCCAGGAAGTTGTCGGGGTTCAGGTAGCCCAGCACCACATGGCAGTCGGACACCGACACCGTCTCCAGGCCGCTCTCGGGCCAGCAGGTGCCGACGCGGTAACCGGCCGAATCAGGCCCCAGCTTGATCGATTTGCTGTAGGGGTCCAGCCGCACGAAGCTGCCGGCCCCCGCGCCCACCGAGTCCATCGCCACCAGCGGCAGCGACAGCACCAGGCGGGCCATGTCGGGGTCCGACTTGATGGCGAAATTGCCTTTGGTGATCAGCGCCACGTCAAAGCTGGTGCCGCCGATGTCCGAGCAGGCGATGTTCTCGTCGCCCAGCGCCTCCCCCAGCAGGCGCGAGCCGATCACGCCGCCGATGGGGCCCGACACGATGGTGCGGGCCAGCTCCTTGGCCTTCCAACTGATGGTGCCGCCATGGGTGGCCATCACGCGCAGGTCGAACTTGGCACCGTGGTTCTTGAAGCGGTCCGACACCTTCTTGAGCGTCTGGCGCGAAGGCTCGGCGCCATAGGCCTCCAGGATGGTGGTGTTCATCCGGTGGCTTTCCTTGCGCGAGGGGTAGTAGTCGACCGAGGCGAAGACCGGGATGTCCACCTTGAGCCGGGCCAGCTCTTCCTTGGCGATGTCACGGGCGCGCTGCTCGCTCTTTTCGTTCTTGTGCGATTGCAGCAGGCAGATCACGATGGCCTGGGAGCCCGCCGCCACCAGCTCGCGCGTGGCCTGGCGCACCTCGTCTTCGCGCAAGGGGATCACCACCTGGCCCTGCACATCGGTGCGCTCGGTCACGCCGCGCGTGCGCGACACCGGAACCAGCGGATCGTCGTAGCGGTGGGTGTTGAGGTGGATGCGGTCTTCCAGCGCGTAGCCCAGGTAGCTTTGCAGCGCGCGGCCCATGGAGTGGATCTGCTCGAAGCCCTTGTTGCAGATCAGGCCGACGTCCAGGCCCTTGCGCATCAGGATGCGGTTGAGCATCGCCGTGCCCGAATAGACGCAGGTCGCCAGCGATTCATCGGCGGGATGGCTCTGCGCCTTGCCGACGACAAAGCGGCCGTCGTCGCGGACGAAGAAGGTGTCGGTCATCGTGCCGCCGGCGTCGATGCCCATCACCTGGACGGTGGATTGCACTTGCATGTTGTCTCCTGTCAATGTCTAGGGTCGAAGTGGGATGCCCCACGGCGACTGCATTGCAACGGATGTGCCACCTCGATCAGTCGGGTCGAATTTTTGAAAAACCTTTTGAAAACAAGCACCTGCGTCATTTTTGAAGACCCGGGAAAGCCCGCATGCCGCGTCCGGCCGCCGTCCGGTTTCTGACGGATCGCGCCGGGTGTCCGGAATCCGGACGCCCGGCGCGGCGCAGAGCGCCCAGGCCGGCGGCCGGATCAGTGATAGTCCAGTTGACTTCATGGGGGCGGGCGAATAACTTGGCCCTCTCGCCCCCTTTGAGCCTGACGTCCACTCCTACGCGGTCTGTGCCATGCCCTTTTCCCAGTGCGGCTCCCTGATCCCCCGAATCGGTGACGATCCACTCGTCAGCACCGCCTGGGAAAGCCTTGTGCAAGGCGGCACGCCCACCGAGGCGGGCGTGCGCAGCGTGGTGCTCGACTCATGGCAACGCTGCCTCAGCGAGGCCGTCAACCCCGGCAGCCGCAGCGCCCCCAGCGCCGCCGGCGAACAGGTCAGCCAACTGGCCTGGCAGAACCGCGACCTGTGCGATGCGGCCCGTCCGGTGCTGGAGGGGCTGCGCGGCATCCTGAAAGAATGCGGGTCGCTGATCATGCTCAGCGACCCGCAGGGCATCATCCTCATGATGGCTGGCGAGACCCGCGTCCGCAGCGCGGGCGAGGCCATCAACCTGGCCGTGGGGGGCCAATGGGGCGAAGAGCTGATCGGCACCAACGCCATCGGCACGGCGATCGCCACCGGCGGGCCGGTGCAGATCCACGCCAGCGAACATTTCTGCCTGGACGTCAAGCGCTGGACCTGTGCGGCAGCCCCCGTCCGCGACCCCGTCAGCCGCACCCTGCTGGGCGTGCTGGATGTGTCGGGCGTCAAGGAATCCTTCCATGGCCATACCCTGGGCCTGGTCATGACCGCCGCGCGCCAGATCGAAGGCGAAATCGCCCGCCGCGACGGGCTGCTGCAAGGCCGCCTGTTGAGCCGCTCGCTGGAGCATTTCGGGCGCTACGCGAACGACGGCCTGGTGCTGTGCGACCACCGCGGGCGCATCATCCGGGCGAACGGCCCCCTGCCGGAGGTGTGGAGCGCGCATGGCGTGCGCCACCCCCTGGCGGTCGGCGTGCAACTCGACGCGCTCGATCTGAATCAGCCGGAAACCGAGCGCGACCGCCTGCGCCCCCCCTGGTTGAGCCCGCAATGGCTGCACCCCATCCTCGACCAGGACGGCGAACTGGGCACCCTGCTGGTGATACCGGTGACCCCGGCCCCTTCGGCCTCTTCGACCTCTGCGGCCAGGTTCAGCACCGGCGCATCGCCCCCGCCGGCCCCAGCCCAGGCCTCAAGTCAGGACGCTGGCCAGGACGCCTTTGCCGACATCATCGGCCACAGCGAGGTGCTGCAAGCCACCCGGCAGCGCGCCCGCCGCATGGCCAGGCTCGATCTGCCGGTGCTGCTGCAAGGCGAAACCGGGGCCGGCAAAGAGCTTTTTGCCCGGGCGCTGCACCGCTCGGGCCTGCGCCCCAAAGGGCCCTTCGTGGCGGTGAATTGCGGCGCCCTGACGCGAGAGCTGCTGGCCAGCGAGCTGTTCGGCTATGCCGAAGGGGCCTTCACCGGGGCGCGGCGCAGTGGCATGCCCGGCAGATTCGAACAAGCCGACGGCGGCACGCTGTTCCTGGACGAGATCGGTGAATTGCCGCTCGACATGCAGCCGCATCTCTTGCGCGTGCTGCAGGACGGGGTGGTCGTCCGCCTGGGCGACACCCGTGAGCGGCAGGTGTCGGTGCGGCTGATCACGGCCACCCACCGCGACCTGCGGCACGAAGTGGCGGGCGGGCGCTTCCGTGAAGACCTTTACCACCGCCTGTGCGTCCTGAGCCTGCCGCTGCCCGCCTTGCGCGATCGCCCCGGCGATATCGACGCGATCATCGACTACCTGAACCACAAGCTGGCACACAAATACGGTTGCGCGCCCAAACATGTGCAGCCCGCCGCGCTGCAGGCCCTGCGCGCCTACCGCTGGCCCGGCAACATCCGGGAACTGCAGAACGTCTTTGAAGCCACCTTTGTGCTTACCGACGACGACACCATCGAACTGGCCGCCCTGCCGCCCGCGATACTGCAGGCAGATGCCTTTGCAGGCGGGGCCGCGAACGGGGTCGCGAATGGGGCGCCCCACGGGCCGGCGCCTACCCCGTCGTTGGCCGCATCCGGCCGGCTGGAAGACCTGGAGCAGCACGCGATACTCGACGCCATCGAAAAATCGCAGGGCAACAGGGCGGCTGCCGCACGCCTGCTGGGCATCGCCCGGAGCACGCTCTACGTCAAGCTCGCGGGCATCCGTGCAGGCTCTTCGGGCCTGTGATGCGTGGCCTTGGCGGGCGGCTCAGGCCCGCGCCCCCTCACCCCCCTGCCGCAAGCCCAGACTCAAGCCCGCCGCCCCCACCAGCAGCCCCGCGATGATCAGCATGCCGTGGTCGGTCGAGCCCGTCTGCTGCTCGATCAGCCCCATCACCGAAGGCCCCAGAAACCCGCCCAGCAGCCCCACCGTGTTGACCAGCCCGATGCCCCCGGCCAATGCCGCTCCGCTGAGCCGCGAAGTCGGAAACAGAAACAGCACCGGCTGCACCACGAAGAACATCAGCGCCGTCACACAGCAGCCCACCAGCGCCAGCGCCGGGCCGCCCTGCGCGGCAATCGCCAGCCCCAGCGCCATCACCAGCAGACCCACCCACAACAGCCGCCGGCAGCGCTGCGGCGTGGTGGCCTGCTGCGGAAACACCGCCGCCCCCAAGGCCGCCACCAGCCAGGGCACCGCCGTCAGCAGCCCCACCTGCAGCATCGACAGCGCGCCGCTGGCGCCGATGAGGCCCGGCAGAAAAAAGATCACCGTGTAGATGCTGATCTGGTGACAGAAATACACCGCGATCGCCCGCCAGATCTGCGCGTCTTTCACCGCCACCCACAGGCCTTGCGCGGCGCTGGCGTGCTCATCTTCATGGCCCTTGCCGCCGGTCTGCGCCCGGTTCTGCGCCTGTTCGTGGGCCAGATGCCGGCGCAGCAGCGCGCGCTGCTCGGGTGCCAGCCAGGGTGCGGTCTCGGGCCCATCGGGCAGATGGCGCCACACCACCGCCGCCAGCGCCACTGCGGGGAAGCCCTCGAGCACAAACATCCACTGCCAGCCATGCCAGCCCCACAGCCCCTCGAGCTGCATCAGCGCCCCCGCCAGCGGCCCCGACACGATGTTGGCAATGCACACCCCCATCAAGAAGTACCCCGTGGCCCGTGCCCGCGCCTGCAGCCCAAACCAATACGTCAGGTACAGCATCACCCCCGGAAACAGCCCCGCCTCGGCCGCACCCAGCAGCAGCCGCATCGCGTAGAACGACCACTCGCCCTGCACAAAAGCCATGCCTGCCGACAACAGCCCCCAGCTCACCATGATCCGCGTGATCCAGAAACGCGCCCCCACGCGGTGCATGATCAGATTGCTGGGCACCTCGCAGGCCGCGTAGCTCAGAAAGAACAAGCCCGCCCCCAGCCCATAGGCGGCCGCAGAAATCCCCAGATCGACCGCCATCTGCGCCTTGGCCAGCGCAATATTGGTGCGGTCGATGAAACTGACCACATAGGCCAGGATCAGCAGCGGCAGCAGCCGCGCAAACAGCAGCTGATTGAGCGAGGCCAGCGCCGGGCCGTCTTCGTCCGGGGTTGCGTCTGTCTGCGCAGACCGGCCGCAGGCGGCCACCTCCAGAGGGGTGTTCATGTTTGTCTCCTTGATGTTTGTCTTGATGTCTTGAAGAGAGAGAAAAAGCAGGGAAGGGGAGAAGCGAGATCGCCTGCGTCGCCCCTCAGAACCCCACGCGGTCTGCCCCCTTGAGCGCCAGCAGCTGCCGCGCCTCGGCGGGCGTGGCCACCTCCAGGTTCAGCGCCTGCAGCACCTGGCGCATGCGCCGCACCTGCTCGGCACTCGACACCGCCAACTGCCCCGGGCCTATCCACAAAGAGTCTTCCAGCCCCACCCGCACATGCGCCCCCATGGCCGCGCCCATGCTGGCCAGTGCGATCTGGTGTCGCCCCGTGCCCAGGATCGACCACTGATAGCCCAGCCGCCCCAGCAGCCGGTCGGCCGTGCGGCGCATGTGCGCCAGGTCTTCGGGGTGCGCCCCGATGCCGCCCAGAATCCCGAACACCGACTGCACAAACACCGGCCCCTGCACCAGGCCCCGCTCGGCAAAATGCGCCAGGTTGTACAGATGCCCGATGTCGTAGCACTCGAACTCGAAGCGCGTGCCCTGTGCGGCCCCCAGCTCCAGAATCGCCTCGATGTCGGCAAAGGTGTTCTTGAACACCAGATTGCGGCTGCCCTCCAGGTGCAGCCATTCCCAGTCGTGCGCCAGCCGCTCGCGCGGAAAACGCTTCAGCATCGGGTACAGCCCGAAATTCATCGTCCCCATGTTGAGCGACGCCAGCTCGGGCGCGAACTCGAGCACCGGGCGCAGCCGCTCGTGCACCGTCATGTGCGGGCTGCCCCCGGTGGTGAGGTTGATCACCGCATCGCAAGAAGCCTTGATGCGCGAAAGAAACGGTGCAAACAGCGCCGGGTCTTGCGAAGGCCGCCCGTCCAGCGGGCTGCGCGCATGCAGATGCAGCACCGCCGCCCCGGCCTCGGCCGCCTCGAGGGCCGCCTGGGCGATCTGATCGGCCGTCACCGGCAGATGCGGCGACATGCTGGGCGTGTGGATGGCCCCGGTGGGCGCGCAGGTGATGATCACCTTGGGGCGCGCGGGCGAAGGCTGGGGCAGGGCAGAGGCAGGCAGCGAGGGAGGCAAGGTAGATGCCGAAGCAGATTCTTGAGGGCGAGCGAAAGCCATGAAGTCGAACTCCATCGATGAAGGTTGAAACCTGAAAAAAGAAAAAGAAAGCGAAACGACGCGAGAGGGGCCGGCCTGGCGAACGCCGCCGGCCTAGCTCAGCGCCTGCGTCATCCCGTCCACCGCCAGGGCCTGGCCGGTGATGCAGGCCGCCGCGTCGCTGGCCACGAACACCGCCATGGCGGCGATGTCTTGCGCCGTCACCAGCCGCCCCAGGGCCGACTGGCCGGTGTAGTCGCGGGCCACCTGGGCCAGCGGCCGGCCCGTGGCCTCGGCGCGTGCGGCCATCACCGCTCGGATGCGCGGCCCCTCGACCGCGCCGGGCAGGATCGCGTTGACGCGGATGCCCTCGGGCCCCAGCTCCAGCGCCAGCGTCTTGCTCAGCCCCACCACCGCCCACTTCGAGGCCGAGTAGGCTGCGCGCCCCGGCATGCCCAGGTGCCCGGCCGCAGACGACAGGTTGACCATGCAGGCCCCGCCCCAGGCCGGCTCGCGCGGGGCCGCCGATGCTGCAGAGGCCGCAGAAGTAGAAGCCGTTGCAGCAGCCGATTCCTGACCCAGGCGCTGCGCTTGCGCCGCCCGCAGGCGCGGGATGGCCTGGCGTGCGCACAGAAACTGCCCCGTGAGGTTGACCGCCAGCGTGCGCTCCCAATCGGTCAGGGTGATCGATTCAAGAGGCCCCGAGGGCCCGGCCACCCCGGCGTTGTTGACCAGCACATCGAGCCCGCCCAGGCGCTGGTCGACGGCCTCGAACAGGGCGGCCACATCGGCCTCGTT
This sequence comes from Curvibacter sp., assembly GCA_019233055.1. Classification (GTDB taxonomy): domain Bacteria; phylum Pseudomonadota; class Gammaproteobacteria; order Burkholderiales; family Burkholderiaceae_C; genus Curvibacter. Next base: position 27,166 of record JAFAMV010000057.1, read on the forward strand.
GGACACATCGGCCCACTGGGCCGGCACGCCGGGCAGCGCATCGCGCAGGGCGTCGATGGCGGCCACCGACACATCGCACACCATCACCTGGGCGCCGCTGGCGGCGAAGGCACGGGCCATCTCAAGCCCGATACCGCTGGCGCCGGCGGTGATGAGCACGCGGTGGGGCGGCCTCTGGCGCGTCGGGGGATCAGCGTGGGGCCGGCGATTGGAACTGCCTGGCAAAGCTGTCATGGTTTGTCTCCTTGGGGCATCGCCCCTGTTGTGAAAATCAAGAACCCAACACAGGTCCAGACCTGATCTTGACGAAGCTCGGCGTGTTTTAATTCACGCTATAGCGGGAAGACGCTACCGCTCATAGAAATTGCAATCACTCCATCCAAAGATGGAGAAGACATTGCAAGTTGCAACCGCATTCGGCCTGGTCCTCAGGCGCCGCCGCAACCAGGCGCGCCGCACTCAAGAAGCCTTGGGCTTTGAAGCCGATCTGCAGAGAAACTTCATCAGCGAGCTGGAGCGCGGCCTCAAAAGCCCCAGCCTGGGCACTTTGTGCCAGTTGGCCCGCGCCCTGGGCTGCAGCGCGGCCGACATGGTGAGCGAAGCCGAGGCGGTGATGCTGGGCCTGCAGGCGGCAGACACCTCACGGCGGCTGCAGCCTGCCGTGCATGAGCCCGCAGCGCCCTACTCAGCCCAGAAAGCATCCGCGCCCGTCAAGCAGACGAGCCGGAGCAAAAAGAAGCCAGGCCCTGCCGACAAGGACCTCGCGCAGCCCAAAGCCAAGACGCCCGCCACTGCGGCCCAGGCGCGATCGCCCAGGACGAAGCGCCGGTGAACCGGGCGGCAGGCGGGGGCTGCTGGGGGAGGGAGGAGGGGGATGGGGGGCGGCGGCAGCGCGAGAGCTGTGCCGGTTCTTGAGATGGAGCATGGATGCCTCCTGACTGAGGACATGAACCACCTCAGACCGTTTTCACGCAGCAAGAGGTGGGCGGGATGTTGAAAACACGTAGTCAGACGTGCACCAGGCGTTGCCGCTTAGGTCATCCCGCCCCGAAAACAAAGCGCAACCAGACCTGTTGGCATGGATACGCTGGATCAAGACGTGACAAAACCTCGATATCGGTGAGGTTGCGCCGCTGACATCGGTGTTTTCAAGCACCGGCCCTTTCGGGCTGCAGCGACTATGAAGCACGGCGCAGCGATTGTGATCGTCTGATCGGCGTGGGGAGATGGGGAGTTAGTTTACTGGGGTGGACGGCGCGAGGTGGGGGTGGCTTTGCAGCGGTTGCTGACCTTGGCTTTTGGCTTGTGGTCGGCGGATATCGGTCATGACCTGCCTGTCGCGGCAGGTCCATCCTGGCCCCCCAAAGCAGACGCTTCGCTGCGTCGAACGGATTGAGGATCTCAGCCGCACTGGCCATACAGCACAATCGGCCACGAGACGGCATCCCACGAAGAGCATGACAATCCATGAGGAATTGACTTTATGAGCGATCAGGAACGCGCGTCGGGTTTGGCCAAGCAGGCCTTCGAGTTGTGGCAATCGGGCAAAGCTGAAAGTGCCATTCCGTTCTATCAAGAAGCACTTCTACTGGCGGATCCGAAATACTTGGGCTTGCCTGAATACCACGGCGAGTTTGCCTCCGTCCTCTCGGAGCTGGGAAGATCTGGAGAAGCCCGACAGCAGTTTGAGCTTGCCCTAGAAGTGCAAAGACGACTAGACGGAAGCGAGTTCACAAGTAGCGTTGCCGTCGCCAGGTATTTCCTGGCGGAACATTTACGAGCCCATGAAGAGCCGCAATTGGCATTGCAAACCATTGAGCCTTCTCTCAAACCAGGAGTTGGGCTGGAATGGCTGCTGCGGTGTGCGAAAGCATTTGCGCTAAGTGATTTAGAGCAAAATGAAGGAGCACGCTTTGAGGCCCACTTGGCCCTGGAAACAGTCAAGAGTGACGAAAAGCGTAGCGAACTCGTCCAGATTTTTTCAGAGAAAAATATTTTGTGGCGTAATTGAATCCTTGATGCCCAGTGCTTGCTTCCGGTGTCATGTGTCGTCGGCGTAGGGCCAATATTTGAAGCGCCTCTTGAGCGTCGGCACTGGCGAAGTCGTTACTTCTGCTTTGGGCCCTGGGCAGCCCTACTTGTCGAAGAATTGGAAGGCAGAAAGCTGCCCCTCAAAGTTGAAATTAAATCTGCGTCGCAGGCAAATGGCGCCAATGTTCAGTCGAACAGCTCTTTGTGCTCACTTATGTGCTTCCAGAATTTTTCGAAGCCTAAATCTGTCGCCGTACTGAATATCGTCGATGACCCACTTTGCACCGCGTCGGACAAGCAGGTACTTTAGGTCAACGCGAGGGCCATTCTCAGGATAGAACGACACATTGACCGTCGCAGGCCTATCCCCAGAGGTAATCTTCAGGCGGAATGCACTCGGATCCTGAGATGCCCAAATCGGATCGAAGTCTAGCCTGCAAATCTCATGGGTCCGGATCACGCATTGGCGATCACGCCGAAGCAGCTGAACTAACTGCGACGAGAAATAGCGCATCCAGACGGCATCGCGTTGATCAAGCAAACCAGGCCCGGCAATTGGAGCGTCGATGACCGCCTCCCACGCAAAATCGTGGTATAGCTGAGCTACGGTCTCAAGCGGTCCGACTGGCGCAGCGTCGGCAGCACCAATACAGGCAAACAGCAGCACAGCATGGAACATCATGATGCTGTATAACGCTCCAAATAAGCGGCAGTCGATGGCTGGTCGCTTGCTCGCAAGGTCAGGCCTAGGGCTCATTCGCATCCTTGAGTTCCTTAACGAGAAAATCGGACAGCCAGGCCGTCATGTTTTCCCTATCCCATATCGATGGTAGCCGCATGTGGACCCAGCTGGGAAGTACCCAAAGCGGACTCGCAACTTCACCAAAGCTCTAGCAATTTATTGAACAGGTTAGTGTCCTGCGTTACAACAAACATTACTGGTGTACCGGCCCCCAAAACATGCAGGGGCCGGCAAGCACCAACTTGTGCCCAGAATTCATCCGCTTTTGAGTCAACAACATTGAGCGGCCCAAATCCGAATTGATTGACAAATGCCTTATAAGAATAGGCATTTGGCCGTGTGTCATAGACGTACCACTCATCGAACCCAGGAGTAGGCAACGCGGAGACGGATGTGACCCGTGGGCTAACAGCGATGCCTTCAATGACCTCCCAGCCATTTGCAAGTTCGACGTTGCTCGGTGGGTATTTTCCGCTATCGCAAGACGCTATAGCAACTCGCCGCCCTAAAACGCAACCGGGCACGCGCTCCAACAGGTCGAATAGAGACGGGTCCCAGTCATATTCCCATTGAATTACGGAATAGCCAGCTCGCTTTCCGATAAATTTTGCTTTTTCGGTCATACACGAATGCTAGTAGCAACAACGTCTGCTCCTGGCCGGATTCTGCCCTACATCTGACGGCTCAAGCAGGTCCGAAGTCGCCACCACAACCACCCCCCCACCCACCCCACATGCCGTATCCTCCCCCCACAGGGAAGGAACAAAAAAATGGCGGTACTGATCCCCGCAATCGGCAGTTGTGCCGGGCGCATGACCTCTGGCGAGCGGCGGCTGGCCGAGCGGCTGGAGCAAAAACTCGAAGACGACTACCTGCTCTGGTACGACGTGCCGGTGGGCCCCAAGCAGACGCATCCGGATTTTGTCGTCATCCATCCACGGCGCGGCATCCTGATCCTGGAGACCAAAGACTGGCGGCTTGAGACCCTCCACGAGGCCAGCAAACAGGCCTGGACTTTGCTGGTCGACGGCCGGCCCAAGGTGGTGATCAACCCGGTGGCCCAGGCCCGGCATTGCGCGATCCAGGTGGTGAACGCGCTCGAACGCGACCCGCAACTGGTGCAGGCCGCAGGGCCGCATCAGGGCAAGCTGGCTTTTCCTTGGGGCAGCGGCGTGGTGTTCACCCGCATCACGCGCAAACAATTCGAGCAATCGGGCCTGGACCAGACCATCGATGCCCACCTGGTGATCTGCAAAGACGAGATGCTTGAGACGGCCGAGCCCGAGGCGTTTCAGCAGCGGCTGTGGCACATGCTGCCGCACGCCTTTGGCAAGGCGATGTCGGTGCCGCAACTGGACCGGGTGCGCTGGATCATGTTTCCGCAGGTGCGCGTGCCGGTGCAGGGCAGCCTGTTGCCCGAAGAGGCCGACGAACTGCCCGACATCATGCGGGTGATGGACCTGCAGCAAGAGCAACTGGCCCGCAGCCTGGGCGAGGGGCACCGGGTGATCCACGGCGTGGCGGGCTCGGGCAAGACCATGATCCTGGGCTACCGCGCCGAGCACCTGGCCCGGCTGCCTTCGGCCAAGCCCATCCTGGTGCTTTGCTACAACGAGCCGCTGGCCGTGAAGCTTGATGCCTGGTTTGCCGCCAGGGGCCTGGCCGACCGGGTGCATGCGAGGCATTTCCACAAATGGTGTCGTCAGCAACTGGTGGCCTACGGGCAGGCCCTGCCGGCGCAGGGGCGCCAGATGTTCGAGCAGATGGTCGACGGGGTGATCCGAGGGGTAGAGCGCCAGCAGATTCCCTCAGGCCAATACCAGGCGGTGATGGTGGACGAGGGCCACGACTTCCAGCCCGAATGGCTCAAGCTGGTCACGCAGATGGTTGACCCCGAAACCAACAGCCTGCTGGTGCTGTACGACAGCGCGCAGAACATCTACGGCAAGGGCCGGGCCCGGGGTTTCAGCTTCAAGAGCGTGGGCATCCAGGCCTCGGGGCGCACCACCATCCTCAAGATCAACTACCGCAACACCCGGCAGATTCTGCAGACCGCCAACCGCGTGGCCGCCGAGTTCTTGCAGCCCGAGGCGCAAGACGACGACGGCGTGCCCCTGGTGCAGCCCGTGAGCTGCGGCCGCGACGGCCCGGCGCCCTTGATCGTGCGCCTGCCCAGCCCCCAAGATGAACCCGCCAAGATCGCCGAGCTGCTGGCCGCCGCCCACGAAGAAGGCCACGCCTGGGGCGACATGGCCGTGCTGTGCCGCGACCACCAGGCCATGGACCAATGCGCCCACGCCCTGGCCCGGCGCAAGCTGCCGCACCGCGTGCGTCACCGCGCGGGCGATTTCGACCCCTTGGCCGACACCATCAAGGTGATGACCATGCACGCCAGCAAGGGCCTTGAGTTCCCGGTGGTGGCCGTGGCCGGCGCCGGTCAGATGCCCAGCGAAGGCGAAGAAACCGAAGACGAGGCCCGCCTGTTCTACGTGGCCGCCACACGGGCCACGCAGCGGCTGGTGGTGACGGTGGCGGGGGAGGGGGCGTTCGGGGCGGCGTTGGGCTGAGGCCCAGAGACGTGGTCTGGCTATCTGTGGGGCGCCAGTTGAAGCGCATGCCTTGGTGACCGATATCCGTCTCGCTTGCATCCGGATGTTGCTTGAATTGACTTTTATATGCTTGACATTGCTTGAGGCTGGCATAGACTGCAGCCATCAAGCAAAAAAGAGTATGTAAGAGCATGAAAACGCAAATTTCAGTACCTGTTGCCACCGAGCAATTCATCGAGCTCATCGATTTCTTGCGTGACAAAGGCGATATGCGCGATCCGGTCTTGGCT
>JAFAMV010000135.1 GCA_019233055.1 Curvibacter sp.
GCTGCACCTGTCCGGTCTCCAGGTCGAGCGAGGTCTTCAGCAGCATCTCCAGCGGGTAGGGCATGGACCAGAACTGGCAGCGGATCTCGAACTGCAGGGTGTTGTGATGGCCCAGCGCATCGACCGGAGGCAGCAGCCGGACCAGCAGGGTCTCGGGCAGGATGCGCGGCTCGAAATTCAGCACCGCCTGGCGCAGCCGGCTCTCCAGCTGGTGCCAGTCCAGCTCGGACAGCAGTTGCCCGGCCAGGGGCGGCATGCCGTAGTTGAGCACCGACTGCCGCGCCAGCGGCAGGCCGTCGAAATCGATGTGGGAACTCGCGTCGCAGGCATTGAGCAGCCACCCGAGATCGCGCAGCAGGGCGGCACGCAATCGCGCGTCGGTGACGTAGAGGGCACTGGCCGATTCGCTGCGGCGCGCCGGCTCGTGGTCGGTCAGCCGGTCGAGCAGGGCCGGTTGCAGGCGGTCGTGTTCGGCAGGAAGTGGGCGGCTGCGCAGGGTGGCCATGGCGGAACCGGGTCTCAGACGGCAAAGTGCAGCCGACGCACGTCGAGCAGGGCATGGTCCTTGTCCCCGGAGGTCCAGACCCGTTGGCCGATGCCGGCCGCGTGCACCTCGTCCAGCGGCTGCCAGGCGGTGGCCCGTGCGAGCAATTGGGCGTCGTCCGGCTCTGCGCCCGGGGTCTGGTAACGGGTGGGGATGAAGGCCGCCAGGCGACCGCCCTCGCCCAGGGTCAGCTCGCAGGGCGTCCACACCAGGTCGCGCAGGTCCTGCGGCGCGGTGATCTCGATCTGCCGGATCGCGGCGAAGGGCACCCAGTGGTAGCGGCCATGGATGAAAAGCTCCGCCACCGGCCCCAGTCGGGCGTCGGCATCGGCCAGCCACTCGAAGGCCTGGCCGTCGATTTCGCCGCCCGGGCATGGCGCGCAGTCGAATGCCTGCGTGCGCAACCGGGAAGCGGCGGCGGCATCGCCCTGGGCCTGCAGGCCCGCCGCGCTGACCAGCCAGGCCAGCCAGGGCTCGGGCTGGCCCAGGATGGCCGGGGTCTTGTGTCCGGCCCAGACCGCCGCGCGCAGCACCTCGCAGCGGATCACCTCGCGATAGCTCTGGGCCATGGGCACGGCAGCGGGGTCGAGCCGGGCAGCGGTCTGCAACTGGGCCAGCGCCTTGGTCCAGTCGCCCAGCACGCACAGCAGCTGGAACAGGTAGACACGCAGGGAGGCATCGGCCGGTGCCAGTCGGATGGCCGACTGGAGTCCGGCCAGTTGCGGCCGCAAGGGACAGAGGGGATCAAACAGCGGTTTTTGCACAAGGGCCATCCGGTCGATTGGAAAAGGAAAGGCGGGTGGGGGAAGCCGGGCGCGCCCTGCCCGCAGTCCGCCAGCGCGGCGGACTGCACAGGCCGGGGGCACGGGAGATCGTCAGTGGCCGGCTTCCTTGACCGAGGGCAGCTTGGAGACCAGGCGCAGGGACACGGTCAGGCCTTCGAGCTGGTAGTGCGGACGCAGGAAGAATTTGGAGGTGTAGTAGCCCGGGTTGCCCTCGACCTCGGCGACCTCGACCTCGGCGGCGGCCAGCGGCTTGCGCGCCTTGGTCTCCTGCGAGGAGTTGGCCGGATCGCCGTCCACATAGTTGAGGATCCAGTCATTGAGCCAGCGCTCCATGTCGGTGCGCTCCTTGAACGAGCCGATCTTGTCGCGCACGATGCACTTGAGGTAATGCGCAAAGCGGCAGCAGGCGAACATGTAGGGCAGGCGGGCCGCCAGATTGGCATTGGCGGTGGCATCGGCGTCGTAGTACTCGGCCGGCTTGTGCAGCGATTGCGCACCGATGAAGGCCGCCACATCCGAGTTCTTGCGATGCACCAGGGGCATGAAGCCGTTCTTGGCCAGTTCGGCCTCGCGGCGGTCGCTGATGGCGATCTCGGTGGGGCATTTCATGTCGACGCCGCCATCGTCGGTGGGGAAGGTATGGGCCGGCAGGTTGTCCACCGCCCCGCCCGACTCCACTCCGCGGATCGAGGTGCACCAGCCGAAATACTTGAACGAGCGGTTGATGTTGACGGCCATCGCATAGGCCGAGTTGGACCAGCAATACCGGCTGTGATCACCGCCCTCGGTCTCTTCCTCGAAGTCGAACTCGTCGACCGGGTTGGTCCGGGCGCCATAGGGCAGCCGCGAGAGGAAGCGCGGCATCGCCAGACCGATGTAGCGGGCATCGTCCGAGTCGCGCAGGCTGCGCCAGGCCGCGTATTCGGTGTTGGTGAAGATCTTGGTCAGGTCGCGCGGGTTGGACAGCTCCTGCCACGATTCCATCTGCATGGTGGCCGGCGACGCGCCGGCGATGAAGGGGCAATGGGCCGCAGCGGCCACCTTGGCGATCTCGCCGAGCAGTTCCACATCGGGCGGGCTGTGGTCGAAATGGTAGTCCCCCACCAGGCAGCCGAAGGGCTCGCCGCCGAACTGGCCGTACTCCTCCTCGTAGACCTTCTTGAAGACCGGACTCTGGTCCCAGCCCACCCCCTTGAAGCGGCGCAGGTTGCGGTGCAGCTCCTTCTTGCTGATGTTCATCACGCGGATCTTCAGCATCTCATCCACCTCGGTGTGGGTCACCAGGTGGTGCAGGCCGCGCCAGGCGCCTTCGAGCTGCTGGAATTCGGCGTGGTGGATGATCCGGTTGACCTGCTCGGACAGCTTGCGGTCGATCTCGGCGATGATGGCCTGCACCGTCTGGTAGGCATCGGCGGACAGGGTGGTCGCGGTGGCCAGGGCCTGCTGCGCGAGCGTCTGCACCGCGCTCTCGACGGCCTCGCGGGCCTGGTCGGTCTTGGGCCGGAACTCCTTGCTCAGCAGGGCGGAGAACTCGCTGGGCTCGCCCAGCGTCTGTTCGGGGGCGATGGCGGTCTGAAATGCATTCATGTGAAGACTCCCTCGTTTGGGCTGGGTCAGGCGGACGTGGGGCCGGCGGCATCGGCGCCGTCGGCCTGGGCGGGGGCGCCCGGCTTGGGCGCCAGGGCCAGGGACTTGAGCAGGCCCGGGTCCTGCAGGACCTTGCCGATCAGTTCTTCGGCCCCCTGCTTGCCATCCATGTAGGACAGCAGGTTGTGCAACTGGGTGCGAGCCTCGAGAAGGGCGTTCAACGCCCCCACGCGGCGGGCGATGGCGGCGGGCGAGAAGTCATCCATGCTCTCGAAGCTCAGGTCCACGTGCAGATGGCCCTCACCGCTCAGGGTGTTGGGCACGTGGAAGGACACCCGTGGCTGGATGGCCTTCATGCGGGCATCGAAGTTGTCGATGTCGATCTCGAGAAACTTGCGATCGGCGATCTCGGGCAAAGGTTCGACAGGTTTGCCAGACAGATCGGCCATCACCCCCATGACAAAGGGGATCTGGACCTTTTTCTCGGAGCCGTAGATCTCGACGTCGTACTCGATCTGCACCCGGGGGGCACGGTTGCGTGCGATGAACTTCTGAGCACTTTTGCCCGTTTTGCTGAGCGACATGAGGGTGTTCCTTTCATTGGAAAAGTGGGACACGGAAAATGCACGAGGGGGGGCGTTGCGCTGCGGAGGCGGCGTTCATGGCGGGGGTGGCGCGGGATCGCATGGCCGCTCAGTCCTGGGCGGCCTGGGCCCGCACCCCGGTGATGGTCTCGACCTGGGACAGGCTGTCGGGCGAGAGCTCGCGCAGGATGTCCATGAAGCCCATGCGCATCAGCCGCACCGCGCGGCGGATCAGCAACGGCGCCGGGCTGGCGGGCTCGGTGCGCTCGATGAACTCGGTGATCTCCAGCAGGCGCGCGATGGCGTCGTCGCGGCTGCGCAGGGCCGCCGACGCGGGGTCTGCCAGCGGCGCCGGCGTCGGGCCGCTCACCGCTTCGACCGCCGTCCCGCCTGGCGCCGCGTCCGTCGACCGCGCCGTGGGCTGCAGGCTGAGCAGCAGGCGCAGCAGGCTGTCGAGGTTTTTCAGTTCGAGCTGCTGCTGCGCAGGCAGCAGGCGTTCGCAGGTCGCCAGCACCTGCGCCAGAGCGGCCTGGGCGCGGGCCAGGGCCGCCGCGGGTGCCTGTCCCTGGTGCTGGGCCTCGGCCATGGCCAGGCGCAGCGATTCGAGCGGGGCCGTCCTGTCGCTGCCGGGCGCCGGCAGGCCCTTCAGACTGCATTCGGCCTCGCGCACCGTCACCACACCGAAGCTGGCGCGCAGCAATTCGGCGTTGCGCAGCTCCTGCAGCGCACCGGTCACCTCGTCCAGGGCCGCCAGGGCATTGAGGCGCATGAAATGGTCGCCCTCCTCGGGCAGGGGGTGCAGGGCATCGCCATAGCGATCGAGCAGGCCCCCGAGCAACTCCAGCCCCGCGGCCAGGCCGGCCAGGCCCTGCAGATTGAGCCAGGCGCGGCACAGCAGACTGGCCACCCGCAGGTCCTTGGCCTGCCGCAGCAGGGCGCCGGCCCGCTTTTCGACATCGCGCCAGTCTGGGGGCTCGGCCGCGATCACCGTGCTGCCGAACTGCTGCTCGGGCTTGCCGCGCACCACGCTCTCCAGCGCCATGAATTCGGCGCTGTAGGACGGGTCCGGGCCGCAGGGCGGATCGACAGCGCTGGGGGCCAGCAGTTCTTCAAGGTCGGTCATGGAGGACTCCGGTGGGGGCGCCACGGGCGGCGCACATCAATCGCCCTGCCCTTGGAACAGGCGCAGGAAAAGGATCTGGTTGAGCGGGCCCTGGTGGGTGAGTTCACGGCCCGGCCGCATCGGCCCGTCCGCCTGCGAAGGGGCGCATGTCCACCACAGGCTGCGGTCGGATCCCCGCGTCAGGATCTGGCGCCAGGCGTGGAGGCGATCGCCCGGGCTCGGGGCCGGCGAGGAGCGCCCCCCCATGAGTCCGGACAGCCAGGCCAGGGGCCCGCGGCTGCCGGCAAAGGGGCTGGGCAGCACCGAGACCAGCCGGTCGAGTTCCTCGACACCCAGTCCCTGCTGGCGCGCGGCCTCGACGGCCGCCAGTGCGCCCTCGAAAAAGCGCGGCAGCACCGGGTCCAGCAGGGCCGGCGCAGCAGGCGTGGGGGCCAGGGCCAGCACCGTCAGGGGGTAGGCGCGGCCGACCCGGTCCCTGCTGGGCACCAACAGGCCGCAGACCGGCCAGCCGGTGACACCGGCGGGGCAGATGAAGCACCAGGCAGGCGAGCGGGCAAAGTCCTCGACCCACAGGCCGTCGCCCTGGCCGCGCAGCAGTTCCATGCCCGATCGGAACCAATGGTCCCACTCGGTGTTGAAGACATGCGGCACACGCCGTCCGGCGAAGTCGCCGACCGAGGGCAGCTTGCCGAACCAGCCCGGCCGGCAGGTGGGCGCCGGCTGCCGCATCACAGATTGCTGGGGCACTGGAACTCCTCCATGGCCTGGAGACGGAACGGGTTCAGCACGCTGCTGGTGGTGACCTCGAAGCGCAGCCGGCGCCCATCCACCGTGAAGACGGCGATGAAACGTTCCGGTGCATTGCCGGGCAGGATCTGGGCCCGGTCGAAGAGCCGATGCAGCGCCCACGGACCTTCGGTGACCAGGCCGGTGTTCTCGGCCCCCGGCACCGTGATCTGCAGGCGGACCTGACCCGATCCCCGGCTGCCCGGCCAGGCCACGGTCTTGGGGATCTGGGGACCATGCTGGTAGCGCAGCACCTCGCCGTCGACATCGAGCAGCATCTGCGAGATCGACGCGTCCATGTCCAGGGGCTTGATCTCCAGGCGCACGCCGGGGCTCTTGCCGCCCTGGCGGAAGAAGACATCGCGCAGCGCGGCCGCACGCTGGAAGGACGCCAGTGCAGCCGAACCACCCACCGGCGATCCATCGACACCCTGGCGGAAGGACCAGGGCTTGGTGGAGATGTCGACCAGGGCTTGCAGATTGCTGCGGAAGAATTCATCCATGCGGCCACCGGGCGAGAACAGGGTGGCGAAGTCGTCTGCGGTGACATCGCGGCCCGCACTGCGGGTGAAGGGATAGCGCCCCAGGATGGCGCGGCGGCAGAAGTCCCCCACGCTGGCATTGAGGTTGTCCGTCAGACTGCTGCGGACATCGCGGCCGACGAACGACGAGGTGGCCACCGCCACGCTGTCGTACATCGCATTGAGGGGCGCCGGCACGCGCCGGGACTCGGCCCGCAGCTTGTCCAGGGTGCCCGGCAGGGAGGCCGGGACCCCGGTGCCGGCGCGTACCTGCTGCTGGATCGAGGCGATGGCGGCGGCGGCCTCGCCCATCACCTGCAGGCTGGCCACGATCGGTGCCGGCCCGCTGCCGGGTGAACCGGCCAGGCGCTGATAGTCGCGAAACCGCGCGTCGACCAGGTCGGCCTCCAGGGTGGCGCTGCCGGCCAGGCCGCCGACATCGATCTTCTGGCCCGTGACCCGGCTGAGCTGGGCCTGTTCCTCCTTGAGGCGGTTGAGTTTCTCGCCCAGCCAGCTGCTGGTGCCGGCGGCCTCGGGCCGCCTGGACAGTGAGGTCTCCCGGGCCACCGCACGCATGAACAGCTCGACGCTGGAATTGGCGCTGGCATAGAGCCGGGCCTGCTCGGCGGTCTGCTCCAGCGAGGTCATGCGCACCGGCTGCACATCGGCCAGGAACTCCTGCCACAGGCGCGCGTAGTCCATCAGGTAGAGGCGGCGGACCTCGTTGGTCAGCTGCCCGCTCAAGGCCTCGGAGGCGTGCTGCACGCGGTTGTCCGTCTGGCCCAGCACCCAGCGCTCCTCGGACGCGAGCAGCGCGGTGACCTTGGGCAGTTCGCGCAGGAACACCCCCTGATAGCCGTCGTAGGTGTAGAGCCCGGAGATGCCCTGGGTGAGCGGCTTGCCGCTGCGCCGGCTGAAGACCTGCGGGGCCTCGGGCCCGCTGGCACGGACCACGCTGAAATCCGGCGGCAGTTCCCTGCCGTTGAGCAGGTATTGCCTGAGGCGGCTGTAGGCCCGTTGGGCGGGCGACATCTGGGCCAGGCGCTGGCGCACCTCGGACACCAGCTGGGTGTCGATCGGGCTGGCGCTCACGACCACCCGCCCTTCGCTGAGCCGGTCCAGATGGTGGCTCAGGCGCTCCACCACACCGTCCTGCTGCAGTTGGGCATTCAGACCGCGGGTCCAGTCGGCCGTCAACCAGGCCTTGACCGCGTCGGCATCGAAGTGGTCGGGGTCGTGCAGCATCAGATAGACCTTCAAGGTCTCGTAGCTGATCTCGGGGTTGTCCAGGGGCGCCTGCAGCAGGGCCCGGCGGACCTCCTGGGCCAGTTGGGGCAGCCAGGCCTCGTCCAGCAGACGCAGGTAGCCGGCCTCGGCCACCGCCTGGGTGCGCGGCACCTGCAGCAGGCCGTAGCGCCAGCCCATGGGCGCGGAGTCCCCGCTGTAGCGCTGGCTCACGGCCAGGTTCTCGGCCTGATCGAGCACGGGCAGCAGATCGGCCGGATGATCGGTGTCGGCCGGCCGGGCCTGCTGCAGCGCACCCTGCAGGCGGGCCAGGCGGCCCGAGACCTCGGCCAGGTAGGCCTGGTTGTGCTCGTAGCTCAGCGTCCAGGCCAGGCAGGCCGCGGCCAGCAGGACGAGCAGGGCCGCCAGGCCGGCGCCCTGGGCCCAGCGCAACTGGCGCTCCTTGCGTGCGTTGCGGCCGGTCAGGCCGGCTTCGTTGAACATCACGCGCTTGAACAGGGCCTCGATGAAGAAGCTCTTGCCGGCCTGGCCCGGCACCGGGGCCAGGGTGGCCGAGGGGCCGGAAAACCGCCGCGCCAGGGCGGACATCACGCGGTCGAAGGGCATGCCCTCCTGGGTGCCGCTGGTGAGGTACATGCCCCGCAGGATGGGTCTTTCCTTGATACGCGAACCGGCGAAGATGCCGTCCAGCATCTCGTGCACCACGTCGCGCAGGCCGGCCACCTGTTGCGGCAGCGCATAGACCGCGCCGCGGCGGCTCAGGTCAGGCTCGGCCAGCAGGCGCTGGGGCAACAGGCGGTAGATCTGGGCGCACAGGGCATCGAATTCGGTGCCGAAGGCGGCCAGCGCGTCGCTCGCGCCGGCCTGGGCGTCGTAGGCAAAGGTGAAGCCCCAGACCTGCGCCCGCTCCTCGCGGCTCAGGCCGCCGAAGAATTCATTGAAGCCCGACAGCAGATCGGCCTTGGTGACCAGCACGTAGACAGGGAACCGGATGGCCAGTTCCTCGCACAGCTCGCCCAGCCTCAGGCCGATGTGGTGGGCCAGTTCGGCACGCTGGGCCCGGGTGCTGCCGAGCAGGTCCTGCACGCTGAGGGTCAGGATGACGCCGTTGACAGGCTGGCGCCCCCGGAAGCGCCGGAGCAGCTGCAGGAAGCCGCTCCAGGCTGCCTTGTCCTGCAGCGCATCGCTTTCGTGGGTGGTGTAGCGGCCCGCGGTGTCGAGCAGCACCGCCTCGTCGGTGAACCACCAGTCGCAGTTGCGCGTGCCGCCCACACCCTTGATCGAGCCCTTGCCGAAGCGCTGGTCGAGCGGAAAGTTCAGGCCCGAGTTGATCAGCGCGGTGGTCTTGCCCGAGCCCGGCGCCCCGATGATCAGGTACCAGGGCAATTGGTAGACATAGCGTCGGGTGAGGCGGCCGAACCAGCCGCCCCGGCTGTCGCCCATGGGCGTCCTGCTGAGCAGCCGCAAGGCCTCGCGGAAGCGCCCTTCGAGTTCGGCGACCTCTTCGCGTCCGGGCTGCGGCTGTCCCGGCGCCCCCTGGCTGCCGAGGTAGTTCGAGAGCTGTGCCAGCAGACGCCCATTCAGCTGCTGGCGGCGCCAGACCGCGAACAGGCGCCGGACGAGCCACAGCCCGAAGATCAGCGCGATCAGGGCCAGCCTCACGCGCGGGCTCTCCAGCGGTTGGTAGGGCTGGATGTAGACCAGCGGCCCGATGAACCAGATCACCAGGCTCAGCAGGACCAGCCCGCACAAGACCAGGGTGACGCGGTTGAAGATGACGGCGCTCAGTGTCCTCAGCATCATGGTTTCCCGTTCAATCCATCGACGGCCGGGCTGTCGCCCGCCCGCTGCAATGCGGCGTCACGCGTCTGCGGCGCCACCATCAGGACGATTTCGACCCGACGGTTGCGTGCGCGACCTTCCGGCGTGCTGTTGGCCGCCACCGGATCGCTGTCGGCCCGCCCCTCGGCCTGCAGGCGCGTGGCGTCGCCGAGGCTGCGCGCCAACATGTCGGCCACCGAGCGCGCCCGCTGCCGGGACAGCTCCCAGTTCGAGGCGAAGCGCGCCGTGCGGATGGGCGTGTTGTCGGTGTAGCCCCGCACCACCACCCTTCCCGGCACCTGGCCCAACGCCTGGCCCACCCGGGCGATGACCCCGGCGTAGGCCGGCTTCACCACGGTCGAGGCCGGCTCGAACAGGCCGTCGCCGTGCAGCACGATGGTGCTGCGGTCGAGCGTGTCGCTGACGTCCACCAGGCCCTCCCGGATCTCGGCTTCGAGAAACTGGCGCAGGCGAGGATGCGCCGCCTCGATCGGCGCGGGCCGGGATTTGCTCACCCGGGTGTTGCTGATCGCGGCCAGCAGTTCGTCGGCCGGCGCGGCCAGACGGAAGCTGAACCACAGGTAGATCAGAAAGCCGACCAGCACCGCCGCCAGGGCGCCCACCCACAGCGGAATCGCCGCCCAGGGCGGCGTCGCCTTGCGCTCCAGGCCCTGCCAACGCACCGACAGGGCCGCACTGCGATCGCCTCGGGTGTTCTCGATGACCTGGAGCAGATGGGCCTTCAGGGTCTCGAGCTGGCTGTAGCCGTTGTCGATGACCCGGTAGCGGCCTTCGAACCCCAGGAGCAGGCAGAAGTACATCAGCTCGATCAGGTCGATGTGCTGCTGCGGCGTCTGCACCAGCTTGTTGAGAAGCTGGAAGAATTTCTCGCCGCCCCAGGTCTCGTTGTGCAGCGACACCAGCAGGCTGTAGGCCGGCCAGACGCCGGAGCCGCCCCAGGGGGTCTGGGCCGCCGCCTCGTCCAGCACGGTGCACAGACAGTACCTGGCGCCCATGATGTTCTCGCCGGGTACCCCCCTGGCCCGTGCCAGGCGTTCGAACTCGCGGATCATCTCGAACAGGTACTGCTGGAAACTCCCGGGGTCGGGCACCGTGGCCATCGCACGGATCTGCGGGATCAGGTTGATCAGGCCGTTGGCGGCCTGCACCAGCGGGCTGGCGCCGCCGACCACATCGGGCAGGTCGGAGTCAGCCGAGCGGGCGGCGGCCTGCCGGGCCGGGCCGGCGGCCATGAGCTTGTCCAGGGCTTGAGCGGTCATGGCGGTTCCTCAGCGACGGATCGCCCAGAATTCCAGGGCAAGTTCCGGGAACTCGCCCGAGATGTGCATGGCCAGGCCGCCGGAGTTGTGGAGCTG
>JAFAMV010000185.1 GCA_019233055.1 Curvibacter sp.
ACCCACACCCGCAGCGACCGCGAGGCGGCCCGCGGCAAGCAAAGCGGCCGCACCCAGGAGATCCAGCGCCTGATCGGCCGTTCCATGCGGGCCATCTTCGACCTGAAGAAACTGGGTGAGCGCACGCTGCAGCTCGACTGCGACGTGATCCAGGCCGACGGCGGCACCCGGACCGCAGCCATCACGGGCGCGTTTGTGGCGGCGCAGGATGCGGTCAGCCGCCTCATGGCCCAGGGCAAGCTCAGTGCATCGCCCATCATCGACCATGTGGCGGCCATCTCGGTGGGCCTGGTCCAGGGCACCCCGCTGCTGGACCTCGAGTACATCGAGGATTCGGCCTGCGACACCGACATGAATGTGGTCATGACCGGCGCCGGCCATTTCGTCGAAGTCCAGGGCACCGCCGAAGGCGTGGCCTTCACACGCCGCGAAATGGATCAGTTGCTGGCCCTGGCCGAACAAGGCATTGCCACCCTGGTCGGGCTGCAGAAGCAGGCCCTGGCCGATTGACGACGACCCGAGAACAAGGCGATTGAGGCCCATGAAACTGGTACTGGCATCGAACAATGCAGGCAAGCTGGCCGAACTGCAGGCCCTGTTCGCCCCCCTGGGCGTGGAGCTGCTGCGCCAGGGCGACCTGGGCATTCCGGAGGCCCCCGAACCCCACCGTACCTTCGTCGAGAACGCCTTGAGCAAGGCCCGCCATGCCGCCGCGCTCAGCGGCCTGCCGGCGTTGGCGGACGATGCCGGCCTGTGTGTCGACGCCTTCGGGGGATTGCCGGGCGTGGACACCGCCTACTACGCCACCCGTTTCGGCTATGCCAAGGGCGACGACAACAATGTGCGGGCCCTGCTGGAACAGATGCGCGACATCGACCAGCGCCGCGCCGCCCTGGTCAGTACCCTGGTGGCGGTGCGCTCGCCCGAAGACCCCGAACCCTTGATCGCCGTGGGCCGCGCCGTCGGGCAGATCACCCGCGAACCGGCCGGTGACCAGGGATTCGGCTTCGATCCGGTGATGTTCATTCCGGCGTTCGGCAAGACCTTCGCGCAATTGCCCAGCGAGGTCAAGAACGCCCACAGCCACCGTGGGCGGGCGGCGCGCCAGATGCTCGAGTTGATGCGTGAGCGCTGGTTCTCGGAGACCTGAGATGGCCGACCTGCAGCATTACATGCGGCCGGGCACCCTGCAGCTCAGTGCGCTGCCGCCGCTGTCGCTCTATGTGCACCTGCCCTGGTGCCTCCGGAAGTGCCCTTACTGCGATTTCAATTCGCACGAGTTCCGTGGCGACGACGGTCAGCCGGGACAGCCCCCCGAGCAGCGCTACCTGGCCGCCTTGATGGCCGATCTGGAGGCGGCCCTGCCCCTGATCTGGGGGCGGCCGGTGCACAGCATCTTCATCGGCGGCGGCACGCCCAGCCTGTTCTCGCCCGAATCGATCGACCATCTGATCGGTGGCTTGCGGGCGAGGCTGCGGCTCGAACCTGATTGCGAGATCACCCTGGAGGCCAATCCCGGAACCTTCGAGAAGGACCGTTTCCGGGCCTTCCGCCAGGCCGGGGTGACGCGCCTGTCGATCGGCGTGCAGAGTTTCAACAACCGGCATCTCAAGGCCCTGGGCCGGGTGCATGACCGCGACCAGGCCCTGGCGGCGGTCGAGGAGGCCGCGCGGGCCTTCGACACCTTCAATCTCGATCTCATGTATGCGCTCCCCGGCCAGGACCTGGCAGAGCTGGCGCAGGATCTGGACACCGCCCTGGCGCTCCAGCCGCCCCATCTGTCGGTCTATCACCTGACCATCGAAGCCAACACCTACTTCGCCAAGTTCCCGCCCGCCCTGCCCGAGGAAGACTGCGCCTATGCGATGCTCGACCTCATCACCGAGCGGACCGGCGCGGCCGGCCTGGACCGCTATGAGGTCTCTGCCTACGCCCGGCCCGGACACGGTTGCTTCCACAACAGCAACTACTGGCAGTTCGGCGACTACCTGGGCATCGGTGCCGGCGCGCATGGCAAGCTCAGCTTCGCCCACCGGGTGATGAGGCAGGTGAAGGTCCGCGACCCCCGTCTCTACATGGATCGGGCCTTGGCAGGCGAGGCCCTGGCGCAGGAGCATGAAGTGCCGCGCAGCGAGCTGCCCTTCGAGTACATGCTCAATGCACTGCGCCTGCGCGACGGTTTTGCCCTGCAGGACTTCCCGGACCGCACCGGCCTGCCCCTCAGCGCCATCGCCGTCGGCCTCGAGCGGGCCGAGCAGCAGGGTCTCATCGAACGGGATTTCGCCCGTGTGCGGCCGACGGCACGCGGCTTCGATTTCCTCAGCGACCTGCAGACCCTGTTCCTGCCCGGGGATTGAACCGGCGACGGCTGGGGCCTGCGCGCGGTCTCAGCCCAGCACGCTGCGCACCAGGCTCAGGCCTTCGGCCACGAGGTTGCCGCCGCCCTGGGGCAGCTGTCCATTCGGCGTCAGGGCATTGACGATCTGCGGCAGGGCCTGGGCCAGCATCGGCGTCAACTCGGTGGTGTTCAGGCCCATCTGGGATGCCAGCCGTTGCACGGTATCGCTGCCCAGGATCGACTGGAGCTGATCGGCCGACACCGGCAGGTTCTGTCCATTGGACACCCAGGAATTCACCACGTCGGCGAGGCCGCCCTGATGGAAGGTGCGGACCAATCCCTCCAGGCCGCCGGTTTGCGGGTCATTGAGCCAATGCAGCACCGTGCTGGCGAGATCTCCACCTGCACCGTTGCCGGCGGACGGTGCCGTCGCCTGGCTGACGGCGCCCAATACCTGATCGAGTAAGCCCATGGCGAAAGCCTTTCATAGGAAAAGTGCGGGTCAAAGGGTAAGGAGACCTGGCCCGGAAGGACATCGGTGGGCGCAGGCCAGCAGGAGTCTACGGTGCCTTCCCCGGGATTTGTGTGAAAAAGAAAAGCGGCAGTGAACTATTGCGCAGCTTCTCTATGGCGAGGGGGCCTCCCGCCAGCGGCTCTGGGGGCACACTGGCCGGGCGTTGGGCCGATCGGCTGGCCAGGCGCGCATGGCCCTGCTGCCTTAGCAGAAATGCAGATTCATCGGTTGACTTGTGGGCGTTTAAATGATAATTTCAACGTCAATATGATCACATTTGATGCATTTGATAGGATCGCACGGGATTGCATGGGCTTGCAGCGCCTTCCATCCTGCGACGGCATCTGCTTTTTCCGGACCCACGGGCTATGGACCTGACTCAACTCTTCTACCTGGGACCGGGGCAGGGCCTGCCGGTATTGTGGCTGTACGACCCTTGGCTGGTGGCCCTGTCGGTGCTCATGGCCTGTGTGTCGGGTGCGCTGGCCTTGCACACGGCGGGCGTGGCCAGGGCCGCAGTCGATGGTGCTGAGCGGCAGGTGGCCCTGGTCAGCGGTGCCCTGGCCCTGGGCATCGGGGTCTGGTCCATGCATTTCATCGGCATGATGGCGTTGCGGATCTGCGCATCGGTGGCCTATCTCCTGCCGATGACCCTGTTGTCCCTGCTGCCGGGATTCTTTGCGGCGTGGGTGGCTCTGAGGTTGCTGGCCAGGCCGTCGGTGAGGCCTCGCGAATTGGTCGAAAGCGGTGTCCTGGTCGGTGTCGGCATCGGTTCGATGCACTATCTCGGCATGCTGGCCATGTCCATGGACCTGCAACAGCGCTATCAACCTGGCTGGTTCGTGTTGTCGTTGCTGGTGGCCATGGTCCTGGCCGTGTTGTCGCTGCAGATCCAGAACAAGCCCTGGCTCCAGCGCCTGGGCTCGCGCAGCCGGGTGGCGCTGAGCGGCACCGTGATGGGGTTGGCGATTGCCGGCATGCATTACACGGCCATGCACGGTGCGGTGTTTCTGGGGCAGGCGCAGAACGAGGTGCCGGTGGCGCCCGAAGGCACATGGGTCCTGAGTCTGGCCATCGCCGTCGGCGCACTGGCATTGGGGAGTGCCGTCTTCGGCGCCAATGCCTACCGCCGCTTCAAGGCCCTGACCCGGTCGGCGCAGGCGGCGCAACAGGAGTCGGCTTTGCTGGTCCAGCAGCTGCGGCAATCCGAACGCCAGCTGGAGGAGCGGGTTGCGCGCCGCACCGAGGATTTGCGCGCATCGCACGCGCGCCTGGAGGAAGGCTCGGCGCGCCTGCAGTCCCTCGTCCGGGCCGTCCCGGACCTGTTGTGGATGAAGGATCGGCAGGGCCGCTACCAGGTCTGCAACCCGGCTTTCGAACGCTTCATCGGCTTCACCGAGGCCGAGCTCCGGGGGCGCGTGGCGACCGATCTGTTGCCCCAGGCCTGGGCGACCCAGGCGGTGCAGCAGGACCAGGATGTGGTCTCCACCGGGCACGCGGTGGTCTACGAGGACCTGATCAGTCGGCAGGCCGGCGAGGTGCCGGTCTGCCACGAAACCATCAAGGCGCCGATCTTCGATGCCACTGGGCGGGTGGTGGGGATCCTGGGTATCTCGCGCGACATCAGCGCCCGCAAGGCGGCCGAAGAAGAGGCGCGCAGCCTGGCCATGTACGATCCGCTGACCCGGCTGCCCAACCGGCAACTGCTCATGGGGCGGCTCAAGCAATTGCACGAGGCGGGGCTGCGGCCGTCGCATGTCGGGGCGCTGCTGCTGATCGACCTGGATCAATTCAAGATGGTCAATGACACCCTGGGGCATGCGGTGGGCGACGAGCTGTTGATGCAGGTGGCCCAGCGTCTGCAGGAGTGCGCGCGGCCCGGCGATCTGGTGGCCCGGCTGGGGGGGGACGAGTTCGTGATGGTGCTCGAAGACCTGGGGACCTCCGAGCTGGATGCGGCCACCGAGGCCGAGGTGGTGGCCAGCCGCGTCATCAAGGCCCTGGGGCAGCCCTACGTCCTGCGTCACCACGAACTGCGCAGCACGCCCAGTGTGGGCATCACCCTGTTCGGCCGCGAATCGCTGGATCAGTTGGAGGAGCCCCTGAAGCGTGCCGAAGTGGCCATGTACCAGGCCAAGGCGGCCGGGCGCAACACGCTGCGTTTCTACGATCCGCAGATGCAGGCGGTGATGAGCGCCCGTGCCGCCCTCGAGGAGGACCTGCGCATCGCCACGCTGCAGCGCCAGTTCGTCCTGCATTACCAGCCCCAGGTCCAGGGTGTCGGGCGCCTGGTGGGCGTCGAGGCGCTGATCCGCTGGCGCCATCCCCTGAAGGGCATGGTCCCGCCCAATGAATTCATCCCTCTGGCCGAAGAGACCGGCCTCATCATCGAACTCGGCGAGTGGGTGTTGGAGGCGGCCTGCCAGCAATTGCGCACCTGGGCCGGGCGGCCAGCCACGCGCGACCTGAGCATTGCCGTCAACGTCAGCGCCCGGCAATTCCACCAAGGGGATTTCGTGCAGCGTGTGCTGTCGGTGGTCGAGCGCTTCGAGGTCCATCCGGCGCGGCTCAAACTCGAGCTCACCGAGGGCCTGCTGATCGACAACATCGAGTCCGTGATCGAAAGGATGACCCTTCTGCGCCGGCATGGCATCCGGTTCTCGCTCGACGATTTCGGGACGGGCTATTCCTCCTTGGCCTATCTGAAGCGGCTGCCGCTGGACCAGTTGAAGATCGACCAGAGCTTTGTGCGCGACCTGCTCTCCGATCCGGATGATGTGGCGATCGCCCGCATGATCGTCTCGCTGGCGGACACCCTGGGGCTCGAAGTGATCGCCGAGGGCGTCGAGACGGAGGCCCAGTACGACTGCCTGACCAGCCTGGGCTGCCGCAGCTACCAGGGCTATCTGTTCGGTCGACCCTTGCCCATCGAGCAGTTGGACCGTCGCATCGCCGAAGGCGGTTTTCCGCTCGCCGAGGCGCCATGAGACTTCCCTGGCGAGCCGCGTGGGAGGCGTGTCTGGACCTGCTGCTGTCGCGGCAGCCGCACATCCGCATCCGCACCTCCATGGCCCTGCTGGCGCTGTCGCTGATGGTGGCCAGCTCGTTGGTGATGTGGATGGTGGCGCGTGCGGGCGGCGCCTCGGTGTCGGCGGTCAACATCTGGGCGCTGGTGTCCGATGGCGGGCTGCTGGCCATGACCTTGTCGATCCGCTTCGGCTGCACGCAGGAACTGGCCGACCCTTCGTTGACCATTCCGCAGATGCTGCTGACCATCGCCAGCGGCGCCGTGGCCTATGTGCTGGCGGGCGAGGCGCGAGGCATCGTGCCGGCGGTGCTGGCGTTGATCCTGTTCTTCGGCACCTTCTCGTTGAACATCCGGCAATCCGTGGCCATGGGACTGTATGCGCTCGCAGCCTTCGCCCTGGCCGCGTGGTATCCGGGCGGGATGGCGAACGCCCGGGGCGAGAGGCTGGATCTCGCCTATGGCTTCATGGTGGGCATCGTCCTGGTCGGCACCACGGCGATCAGCCTGCGCATCCAGATCATCCGGATGCGGCTGAGGCAGCAGAACCAGCGCCTGAAGGCGGCCCTGGAGGAGATCCGGGAGCTGGCCATCCGGGACGCCCTGACGGGGCTGCTCAACCGCCGCCACATGCAGGAGGTGCTGTGGCTGGAGGCGCGGCGCGGCGAGCGCCGTCCCGAGACGATGATCATCGCCGCCCTGGACATCGACAGCTTCAAGACCGTCAATGACCTCCATGGCCATGCCATGGGCGATCAGGTGCTGCAGGCCTGTGCCCAAGTCGTCGGCGGTGCGCTGAGGCAGGGCGATGTGCTGTCGCGCTGGGGCGGCGACGAATTCATCCTGCTGATCACCGATATCGACGGCGCGGCCGCCGCCGAGTTGCTGGAGCGCATCCGGTCGGCCGTCGAAGCCATGAAGATCGAAGGTCCGGGCGTGACGTTGCGCATCACGGTGTCGATCGGTGCGGTCATGCACCGCCCCGGGCGTTCGGTGGAGGACACCCTGGAGCTGGCGGACCAGGCCCTCTATGCGGCCAAGCGCGCTGGCCGCAACGCGGTGGTGATCGGCGAGGTCGGCACCTCGGTGATGCCCTGAGCGCGTGTTCGGGGCCGCTCTGGCCCGCAAGGACTTGGCGACCGTCTCTGCTGGTGCTCCAATCGACCCACCTCCCGTCCTCAGCGCCATGGACACAGTCACAGACACCGACACCTCGCCTTCCTTCGACTTCGACAATGCCAGGGCTGCCTGGCTGGCCCTGCCCATGGCCGTCACCGCGACGGCGCTGGCCAAGCTGCTGGTGGTGCCCGATATGTTGCTCTGGTACTTCTGCGCCATCCCGACCCATGAGATGGGGCACGCGCTGGCCGGCTGGCTCAGCGGGCGGCTGGTGATCCCGGTCGGGGCCTTCATCCCCATGGCGGGCATGACCTTCTACTTCTCGTTCGAGCGCCTGCTGCCGGTCTATGTCGTGCTGCTGGCAGGGTTCGTGGGCCTGTTCGTGCTGGGCCGTCGGAGGCAATCGCCGATCCTGAGCGGGCTGGCCCTGGTATTGATCGTGCTGCAGTTCAAGATGACCTGGCTCGACAGCCCGGCGCAGGCCAAGATGCTCTTCACCCTCGGCGGCCTCAACGGCGAGTACCTGCTCAGCACCGGCCTGATCCTGGCGCATTTCCATCGGCTGCCGATTCCGCGCTGGGACTTCTTCCGCTATCTCGCCCTGGGTGCCGGCACTTACGTGCTGGGCTCGGCCTGGTGGCTGTGGCACCGCATCGCCGCCGGCCGCGCCGACCTGCCGCTGGGCTCATTTCTGAATGGCCAGGGCGACAGCGGTGGGGATCTGAACCAGCTGATGGAGGTCCACGGCTGGTCGGCGCCTGGCCTGGTGGCCCATTTCAACCACCTGGGCACCCTGTGCCTGGGGCTGGTGCTGGCCGACTACCTCTGGACCGGCTGGCGGGCCCTGCAGGCGCGGCCCTGATCAGGGCGCCTTTGAGACCGGCTCCAATCCGGTCTGCCGGATGGCCTCGGCCTGGTCCGGCGCGCTGAGGAACTGCAGCAACTGCCGGGCCTGTGCCTGGCGGGGGCTGCCGGCCACGACGGCGGCCGAGAATTCGGTGTCGAGCTGGATCTCCTGCGGGATCAGGCCCAGGATGTCGATGCCCGGCACGGCCATCAATTCGCTTTTCTGCTGGCAGCCGAAGTCGGCCTCGCCCTGGCGGACCATCTCGCCGACCGGCGTGGCCGGAATCTGGCGTGCCTTGCCCTGCATCTGCTCGCGGATGCCGAGCCGGTCGAGCAAGCGGGTCTTGATGTATTCACCGCTGGCGCTGTCCGAGTAGGCCACGCTGCGGGCCTTCAGCAGGGCCTCACGGAAGGCGTCCACCGTGCCGATGTCGGGGTGCGGCGCCCCATGCGCCACGGCGCAGGCGATGTAGGAGTGGGCCAGCACCACCTTGCTGCCGGCCACGAGTTGGCCGCTTTGCATCAGCTGGTCCAGCGAATCGCCGACCATGATCACCACGTCGATGGCCTCGTGGCGGGCCAGCCGGGCCGGAATGGCGTTGACGGTCTGCCCCATGGACGGCCCCCAGGCGGCCTGCAGGCGGGCGCCGTGCTGCTGTTCATAGAGGGGCGCCAGGGCCTTGTAGGCGGGGGCGAAGCCGCCCGAGCTGACGATGTTCAGGGGCTCGTCGGCCTGGGCCTGGCCCATGGACAGCCCGAGCGCCAGGCCCAGGGTGGACAGGATCCGGATCAGTCGGGCCGGGGTCGAAGTCATGGTGTCATCTCCTTTTGGGTGGACGTGGGGGCGGTGTGCCAGCCGCCGCCCAGGGCCTTGACCAGTTGCACCGCGTTCAGCAGTTGCTGGCCCTGGTTCTGCAGCACCTGGCGCTGGTAGGCCAGCCGGTTCAACTGGGACTGTGCCAGTTCCAGGCGGTTGCCGGCGCCGGCCTGGTAGCGCAGCCTGGTCAGGGCCTCGGCCTGGTCGGCACTCTGGACGCCGGCCTGCAGGGCACCTGCGGCCTGCCGCAGGGCGTCTCCGGTGCTGAGCCCGTCCTGCACCTCCTGGAAGGCGGTCAGCACGGTCTGGCGGTAGTTGGCCTCGGCCTGCCGGTATCCGGCCTGGGCCATGCGGACGCCTGCTTCGTTGCGTCCCGCGTCGAACAGGGTCTGGGTGGCGCTCAGGCCCAGCGACCACAGGGTGCTGGGGCCCACAAAAAGGTTCGGCAGGCTGTTGCTGTCGTTGCCATAGAGCAGCCCGAGGTTCAGCGTCGGGTAGTAGGCGCTGCGCGCGATGCCGATCTGGGCGTTGGCGGCCGCCATGGCCCGTTCGGCGCCGGCAATGTCGGGCCGGCGCTCGAGCAGATCGGCCGGATGGCCTGCCGCCACCGCCGGCGGGCTGGGCAGCGGCCCTGTCGTGGTGCCGAGCGCGAAATCGGGTGCGGCCACGCCGGTGAGGGTGGCCAGGGCGTGCTCGAAACGCCCACGCTGGTCGCGCAGGGTGGCGGTCTGTGCGTCGATGGCTGCCAGCAGCGACTCCTGCTGGTGGGCGTCGAGCGCCGAGGCCTGGCCCAGTTCATGGCGCGCCTGCACCACGTCCAGCGCCTGCGCCTGCGCCTGGCGGGTCTCGTCGAGCAGGGCGAGTTCGGCATCGAGTTCGCGCAGCGAGAAATAGCTCAGCGCCAGTTGCGCGCACAACAGCAGTCGGGTGTTCTCGAAATCGGCACCCGATTGCGCCTCGCCGGCACGGGCGTTCTCCAGCTGACGCCGGATGCGCCCCGACAGATCGATCTCGTAGCTCACGCTGAGCGCGGCGTTGTAGTCGTTCTGCTGCACCGACGAGTTGGGGGTGCTGTAGCTGGCCAGCGGGCGGTCCTGCGAGGTCTGGAAGCGCGAGCTGCCGCCCTGCAGGGCCACGTGGGGCACCAGGGCGCTCTGGGCGATGGCGGTCTGGGCCCGCGCCTGGTCCAGCCGGGCCTGGGCCTGGGCCAGGGTGGGGCTGTGCGTCAGGGCGGCTTCTTCGAGGCGGTCGAGTCGGGCGTCGTCGAATATCCGCCACCAGCGGCCCTTCAGCTCGGCATCGCGGGGGTGCGCCGGCTGCCAGCCTGGCTCGGTCTTCCATTGCGCGGGCGTCTCGACCGACGGGCGCTGGTAGTCGGGGCCCACCGTGCCGCAAGCGGTCAATGCGAGCAGGGACGCCAGCACCGGCGGGATCCAGGCCCGGCGCGTGCCGAGGCGCTTCATGAACCGGCTCCTGGCTTCGTGGCCTTCTCGGCGACCGGGCTGGCCTGGACCGCATCGCCTTCATTGAGCGAGTCCGGCGGGTTGATGATCACCGTGTCGGTCGCGCCGAGGCCGTCGCGGATCTCGACCTGGGCGCCGAGGTCGCGGCCGATCTGCACCGGCTTCAGGCGCACCCGGCTGTCGGGGCCGACCACCGCCACCAGGGTCCCCTGGGGGCGGAACAGCAGGGCGTTGCCCGGCACGGTCAACAGAGACCCCGCCCCGGGGCCGGTCTGCAGCCCGACCGTGGCATAGCTGCCCGGCAGCAGTCGGCCGTCGCGGTTGGGCAGGTCGACCTCGACCTGCAATGTGCGGGTCAGCGGATCGAGTGCGCCGGCGCTGCGCACGACCCGGCCGCTGAAGACCTCGCCGGGCCGCTCGTCCAGTCGCAACTGGGCGGTCTGGCCGACCTTGATGCGCGGTGCGTAGGCCTGGGGAACCGCCAGGTAGACCCGCAGCGGGTCGGTCTGGCTCAGGGTGTAGAGCGCCTTGGGCGGGCCGCCGTTGCCGGCATCGACCAGGTTGCCGACGTCGACGGTGCGGCGGGTCACCACGCCGGCAAAGGGCGCCGTGATGCGGCTGTAGGCCAGCAGTTGCTCGAGCCGCTGGACGTCGGCCTGCGCGGCGCCCAGGCTGCCCTCGGCCTGCTGGAGGGTGTTGCTGCGTTCGTCGACCTCCTGCTGCGAGACCGCATCGCGCTGGCGCAGGCCCTGCCAGCGGGCCAGCGAACTGCGGGCCAGTTGCAGGGCGGCCTGGGCCTGTTCGCGGGTGGCCCGGGCCTGGGCCAGCTGTTGCGCCACCTCGGCGGTGGACAGCTCGACCAGCAGATCGCCGGCCTGGACCCGGTCGCCGATGTCCTTGGTCCAGCGGGTGACATAGCCGTTGCTGCGTGCATAGATGGGCGTCTCCGCAAAGCCTTGCAGGCTGCCCGGCAGTTGCAGCAGGCCCTGGCCGGGCGCGTTCTGCGGCAGCACGGTCTGCACATGCAGCTCGGCTTGCCGGGCGGTGACGGTCTTCAGGTCGGCCGCCTGGGCCAGGCGCAGGGCCAGCACCGCTGCGCTGGAAGCCGCCAGGGCCAGTCCGAGGGCCAGGGCCAGCCGTCGGGCGCGGCCCATCAGGCGCAGGCGCATGACCTGGTGGGCGGCCTCGTGCTGGTGCAGGCCGTGGATGCCGATGGAGGCGTGTCGTTGCTCGTGGGACATGGCAGGAGGGCTCAGGCTGGGGGCAGGGCGGGGGCCGCCGGAGGGTGCGCAGAGGGGCGGCGCAGCGCGCGCTGCTGCAGCCACCGGTGCACACCGGCGAACACGACCGGCACGAAGAACAGGGTGGACACCGTGGCCAGCATCAGGCCGCCGATGGTGGCCCGGCCCAGCGGCGCATTCTGCTCACCGCCATCGCCCAGGCCCAGGGCCATGGGCAGCATGCCGATGATCATGGCCAGTGCGGTCATCATCACCGGGCGCAGCCGCGTGGTGCCGGCCTCCAGGGCGGCCGACAGTGGTGCCGCACCGTCGAGCAGGCGCTCCCGGGCGAAGGACACCATCAGGATGCTGTTGGCGGTGGCCACCCCCATGGTCATGATGGCGCCGGTCAGGGCGGGCACGCTCAGGGGGGTGCGTGTGAGGAACAGCATCCAGGCGATGCCCGCCAGGGCGGCCGGCAGCGCGGTGATGATGATGAAGGGGTCGACCCAGGACTGGAAGTTCACCACGATGAGCAGGTAGACCAGCACGATGGCCATCGCCAGGCCCAGGCCCAGGCCGATGAAGGAGCTCTGCATGGTCTCGACCTGGCCGCGCATGCGCACCGTGGTGCCGCGCGGCAATTCGGGCTGGATCGAATCGATGGCCTGTTGCACTTCGGCGGCCACGCCGCCGAGGTCGCGACCGGAGACGCTCACATAGACATCGACCACCGACTGGATGTCGTAGTGGGACACCACCGCCTGCTCGCGCCGGGGGCTGACGCTGGCCAGGTTGGCCAGCAGCTGCGGGGGCTGGAGGCTGCCCGGCTGGCCCACCGGGATCTGCAGCAGGCTGTCGAGCGAATCGATCCTGTACTGGGGCGTCTGCACCGCCAGGTTGTAGACCACGCCGTTGTCGGGGTTGAGCCAGAAGGCCGGCGCGGTCTGCGAACTGCCGGACAGCGAGATCAGCAGGTTCTGCGCCACCTGGCCGGGGTTGAGTCCCAGTTGCTGCAGTTGCTCGCGATCGACCTCGACGTGCTTGACCGGCTGGTCGATGCGCTGCTGGATGTGCACGTCGACGGCGCCATCGATCTTCTTCAGCAGGCCCTGCAGGCGGCTGGCCAGGCGGTAGTTGTCGGCGATGGCCTTGCCGCTGAACTGCACGTCGATGGCGGCCGGCTGACCGAAGTTGAGGATCTGCGTGATGATGTCGGCCGGCTGGAAGAAGATCTCCACGCCGGGGAAGCGCGCCGGCAGATCTGCGCGCAGGGCCTGCACATAGTGCTCGGTGGCGGCATGCCCGGGCTTGAGCGCGATCTGGATCTCTCCGTCGAAGGTGCCGATGGTGCCGGCATTGCTGTACGACAGATTGATGCCGCTGTAGGGCAGGCCCAGGTTGTCGAGCACGGTCTCGAGTTCCTGCGCCGGCACGGTCTCGCGGATGGCGGCCTCGATGGCATCGGCCAGGCGCGCCGTCTCTTCGATGCGGGTGCCGGTGGGCGCGCGGAAGTGCAGGCGGATCAGCCCCGCATCGACGGACGGGAAGAAGTCGCGCCCGAGCACCGTGAACAGCCCGCAGGAGGCCAGGCAGAACAGCAGGAAGCCCGCAATGAAGCCACGGCGGCGCGGCAGCAGGGCACTGAGGATCAACACATAGCCGCCGCGCAGGTGCTCGAAGCCGGCGTCAAAGCGCAGGTACAGGCGCCGCAAGACATGGGGGCGGCCGCCTTCGTCGCCAGGGGCGTGGCGCATCAGCAGCATCACCAGGGTCGGCACCAGGGTGCGCGACAGCAGGTACGAGGCCAGCATGGCGAACACCACCGCCTCGGCCAGCGGCACGAACAGGAAGCGGGCCACCCCGGTGAGGAAGAACATGGGCACGAAGACGATGCAGATGCACAGCGTCGAGACGAAGGCCGGGATGGCGATCTCGCCGGCGCCGGCGAGGATGGCCTGGTCCAGCGGCGTGCCCAGGTGCAGATGGCGCTCGATGTTCTCGATGGTCACCGTGGCGTCGTCGACCAGGATGCCCACCGCCAGCGCCAGGCCGCCGAGGGTCATCAGGTTGATCGTCTCGCCCAGGGCATAGAGCATCAGGATCGAGGACAACACCGACAGCGGGATCGACACCGCGATGATGCAGGTGCTGCGCCAGTTGCCCAGGAACAGCAGGATCATCGCGGCGGTCAGCAGGGCGGCGATCAGCGCCTCGTGCACCACGCCGCTGATGGCGGCCTTGACGAACAGCGACTGGTCGAACAGCGGGGTGATCTTGAGGTCGGCCGGCAGGGTCTGGGCCACGGCGGGCAGCAGCTCGCGCAGCCGGTTGACGATCTGCAGCGTCGAGGCGTTGCCGTTCTTGAGCACCGACAGCAGCACGCCGCGCTGGCCGTCCTGGCGGGCGATGTTGGTCTGAGGCGAGAAGCCGTCGCGCACCTGGGCCACGTCGCCGAGCAGCAGGGTGCTGCCGTTGACGCTGCGCACCGGCAGCCGCGACAGGCCCTCCAGCGTCGAGGGCGAGCCATTGAGGTTGACCGTGTATTCGGTGTCCTCGATCTTGGCCGTACCCCCCGGCAGGATCAGGTTCTGGGCATTGATCGCGTTCACCACATCGGCCGGGGACAGCCCCTTGGCCTGCAGGGCCGCGCTGTCCAGGTCGACCGAGATCAGGCGGTTCTTGCCGCCATAGGGCCAGGGCACGGCGGCGCCGGGCACGGTGATCAGACGCGGGCGCAGGAAGTTGACGGCGGTGTCGAACAGCTTCTGTTCGGACATCGAGGGGCTGGACAGGCCAAGCTGGATCACCGGGATGCTCGACGCCGAGTACTTGATCACCAGCGGTGGCGTGATGCCCGGCGGCAACTGGCGCAGGATGGCCTGCTCCACCGAGGTGACCTGGGCGATCGCGGTCGGGATGCTGGCATTGGGCTGGAAGAACACCTTGACCACCGCCACCCCGGCCAGCGACTGCGACTCGATGTGCTCGATGTCATTGACGGTGGTGGTCAGGGTGCGCTCGTTCACGCTGGTGATCCGGTCGCCCATCTCCTGCGCCGACAGGCCGGTGTAGTTCCAGATGATGCTGATCACCGGGATGTTGATGTCCGGGAAGATGTCGGTGGCCATGCGCACCAGCACCAGCGGGGTGGCCAGCACGATCAGCAGGGCCATCACGATGAAGGTGTAGGGGCGGCGCAGGGCGATTTGAACGATCCACATAGGTCAAAAGAGCGTCGTGGCGGCCGGCCCGCGGCCGTTCGGCCGGTGCCTCAGTCGGTACACAAATTGATACGAAATCGGGCGGAAGGGCTGATTCTGCCGCAGCCCGAAGGACCTTGCCGGCCGCCGATTCGATGGAGTTCAGCCGGTTCGGCCACCCGGGCCATGGCGGAGGCCGGACCGG
Organism: Curvibacter sp.; assembly: GCA_019233055.1. Taxonomy (GTDB): domain Bacteria; phylum Pseudomonadota; class Gammaproteobacteria; order Burkholderiales; family Burkholderiaceae_C; genus Curvibacter. Next base: position 14,751 of record JAFAMV010000185.1, read on the forward strand.
CGCGAGTCGGCAGGCCATTGCAAATCTGATGTAAATGCAGCAGTTTTGACGTCTTTGCGGCAGATTCTGCTGGATCGTGGCGCGAATGCCTGATGGACACACCTGAGTTTCACCAGGCGGTCAGCAATTCACGCGGCGGTCTTATATGATCTTTGGTCTTTTTCCGAATGAGACAAGGATTCCCATGAACTTCCCGCGCATTCCGTTTTCGCTGCTGGCCGCCGCCTGCCTGACGGCCTTGTCGGCCCAGGCGGCCGATCTGAAGATCGGCGTGGCCGAAGCCCTGTCGGGGGGCGCTGCGCAGTATGGCGTGGCGATCCGCAACGGCTTCCAGCTGGCGGCCGACGAGATCAATGCGGCGGGCGGCGTGAATGGCGAGAAGATCGTGCTGGTGGTCGAGGATGAGCAGGGCAAGAAGGAAGAAGCCATCAACGCCTTCAAGAAGCTCATCTTCCAGGACAAGGTGCTGATGGTCTTCGGTCCGACGCTGTCGAATTCGGCCCAGGCGGCCGACCCGGTGGCCCAGGCCTCCAAGACGGTGGTGTTCGGCACCTCCAACACCGCCGACGGCATCACCTCGATCGGCGACCATGTGTTCCGCAACTCGGTGACCGAGGCCGACGTGCTGCCCGAGACCATCAAAATGGCGGTCAAGAAGGCCGGCGTGAAGAAGGTGGCCGTGCTCTACGGCAACGACGACGTGTTCACCAAGAGCGGCTACGACAACTTCAAGAAGGCGCTCGAAGACCTGAAGATCCCGGTCACCACCACCGAGACCTTCGCCAAGGGCGATGTCGACTTCAAGGCCCAGCTCACCAAGATCAAGGCCAGCAACCCCGATGCCCTGGTGCTGTCGGCCCTGCTGGCCGAAGGTGCGCCCATCATGGTCCAGGCCCGCCAGTTGGGCCTCAATGTGCCGGTGATCGGCGGCAACGGCATGAACTCGGTCAAGGTGTTCGAGCTCGCCAAGGGCCAGTCCGACGGCCTCTACGTGGGCAGTCCGTGGTCGGCCAGCAATGTTACGGCCGAGAACAGCAAGTTCATCAAGTCCTACAGCGACAAGTTCAAGGTGGCGCCCGACCAGTTCGCGGCCCAGGCCTACGATGCGATGTACATCGCCGCCCAGGCCTTCAAGGGGGTCAAGCTCAGCGGCGACCTGGCGGTCGACCGCGAGGCCGTGCAGAAGGCCCTGCCGACCGTCAAGTGGACCGGCGCCACGGGGGCCTTCGAGTTCCGCCGGGCCGCCGACAAGGCCGGCCGGCCGGCCGGCTACGACGCCCAGCAGACCCCGATCGTGAGCGTGACCAAGGGCGACCGCTTCGTGATCGAGAAGTAAGCCGCGACGAAGTCCTTCCCCCGAGCCTGCGCCCGCGCAGGCTTCGTTTTTTCAACGCAGGAAACCACCGTGCTTGAACAGCAACTCGTCAATGCCCTGTCCCTGGGCTGCGTCTATGCGCTCTTTGCGCTGGGCTTCACGCTGATCTTCGGCGTGCTGGGGGTCATCAACCTCTCGCATGGGGCCGTCTTCATGGTCGGCGCCTATGCGGCGCTGCAGATCATGGCGCGCTTCGAACTGCCCCTGTGGGTCGGCCTGTTGTTCGCCCTGGTGTTCTGCGGCGGTCTGGGGCTGCTGATCGACTTCCTGGTGCTGCGCCCGCTGCGGGCCCGCAACGCGCCCCACCTGATCCCGATGATCGCCACCATCGGCGTGGCCATCATCCTCAACAACGGGGTGCAGGGCCTGTTCGGCGCCGGCAGCCTGCGCTTCCCCGAGGGGGTGGTGTCGAGCCAGTCCATGGACCTGGCCGGCATCCACCTCACCCCGCTGGAGCTGGGCATCATCGTGCTGTCGTTCGTCATGATGGCGGTGCTGTTGCTGGCACTCAAGCGCACCCAGCTGGGCCGGGCGCTCAGGGCGATCGCCGAGTCGCCCAAGGCGGCCTACCTGCTGGGCATCCATGTCGAGGGCCTGTTCTACATGACCTCGTTCGCGGCCGCCGCGCTGGGGGGCATGTCGGGCGTGCTGATCGGGCTGTATTCGAACGCGGTGTTCCCGCTGATGGGCCAGCCCATGCTGCACAAGGGCATCGCCGTGATCATCCTGGGCGGCATGGGCGACATCCGCGGGGCCCTGCTCGGCGGGCTGTTCCTGGGCTTCGCCGAGGTGCTGTCGGTGGCCTACATCGGCTCCACCATGCGCGATGCGGTGGGCTTCGGCCTGTTGTTCCTGGTGCTGCTGCTGCGGCCCAAGGGCTTGTTCGGCACATTGCAGGAGCGCAAGGTCTGAGCCATGGAAGCACTGAATAATTTCTGGTCCATCTACAGCAACCTGGTGCTGTCGCTGGGCATCAACGCCCTGCTGGCCCTGTCGATCTGGCTGACGCTGTCGTGCGGCATGCTGGCCATGGCCAACGCCGCCTTCATGGGCATCGGCGCCTACGCCGCCTCGGTCCTGACGCTGAACTACGGTTGGTCCTTCCCGCCCGCCATCCTGGCCGGCATGGCGGCGCCGGCCTTCACCGCCTTTGTGATCGGCAAGCCGACCCTGCGGCTGTCGGGGGTCTACCTGGCCATGGCCACGCTGGCCTTCGGCGAGGTGGTGCGCATCGCGGTGCTCAACACCGAGTCGGTCACCGGCGGGGCGCTGGGTCTCAACGGGATTCCGCAACTCACCGAGTGGTGGCATGTGCTGCTGGCGGTGGTGCTGGTGATGGCCGGTCTGTGGCGGCTGCGCCGCTCCAAGGTCGGGCGCGCCTTCGAGGCGATCAAGGAGGACGAGACCGCGGCCGGCCTGATGGGCATCGACGTCGGCGGCCACAAGATGCTGGCCTTTGTGCTGGGCGCGGCGATCGCCGGCCTGGCGGGCACGCTCAATGCGCATCTGACCTTCTTCATCGGCCCCAACGAGTACGGCTTCGACCGTGGCGTGGAGATCCTCACCATGGCCATCCTGGGCGGCATCAACAGCCTGCTCGGGCCGGTGGCCGGCGGCGTGATCCTCACCGTGCTGCCCGAGTTGCTGCGCAGCGTGGGCGACTTCAGGCTGGTGCTCAACGGCTTCATCCTGGTGCTGATCGTGCTGTTCCTGCCCAAGGGCATCTGGGATTCTCTGCGCACCGCGCGCTGGCTCGGCGGCAAGGGGGCGGGCGCATGAACGCAAACGACAACCATCGCAGCGCCGTGCCGCTGCTCGAGATGCAGAACGTGTCGCGCCATTTCGGCGGGCTCAAGGTGCTGCAGGACGTGAGCTTCTCGGTGCCCCAGGGGGGCGTCTTCGGCCTCATCGGCCCCAATGGCGCCGGCAAGACCACGGTGTTCAACCTCATCACCGGCCTGCTTCCGGTCACCAGCGGCCACATCCGTTTCCAGGGCGACGACCTGGCAGGCCGTCGGCCGCACCAGATCACCCGCGCGGGCATCGCCCGGACCTTCCAGAACATCCGCATCTTCAAGGAGATGTCGCTGCTCGAGAACGTGATGGTCGGCATGCATGCGCATCTGAGCTACGGGCCGCTGGGCTGGCTGGCGGGCACCGGCCTGTTCCGCAGCGAGGAGCGCCGCGCCCGCGACCGGGCGCGCGAGCTGCTGTCCTGGGTCAAGCTCGACCACAAGGCCTCCGATGTGGCCGACAACCTCTCCTACGGCGACCAGCGCAAGCTCGAGCTGGCCCGGGCCCTGGCCACCGAGCCGCGCCTGCTGCTGCTCGACGAGCCGGTGGCCGGCATGAACAGCGTCGAGAAGACCGACCTGATGCACGAGATCCGCAACATCAGCGCGCGCGGCTACACCATCTTCATGATCGAGCACGACATGCGCTTCGTGATGGGCCTGTGCGAGCACATCGCGGTGCTGAACTTCGGCCGCATCATCGCCGAGGGCGGCCCCGAGGCGATCCGCAACGACCCGCAGGTGATCGAGGCCTATCTGGGCCGCGAAGACGATGAGACCCATCCCCAAGGAGCCCCGGCATGAGCGCGCCGCTGCTGAAAGTGCAAGGCCTGCAGGTGGCCTATGGCCACATCGAGGCCGTCAAGGGCCTGGATTTCGAATTGCACGAAGGCCAGATCACCACCCTGGTCGGTGCCAATGGCGCCGGCAAGTCGACCACCCTGCTGGCCCTGTCGGGGCTGGTTCGCAAGGCCGCCGGGCAGGTGCTGTTCGAGGGCCGCGACATCGCCGCGCTGGCGCCGCACCGCATCGTGGCCAGCGGCCTGGTCCAGGTGGCCGAGGGCCGCGCCACGCTGACCACGCTCACGGTGCATGAGAACCTCGAGCTGGGTGCCTACACCCGCAAGGACAGCCGCGCCCAGGTGGCGCAGGACCTGGAGCGCATCTACACCCTGTTCCCGCGTCTGAGCGAACGCAGCAAGGGACTGGCGGGCAACCTCTCGGGCGGTGAGCAGCAGATGCTGGCCATCGGCCGGGCCCTGATGGCCAAGCCGCGCATCCTGCTGCTCGACGAGCCGTCGATGGGGCTGGCACCGATCATCGTGCAGGACATCTTCCGCACCCTGCGCGAAATCAACCGCCAGGGCCTGACCCTGTTCCTGGTCGAGCAGAACGTGAAGCAGGCGCTGAAGATCGCCGACCGCGCCTATGTGATCGAGACCGGCCGCATCGTGCTCAGCGGCAGCGGCGAGGAACTGCTGGGCAATCCCAAGGTGCAGGACGCCTACCTGGGGGCCTGAGCCCCGGTCCCGGCCGCCCCGGTCTGCTGCTGCCACAGTTCAAGCACGCGGCAGCCCAGGTGGTCGGGGTCGCCCTGGTTCAGAAGGCGCGGGCCGCCGCGCTCGATCAGTTGCCGGCGCAACGCCAACCGTTCTTCTGGCTGATCGACCAGGCGCACGGCTGCCGCCACATAGGCATCGAGGTCGCGGGCGATGCTCCAGTCGGGCAGGCCCAGGCGCTTGAAGAGGCCGGCATCGATCTCCTGGTGCACCTGCGGCCCCCCCATGCAGACCCCCACCATGCCGAGTGCCGCCATGTCGGCCATGCCGTTCATGTTGCCGTAGGGGAAGGGGTTGATGAAGAGGTCGCAGCGCCCGATCGTCTCCATATAGGGTTCGTAGGCCTGGCTCATGTGCAGCGTGGCCCGCTCGCCCAGCAGCGAGCGCACCGTGTTGCGCGCCTGCAGATAGACCAGCCCGATCGCCTGGCCGGCCAGGATCTCGAAATGCACCGGCGTGCGGACGCTGTCGGCGATGCGCCTGCAGCAGGCCAGGAAGCGCGGATTGAGTTTCATGGTCGAGGCGGCCACCGCGATGCGCACCACCTCGGGCTGCGGCCGCAGCACCGGTTTCATGCGTTCCGGGTCGAAGCCGGCCGACGGCACCATGGGCATCACGCCGGGTGGCAGGCGCAGCAAGCGCTCGCTGAAGGTGGACGCGTCGCCGATGAAATCCTCATCGACCGCGAAGTAGTCGATCTGCGGCGACAGCGTGCTGGCGCTGTGGCCGAGCGCGGTGAACTGCAGCGGCGCCAGGCGCAGGCTGGCCGCGAAGATGGTGTGGGGGAACATGCCCACGCCGGGCTGGTAGAGCACCTGGGCCCGGCAGGCCTCGGCCTTGCGGCGGATCTGGCGCACCTGGTCGATCACCGACACCCCTTCGAAGTCGATCACCTCGAATTCGTCGAAGACCTCGCGGCCGACGCTGTCCACCAGATGGGCCATGCCCATGCCGATCACGTGGAAGTGCCGGCGTGCCGCGCGGATCGAGGTGGAGTGGGTGCGGTAGATCGAGTGGCGTTCGCTGAACCAGTCCAGCACCACCAGCAGCACCGGTTTCTCGCCCTCGGCCGGTCGCGGCGGCGCGGGCAGGTCGGTCACGCCGAGCTCGATCAGCTTGCGCCGCACCAGCCGGTGCAGTCCGCGTTTGATCTCGTGCTTGGCCGGCAGGTCGGCATAGCTGCAGTGCATGTAGACGTCGTGCAGGATGCGGTCCGGCAGCGCGTCGAGTGAATCGAGTTCGTCGAGCCGGGCCGGCAGCCATTCGAGGATCTTCTCGCGCCGCTGGTGGGCCACCGGCGTGCCCATGAAGCGCGGCGACAACTGCGCCATCAGCAGCGACACCGTGAGCTGTCGGTCGATCTGCCAGAGGGCGTCGAAATCCAGGGCCACGTCCGAGTCGGCGCCGAACATCAGGCAGAACTTGCGCAGCCAGGCCGCCTGCTGGATCTGCAGGCGCCGCAGATCGCCGCCATTGGCATTCAGGCCGCGCAGCACGTGGTCGGCGTTGCGGTAGGCGCTGGCGGAGAAGATCGCCGAGATCCAGCGCTGGTGGATGATCAGCCGTTTCCAGCCGTCGTCGGTGATGGTGTAGGTGGTTTCGCTGACCAGGCAGGAGATCGCTCCGGCGATGCGGGTGAACACATGGGTGTCGACGTCTTCGCTGCTCGAGAAGCCGGAGGCAGCCTGGTAGCTGAAACCCAGGCCCAGCGCGCCATAGCGGCCATCGATGGCCTTGAGCAGGGCCAGCAGCATCTGGGTGGCCGGCTCATGCTGGCGCGAGTAGACCAGATGCTCGAAATGCTCGAGGTGGAAGGCGGTCATCGGGTGCCGGGCCGTGCCGGTTTCAGGGCAATGCAGCCGGTGCTGCCAGATAGGCCTTCGAATAGGTCTGGAACTGACCGCCGTCGGTCTGGATGTTGGTCTGGTCGGACTGGCCCGGGCTGAACACCGCGCCCACGCCGCCGGCCGCCACCAGCTGGCTCGCATGGGTCAGGAAGTAGTGCACCCGGTTGTCGCGCCAGGGCTTGGCCGTGCTCGGGCTGCTCGCGGGCACGCCCATCGGGGTCTGCCACCACAGCAGCGGCAGCTGCAGCCCCTGGTTGAAGGTGCTGGCCAGGGCGAAGTGGTCGTTGAAGTTGGGCGAGGTGAGGTTGCTCTCATCCCAGTACCAGCCACTTCCGCTGCGCGCGCAGCTGTCGGCCACGTTCTGGGCCTCGAAGCAACCGGCGTCGCGGTCCAGTGTCGACATCACGACGAAATCCGCCTTGCCGGCCCCCAGGGCCTGCATGTAGGCGACCTCGGTGGGCAGCACGTCCGCAAACAGCGAGGGCGGAAACCCCACGTAGGCATTCGGTGCATAGGTCCGGGCGGTCTGGATCAGGCAGGCGGCGATGCCGGCCACGGTGTTGGGCAGGCTGGCGCAATCGCTGTCGATGTTGACGTAGGCGAACATCTGGGTCGGGTCGGCATTGACCCGGTGCGTGTAGCCCCAGAAATCAGGCTCGAAATTGACCACGGCAGGTTTGCCGTAGCTGGCCAGTTGCTGGAACAGCAGCCGCACGTTCGACCAGTAGTTGGCCATGAAATTGGTGTCGCTCAGACCACTCAGATTGCCATCTCCATTCGCTGCCATCTGGTAGAGCGTGAACATCGGCACGGCGCCGAGCTGATCGGCATTGGCGGCCACCACCTGGACATAGGCGCCGGCGGGGCTGTTCCAGGACGGCCAGGCGCTGGTGCCGAGGCCGGTGAGGTATTGGTCGTAGATGTCGGGGCTCAGCTTCTGGCTCTGCACCGGGGCGACGTCGACGGTGCCCAGCCCGATCAACAGGCGCTTGGATCGGCCCAGGGCCACTGCCAGCACGCCGGGTTTGCTGGCCAGGGCGGCCTGCTGGATGGCGGTGTGGCCGTCGGTGCTGCTGGAGCTGGAACCACTGGAGCTGCTCCCCGAACTGGAGCTGCTTCCAGAACTGGAGCTACTCCCTGAACTGGAACTGCTCCCTGAACTGGAACTGCTTCCGGAGCTGGAGCTGCTTGAACCGCCGCCGCCTCCGCCACAACTGGCCAGCAGCAGGGTGGTGAGCAGAGCAAAGGTCCCGATCAGGGTCGGCAGGCGAGGTGATGTCATGGGCGAAAGTCTAATGAGATTTATGTCGCCCCGGTGTCTTTCGGCCGTCGCACCCCCGCTGCCGGATTGACCGATGTCATGGAACGATCGGCCCTGGCCTCTGAGCCCCCGGTCGGATGGGATGGCAGGGAGGTTGGCTCGGCCGTGCCGGTCAGCGTGGGCTCGGGGCGGTCGACGCCAGGGCCGAAAAATACCGGCCGGCGCGTGTGCCGAGGAAGTCGTCCAGGGCGATCCGGTCGGGCCCGACGAAGCCCTTGGCTGGCAGCAGGCCCCGGCGCAGCAGTTCCAGGGCGCCGACGACGCCGCTGGCGGTGCTGAGTTCGATGGCCGTTCGCTGCGTGCCGGCCAACAGGCCGCCCTGGAGCTGGGCCAGCCGGTCGTCCTGCTCGAGTCGGCCATGCCGCAGGCCGGTGGCGCTGGCGAAGACGATCACCCGGTCATCCCGGCTGTGAGGGACAGCGTGTTCCAGCACCTGGCGCAGCAGGTCGGGGCGGTCCCGCAGCCCGAGGCCATGCAGCAGCAGGTGCATGGCCTCGCGATGCCCCGGGTAGCGCAGGGATTTGTAGTCCAGCTCCTGTACCTTGCCCTGCAGCGAATGGCACAGCGTGCCCAGGCCGCCCGAGGTGTTGAAGGCCTCGAAGGCTTCGCCGTCGAGCACCAGGGTCTCCAGGCCTTCCAGCGCCTGCAGGCGGGTGATCCGGCCTTGCACGATGGCCTCGCTGGGCTGGCTGTATTCGTTGATCAGGCCGTCAAGGCTCCAGGTGAGGTTGTAGCGCAGGGCATTGCAGGCCTGCCGCGGCAACGCCCCCACCCGCAGGCGCAGCGTGTGCAGCACCTCGAATTCCCGGGCCATGGCGGCGCCCAGCAGGCCGATCACCCCCGGGGCCAGCCCGCATTGGGGCATGAGCACGCTGTGCGCCCGCGTGGCCAGGGCCTGGATGTGCCGGGTGGCGGCCACGTCTTCGGTCAGGTCCAGGTAGTGGGTACCGGCAGCCACCGCGGCATCGGCCACATGGGTGGCCAGAAAGAAGGGCAGGGCATTGATCACGGCCTGGTGCCGGCCCAGCAGGCGGGCGAGCGCGGGGCCGTCCTGCACGTCCAGCGCTTCGAAGGCCACGCCAGGACACGGCCCGGCCGGGGGCGACCGATCCGCCAGCGTGACCTGCCAGGTCGACTGTTCGGCGAGAAGGTCGGCCACGGTGCGGCCGACCTTGCCGGCGCCCAGGACGAGGATGCGGTCAAAGGAATGCGGGGACATGGCGGCCTCCTGGTCTGCACGGCGTGTGCCATCCATCGTAGAGGCGGGTCAGGCCAGGCACCAGCGCGCAAATGCTCCAGAATGGAAGGCTTGCTGGCGTTTTGCCTGCTTGTCCTGGCGTTTTGCCAGATTTCCTTGGATTGCTGATGGACCTGAAAGGACGCCGATGCCCTCCGATGCCCCGCTCTGGGTGGCCTGCACCACCGTCGCGCTGGAAGACGATGCCCGGCGGCTGGCGCGCGAAGCCGTCTCTTTGGGGCTGGCGGCCTGCGCCCAATGGGAGGCCATCCGCTCGTGCTATCGCTGGGACGGCCAGGTGCAGGACGAGGGCGAATGGCGGCTGACTTTCAAGACCCTCGGGCATGCCCTGCCGTCGCTGCACGACTGGGTGCATGCCCAGCATCCCTATGCGCTGCCGCAATGGGTCGCCTGGCCTGCGCAGGCGTCCGGGCCCTACCTCGGGTGGGTGGCTGCGGGCCTCGCCTGACGATCAGGACAGCAGGGCCTGGGCGAACTCCCTGGCGTTGAAGGTCTCGAGGTCTTCGAGCTTCTCGCCCACACCAATGAAGTACACCGGCACCGGCCGCTCCTGGGCGATGGCCGCCAGCACGCCGCCCTTGGCGGTGCCGTCGAGCTTGGTGACGATGAGACCGGTGAGGCCCAGCGCATCGTCGAAGGCGCGCACCTGGGCCAGCGCGTTCTGGCCGGTGTTGCCGTCGATCACCAGCAGCACCTCGTGCGGGGCGGTGGCCTCGGCCTTGGTGAGCACCCGCTTGATCTTCTTGAGCTCCTCCATCAGATGCAGCTGGGTGGGCAGGCGCCCGGCGGTGTCGACCAGCACCACGTCCTTGCCGCGGGCCTTGCCGGCGGTGACCGCGTCGAAACTCACGGCCGCCGGGTCGCCGCCCTCCTGGCTGACGATCTCGACGGTGTTGCGATCGGCCCAGACCCCGAGCTGTTCGCGCGCGGCGGCACGGAAGGTGTCGGCCGCCGCCAGCAGCACGGCAGCGCCGCCGTCGGCCAGGTGCTTGGTCAGCTTGCCGATCGAAGTGGTCTTGCCGGCACCGTTGACGCCGGCCACCATCACCACCGTGGGCGTGTGTTCGCCGATCACCAGGCCTTTCTCAAGGGGTTGGAGCAGATCGGCGATGGCGTCTGCCAGCAGGGCTTTCACGGCTGCCGGCTCGGTGGCCTTGTGCTCCTTGACGCGGCGCTTGAGGTCGTCGAGCAGGTGGCCGGTGGCCTTGACGCCAGTGTCGGCCATCAGCAGGGCCGCCTCCAGTTCTTCGTAGAGCGCGTCGTCGATCTGGGTGCCGGTGAAGACGGTGGCGATGCTCGAGCCGGTCTTGCGCAGCCCGGCCTTGAGCCGGTTCAGCCAGCCCTGCCGAGCGGCCGGGGCCTCGGCCGTCACCGGGGTCGGCACTGGAGTCGGCACCGGTGCGGTCGGTGTCGGCAGGCTGTCGGGCGCCGCAGGGGCGGTTGGGGACGGAGGTGATGCAGGCGCAGGCGTGGGCACCTGGGTCGGCACCGAGGCCGGGGCTTCGGCGGGTGCCGGCTTGCTGCCGAAGGGCTTGCGCAGCCAGCCCAGACCCGAGGGCGCGGGCGCTGGGGAGGGCGTCGGATCCTGGGGGGCGGGCGCAGGCGCCACCGAGGGCTCGGTGGCGGCCGGAGCGGCCGGCGGGGATTTTTTCTTGAAAAAACTGAACATTGGTGAGTACTTAGAATCCCATGATTCTATGAAACGCACACAGACCCTTCTGGCCGCCCTGGTCCTGGCTGCGGCGCCGGCCCTCCAGGCCCAGACCGCTTCGGCGGCACGCCCCCCTGCGCCCCAGGCGGCGCAGGCTTCCCAGGTGCAGCAATTCACGCTGGCCAATGGCATGACCCTGATCGTCAAGCCCGACCACCGGGCGCCGACCATCGCCCACATGGTCTGGGTCCGGGTTGGCGCGATCGACGAGGTCGACGGCACCAGCGGGGTGGCCCATGCCCTGGAGCACATGATGTTCAAGGGCACCCCGAGCCTGGCACCCGGTGAATTCTCACGGCGGGTGGCGGCGCTGGGGGGGCGCGAGAACGCCTTCACGACCCTCGACTACACCGGCTTCTATCAGCAGATCCCGGCGGCCCGGCTTGAAGACGTGATGAAGCTCGAGTCCGATCGTTTCGCACACAACCAGTGGGCCGATGACGAGTTCAGCCGCGAGATCGAGGTGGTCAAGGAAGAGCGCCGCATGCGCACCGAGGACAACCCCCGCTCGCTGCTCTACGAGGCCTTGAATGCCGCAGCCTTCGTGGCCTCGCCCTACCACCGCCCGGTGGTCGGCTGGATGAGCGACCTGGATGCGATGACGCCTGATGACGTGCGGCATTTCTGGAAGACCTGGTACACCCCGGCCAATGCGGCGGTGGTGATCGCCGGCGACGTCACTCCCGAGCAGGCGCTGGCCCTGGCGCGCAGATACTACGAGCCGATCCCGGCCCGTGAGCTGCCGGTGCGCAAACCCCGGCTCGAACCGGTGCAGCAGGGCTTGCGCCGGCTCGACTTCAAGGCACCCGCCGAGCAGGCCTATGTGGCGCTGGCCTTCAAGGCCCCGCAACTGCATTCGTTGGCCCAGCCCGGCCCGGAAGGCGAGGATGCCCTGGCCCTGACGGTGCTGGCGGCCGTGCTCGACGGCTACCCCGGCGCACGCCTCGAGCGCGGCCTGACCCAGGGCGAACACCGTGTCGCCGACAGCGCGGGCGCCTACAGCGGCCTGGTCGGGCGGGGGCCGCAGCTCTTCGTGCTCGACGGCGTGCCGGCGGCGGGCCAGACCCCTGAGGCGGTCGAGGCGGCCTTGCGGGCCCAGGTCCAGCGGGTGGCCCGCGAGGGGGTCAGTGAGGCCGAACTGCAGCGCGTCAAGACCCAATGGGTGGCCGGCCAGGTCTACAAGCTCGATTCGGTGTTCAACCAGGCCAACGAGTTGGGGCGGCAGTGGATCCAGGGTCTGCCCCTGGACGCTGGCGATGTGCTGATCCAGCGTCTGCGCGCGGTGACGGCCCAGCAGGTGCAGGCGGTGGCTGCCCGTTATTTCGGTGACGACCAGCTCACGGTGGCGACCCTGCGGCCCCAGCCGATCGATCCCAACCGCCCACGTCCGGTGCGTCGGGCCGGTGGTCCCGATTGAGGGACTGGGCCCGCCAGGATGCCGCTTGAGCCGGCATCGATCGCGACTGAACCAAGGTATTGCCATGACTTTTTTCAACTCTTTCGCTCCAGGCCGCAGCGGCCTGGCCGTGGCCGGCCTGCTGGCGGCCCTGCTGTCGACCGGGCCGGCCCTGGCGGCGCTGCCCATCCAGCATTGGACCCAGGCCGACGGGGCCGAGGTCTATCTGGTCGAGAGCCCGGCCATCCCGATGGTCGATGTCCAGATCGACTTCGACGGCGGCTCGCGGCGCGACCCCGCCACCCAGGCCGGTCTGGCCGCCGTCACGGCGGCCATGACCGGGCGCGGTGTGCGCGTGCATGGCCCCGAGCTGGCGCTCGATGAGAATGCGCTCAGCGAGGCCTGGGCCGATCTCGGTGCCAGCTTCGGCGGCAGCGCCGACCGCGACCGGCTGAGCTTCGGTCTGCGCTCCCTGACGGACCCGGCCCTGCTGGACAAGGCGGCCGATCTGGCGGCGCGCCAACTGGGCGAGCCCCTGCTGCCCGACGCCATCTGGCAGCGCGACCGGGAGCGCCTGGTCGCCGAGCTCAAGGAGGCCGACACCCGGCCCGGCACCCTGGCGTCCAAGGCTTTCGAGCAGGCGGTGTATGGCGATCACCCCTATGGGCAGCAGATCCGTCCCGAGACCCTGGCGGCCATCAACACCGGCGACATGAAGGCCTATCTGGACCGCACGGTGCAGGCCTGCGGCGCCAAGGTCAGCCTGGTCGGCGCCCTGGACCGCCCACAGGCCGACGCGCTGGTGCGTCGCCTGCTGTCGCGCGTGCCGCATGGGGCCTGCCGGAGCCGGCCGGCGGTGCCCGAGGTGTCGTCCCTGGCTGCGGCGCGCGAGATCGTCCAGCCCTTCGATTCGGCCCAGGCCCATGTGCTGATCGGGCAGCCCGGCATCGCCCGCAGCGACCCCGACTACTTCCCCCTTTTGGTCGGCAACTACATCCTGGGCGGCGGCGGCTTCGTGTCGCGCCTGACCAGCGAGGTGCGTGAAAAGCGCGGCCTGAGTTACAGCGTCTACAGCTACTTCGCACCGGGTCTGCATGCGGGCGCCTTCACGCTGGGGCTGCAGACCCGGCCGGACCAGGCGGCCGAGGCCATCCGCGTGGCGCGCGAGGTGCTGGCCCGCTATGTGGCCGAAGGGCCCAGCGCCGAGGAGTTGCAGGCGGCCAAGGACAACCTCGTCGGCGGCTTTGCGCTGCGCATCGACACCAACCGCAAATTGCTCGACAACGTGGCCAACATCGCCTGGCAGAACCTGCCGCTGAACTACCTGGATGGCTGGACCGAGCAGGTGCAGCGCGTCAGTGTGGCCGACATCCGCGCGGCGTTCGCACGGCACCTGCAACCCGATCGCATGGTGACGGTGACGGTGGGGGCCCGGCCATGACGCGCCCGGCCCGGCCGGGCCGGGCCGCCGGCACCGGGGCGGCGCCTGCGGCCTCGGTGTCGCGGGGCGCCGGCGAGGTCCGCATCATCGGCGGGCAGTGGAAGCGCACCCGCCTCCAGGTGCCCGACCGGCCGGGCCTGCGCCCCACACCCGACCGGGTGCGTGAGACCCTGTTCAACTGGCTCGGGCAGGACCTGGGGGGCTGGCGCTGCCTCGATGCTTTCGCGGGCTCGGGCGCCCTGGGGCTGGAGGCCGCATCGAGGGGCGCGCGGGAGGTGCTGATGGTGGAGCAGGATGCCGGTCTGGTGGCGAACCTCCAATCGGTCGTGCAGCGGCTGAAGGCCGAAGCGGTACGGGTGTTGCGCGGTGACGGGGTGGTCCAGTTGCAGCAGCAGCGGGGCCAGTCGCTGGACCTGGTCTTCCTGGATCCGCCGTTCGGCGCGGCGCTGTTCGAACCCGCCCTGCAGGCGGCCGTGGCTGCGCTGGCGCCCGACGGGCGCATCTACCTCGAGGCGCCGGCCGCCTGGACCGAGGACCAGTTGGCGCCGCTGGGCTTGGTGGCCCTGCGCCATCTCAAGGCAGGTGCGGTGCATGCCCATCTGCTGGCGCGTCCGCCCGCCTGACCCCCGGCCTGACCGGGGCAGGGCCGCCATGCTGCGCTGCAATGCATAATGCGCCGCGAGAGGGCATTCCTCCCGACGCGGCCAGGCGAGTCCCCGAAGAGGGCCAGTGGTCGTTCCCCTGATCCCCCCTGCACGGAGACGCAGACCCATGGCCCAGAACGTGATCGCCATCTACCCCGGAACCTTCGACCCCATGACCCTGGGCCACGAGGATGTGGTCCGACGGGCGACGCAGCTGTTCGATCATGTCATCGTGGCGGTGGCGGCCGGCCACCACAAGAAGACCCTTTTCAGCCTCGATGAGCGCATCGACATGGTGCGCGAAGCCGTCCAGCGCTATCCCCAGGTCGAGGTGGCGAGCTTTTCCGGTCTGCTGCGTGATTTCGTGGTGGCCCGTGGCGGCAAGGCCATGGTGCGGGGCCTGCGCGCGGTGACCGACTTCGACTACGAGTTCCAACTCGCCGGCATGAACCGCTCGCTGATGCCCGAGGTCGAGACGGTCTTCCTGACCCCGAGCGACAAATTCCAGTTCATCTCCAGCACCTTCGTGCGCGAGATCGCGGTGCTCGGCGGCGAGGTCGGCAAGTTCGTCTCGCCGCTGGTCCAGGAGCGTCTGGCGGTGAAGGTGCGCGGACAGGCCGCCTGAGCGTCAGGCGGCGTGCAAGGCCAGGGGCAACTGGGCCACGATCAGCGAGCCCTGCCCCGGACTGGACGACACGATCAAGCGGCCGCCTTCGGTTTCGACCCGGTGCCGCATGCCATCGAGGCCGTGCGAACTGGGGTTGATTCGGGTCGGGTCGAAACCGACTCCATCGTCGCCGACTTCCAGCCGGGCCTGGGATTCCTGATTCAGCAACTGGATATGGACCTGTCGCGCCTTGGCGTATTTGCCGATGTTGGTCAACGACTCCTGAACCAGCCGGTAGAGCGTCAGTTGGGCGGACTCTTCGAGCTGGACTGGCTCCAGCTTCACATTGACCGTGATATCGGTCCGTTGGCTGAACTCCTGGGCCAGGATCTCCAGCGAGGGCAGCAGGCCGAGGTTCGACAACGATGAGGGGCGCAGGTCTTCGACGATGCGGCGCTTCAGCGCGATCCCGCAGTTCAGGGTGTCTGTCAGGTGCTGCAGGCGTTGCAGGGCCTCGGGGGCCGAGTCGCCCAGGCGTGACTTGATGCGCGCCACATCCAGCTTGGCGGCCGTCAGCAGAGCGCCCAGTTCGTCGTGCAGTTCACGGGCCAGATGGGCTCTTTCGTTTTCGCGCACGTTTTGCAGGTGGGTCGCCAGCTTGGCCAGCGATGCGGTGCGCTCGCGCACCAGGGTCTCGAGCCGGTCGCGTTCCTTTTCAAGCGCCTGCTGCTGGTGATCGCCGGCCAGCTTGAGCGCATTGGACTGTCGCAGGTAGAGGTAGAACCCAGTCAGTCCGATCAGGGCGGTGCCGGCGATGCCCAGGCGCGACAGCAGCAGGGACTCCCGGACCTGGCGTTCGCCGTCGTTCATCTGCGCCGTCGCCTGGTCGATCAGGGCTTTCGATTGTTCGCGGATGGCGTCCATGTGCACCTTGCCGATGTCGGTGAGCATGATGGATTTCCAGGCCTGGGTGTCGCCCTGGCGGCGCAGCTTCAGGCTGAGGTCCATCTCTGCCAGCTTGCGCGACAGATGCCGTGTCAGCAGGGTCAGGGCGTCGTTGTCGGGGCTCAGGGGGCCGTAGATCTGCCGCAGCACGTCCACGCGCTGGTTGATGTCGGTGACGGCGGAGTTGTAGGGCTCCAGATAGCGTTCATCGCCGCTGAGCAGAAAGCCGCGCAGGCCGGTCTCGGCATCCAGGACGCGCAGCAGCATCTGATAGAGGTGCGCGCGCGTCTCCTGGGCGGCCGCGATGCTGCGCACCGCGTTGGCGGAACGGTCGTAGCCTATCTCGTTGATGCCGACCAGCAGCAGGGCGGCGGCCAGAGCCATGGGCAGGCTGATCGCCATCGGCAGGCCGGTCCGGAACCAGCGCAGAGGTCGGGTCAGAATTGTCTTGAGCCAGTGCATGGGAAAACTCCAGAGACGCGCGGTTTTGATTCAGGAATAATTGCCGGGAGGGTGGCTGGTCGCCGCCGGCCCTGCCCGCATGTGAATTGTGTTTTCTCCGGCCTCCAGGGGCCAGCCGCCGGCGTGTCGGCGGTGTCAGAATGAGGCCATCATGATCAGAATCGGCATCGTGGATGACCACGCCATCGTCCGCTCCGGCTTGCGGAGCTTCTTTGCCGATTTCGTGGATCTGCGCGTCGTGGGGGAGGCGGCCAATGGCCGTGAAGCCATCGATCTGGTGCGCATGACCGAGATGGATGTCCTGCTCATGGACCTGTCGATGCCGGGCCAGTCGGGCCTGGATGTGCTGGCCATGATCCGGGCCAAGGCGCCCGACGTCGGCATCCTGATCCTGTCGGGCTACCCGGAGGCGCATTACGCCATGAACCTGATCCGGCAGGGCGCCAGCGGCTACCTGAACAAGGAATGCGATCCGGGCGACATCGTCGACGCCATCCGCACCATCGCCCTGGGCAAGCGCTACATCACGCCGGTGGTGGCCGAGTTGCTGGCGCAGCAACTGAACCGTCGCGACGACACCGCCTTGCATGAGCAGCTCTCCGAGCGCGAGTTCCAGGTCTTTCTGCGCCTGGCCAAAGGGGAGACGGCGGGTGATATCGCGCGTGCCCTGTCGCTGAGCGTGAAGACGGTCAGCACCTACCGCACGCGCCTCATGGAGAAGATGGCCCTGGCCTCGAACAGCGACCTCACCTATTACGCGCTGAAGAACCAGCTCATCGATTGAAACGTGAAAAGGCCGCTCAGACCCGGACATCGTGTGCCGTGCAGTAGTCGATGAGGGCGTCGATGTCGTGCGACTTGTCGAACACGGCGTCGGCTCCCAATTGCCTGCAACGGGCGCGGACATCGGCGGTGGCGTAGTTGGTCAGGACCACCATGCGCTGATGCGGCCGGCGGTGCTGGCAGGCCTCCAGGATCCCGAGGCCGCTGCCTTCTTTCAGGAACAGGTCGACAATCGCCAGATCCCAGTCGGCACTGTGGTGGTTGAGCCAGCGGGCCGCTGCGTCTTCGGTGTCCGCAAAACCGATGGCGCGCACCGGTGTGAGCTCCTCCAACGCTCCGACGAGGTTTTCTCGGATCGTGGCGCTGTCTTCTACGATGTAGGTTCTGAGTCCCAAGATGGAAATCCACGAAGTGGGCCGCCGACAGCCGGGAGAGGGTGTCCTGCGGTGCCTGTGAGGGCATCGCACCGGAAATGTGTTTTAAATTGTGCCAGCAGATATCGCGCGTGCTTGTAGGACGTTTCCTACGAAGCGGCTGGAGGTCAGTCCGCCCGCGGCCACGGCGGACGCCCGGCGCAGACGCTGCAGCCCGGCTGGCGGGACAGGCGCATCTGATTCCATTCCATGGCCCTGGCGTCGAGCATCAGCAGCCGACCGGCCAGCGAGGGGCCGGCCCCGCTCAGCAGCTTCAAGGCCTCGGCCGCCTGCAGGCTTCCGATGATGCCCACCAGCGGCGAGAACACGCCCAGGGTCGAGCAGCGGGTCTCCTCCGGTGCTGTGTCCGGTGCAAACACACAGGCATAGCAGGGGCTGTCCTGCTGGCGGGTGTCGAAGACGCTGACCTGGGCATCGAAGCGGATCGCCGCCCCCGACACCAGGGGCACGCCATGGCGCACGCAGGCCGCATTGATCAATTGGCGGGTGGCGTAGTTGTCGCTGCAGTCGAGCACCACGTCCGTGCCGGGCAGCAGCTCGTCCAGCAAGGCCGCGTCGGCCCGGCGACGGAAGGTCCGCACCTGGACCTCCGGATTGAGCGCATGGACGGCCTGGCGTGCCGACTCGACCTTGGCTTGGCCCACCCGTTCCAGACTGTGGGCGATCTGGCGCTGCAGATTGGTCAGGTCGACCTCGTCGTCATCGACCAGCACCAGCTCGCCCACGCCGGCAGACCCCAGGTACAGCGCGGCCGGTGAGCCCAGTCCGCCGGCACCGATCACCACGGCCCGCGCCTCCAGCAGGCGTTGCTGCCCCTCGATGCCGATCTCGTCGAGAAGGATGTGGCGCGAATAGCGAAGCAGTTGCTCGTCGGTCATCAAAAAAATGCGCCCCGCAGGGCGCACTCGTTTCAGTCGGGGCCCGGGGGCGGGCCTCAGTTGGTGGTCTTTTCTTCCTTGCGCTCGATCTGGGTCTTGCTGATCAGCACCGGCAGGCCCTTGAGCTGGTTCAGCGCCTGCACCAGGGGGAAGTCCTTGTCGCTTCCCAGTTCGGGCGGCTTGCGCTCGGACAGGGGCTTCAAGGCTTCTTCCTCGAGATGCTTGCGGGCTTCCTCGCGCGCTGCCTCGAGTGCCTTTTCCTTTTCCGGATCGGCCTTCTCGTTGCCCTGACCGCTGTTCAGGTGCTTCTCCAGATCGGCCTCACGCATGCGGAGCACGGCATAGGGGCTGCCGGTCTCGGTCTCATCCACCAGCACGTCGGGCACGATGCCCTTGGCCTGGATCGACCGGCCGCTGGGGGTGTAGTAGCGGGCCGTGGTCAGCTTCAGGCCGGTGTCGGGGCCCAGGGGGCGCACGGTCTGCACCGAGCCCTTGCCGAAGGTCTGGCTGCCGAGGATGGTGGCGCGCTTGTTGTCCTGCAGCGCGCCGGCCACGATCTCGCTGGCCGAGGCAGAGCCCTCGTTGACCAGCACCACCAGGGGCACGGCTTTCAAGGCCACCGGCAGGTTGCGCAGCGGGTCGGCGCCGCCGCGCCGCTGGTAGAACTCGGGGGCGGCCTTGAAGACGAACTTGCTTTCGGCCAGTTGGCCGTTGGTGGACACCACGGTCACGTTCTCGGGCAGGAAGGTACTGGACACCGCGACGGCCGCGTCGAGCAGGCCGCCGGGGTCGTTGCGCAGATCCAGGACCAGGCCCTTGAGCTTGGGTTCCTGCTTGTAGATATCCTGCAGCTTGCGCACGAAGTCATCGACGGTGCGTTCCTGGAACTGGCTGACGCGGATCCAGGCATAGCCGGGCTCGACCACCTTGCCGCGCACCGACTGGGTGTGGATCTCCTCGCGGGTGATGGTCACCGGGAAGCTGCGGTTCTCGTCCTTGCGGAAGATGGTCAGCACCACCTTGGTGTTGGGTTCGCCGCGCATGCGCTTGACGGCATCATTGAGGGCCAGCCCCTTGACGGCGGTGTCGTCGATCTTGGTGATCAGGTCGTTGGTCTTGAGCCCGGCGCGGTAGGCCGGCGAGCCTTCGATCGGCGACACGATCTTGATCAGGCCGTCTTCCTGGGTGATCTCGATGCCCACGCCGACGAATTGGCCCGAAGTGCCTTCGCGGAATTCCTTGAAGGACTTCTTGTCGAAATACTGGGAATGGGGGTCCAGGCCGGCCACCATGCCGGAGATGGCGTCGGTGATGAGCTTCTTCTCGTCGACCGGTTCGACATAGTCGGTCTTGATGATGTCGAAGACGGCTGCCAACTGCTGCAGCTCTTCCAACGGCATGGGGGCCAGACTGCCCCGGGCCATGGTCTGCAACGACACCGTGGTCAGTGCGCCGGTCATCAGACCGACCGAAATCCAACCTGCAATTCTGAGTTTCTGGCCCATTAATACACCTTTGCGCAGCAATATACACCTTCGACGGGGGGGCTCCGGCCAGGTTCCTCAGACCCCGGGGCCGGGCAGGGGAATCGGGCCGTCAGAGGTGTTTTTTACTCAGGCTTTACCTTGGGCGGCCACTGCGGCAGCGGCCTGGGCGGCGGCCTGCGCATCGCCCAGGTAGTAGTGGCGGATCGGCTTGAGGTCGGCATCGAGCTCATACACCAGCGGGATGCCGTTGGGGATGTTGACGCCGACGATCTCGCTGTCGCCGATGCCATCGAGGTATTTCACCAGCGCGCGGATGGAGTTGCCATGGGCGGCCACCACGACTTTCTTGCCGGAGCGGATGGCCGGTGCGATGGCCTCGTTCCAGAACGGCAGCACGCGGGCCACGGTGTCCTTGAGGCATTCGGTCAGGGGCACGTCCTGGGCGGCCAGGCCCGCGTAGCGCAGGTCGCCGCGCTCGCAGCGCGGGTCGGTGGCTTCGAGGGCCGGCGGCGGGGTGTCGTAGCTGCGGCGCCACACCAGCACCTGCTCGTCGCCGTACTGCTTGGCCATGTCGGCCTTGTTGAGGCCTTGCAGCGCGCCGTAGTGGCGCTCGTTGAGGCGCCAGTTCTTCACCACCGGCAGCCAGGTGCGGTCCATCTCGTCGAGGGTCAGCCACAGCGTGCGGATGGCGCGCTTGAGCACGCTGGTGTAGGCCAGGTCGAACTCGTAGCCCTCGGCCTTGAGCAGCCGGCCGGCGTTGCGGGCCTGTTCGATGCCGGTGGCGGTCAGGTCGACGTCGGTCCAGCCGGTGAAACGGTTCTCGAGGTTCCAGGTGGATTCGCCGTGGCGGATCAGGACGAGTTTGTACATGCGCAACCTTCTATGTTTTCCAGGGCCAAATCCAGCATTCTAAAATTGCGCGGTTTGCCAACCCAAGGAACACCGTGAAATTCGTGATCGACAACTGGATGCTGTTCGCCATTGCCCTGAGTTCGGGCCTGATGCTGCTGTGGCCCACCCTCAAGGGCGCCTCGGCCGCCGGCCTGACGCCGGCCGCCGCCGTGCAACTGATCAACAAGGAAAAGGCCGTGGTGATCGACGTCAGCGAGGCCGACGACTATGCGAAGGCACATGTCAGCGGTGCCCGCAGCGCCCCCCTGGCCCAGCTCGAGACCCGTCTGCCCGAGCTGGTCAAGAACAAGGCCCTGCCCGTGATCTTCGTCTGCGCCAGCGGTTCGCGCGCGGGCCCGGCGATCAAGGTGGCGCAAAAACTGGGTTATCAGCAGGCCCAAGCCCTGGGCGGCGGGCTCAAAGCCTGGAAAGAGGCTAATCTGCCGATCGACAAGGCCTGAGCGGCGCTTGTTTCCCATCGACAGAGAGTCCCCATGCAAGCAGTCAAGATGTACACCACGGCGGTCTGCCCCTATTGCCTCCGTGCCAAGCAGATCCTCAAGTCCAAGGGCGTGGCCCAGATCGAGGAGGTCCGCATCGACATCGATCCGGCCCAGCGCGACCACATGATGCAGATCACCGGCCGGCGCACCGTGCCGCAGATCTTCATCGGCGACACCCATGTCGGCGGTTGCGACGACCTGATGGCGCTGGACAGCCGGGGCGGATTGCTGCCCCTGCTGTCGGCTGCCTGACCGGTCTGTGGCGTCGGAGCGCCGTTTTCTCCTGAGATAATGGGCGACGAGTGCCCGCTGCGGGAACGCATCCCCGGCGGGCTTTCTTTTTGAGCAGGCCCCGAACCCAAGACGACGGCCTGCATTCCGTTGAACCGAAAGATTTCCATGGCTGACCAGCAGAACCCCGTTTTCCAGATCCAGCGCGTCTACCTCAAGGACCTGTCGCTCGAGCAACCGAACTCGCCCGCCATCCTGCTGGAGCAGGAGCAGCCCAGCGTCGACATCCAGCTCGGCGTGGACGCCACGCCGGTGGCCGAGGGCATCGTCGAGGTGACGGTCACGGCCACGGTGCAGACCAAGATCAAGGACAAGACCGTGTTCCTGGTCGAAGCCAAGCAGGCCGGCATCTTCGAGATCCGCAACCTGCCCGAAGACCAGATGGGCGCCATCCTGGGCATCGCCTGCCCGCAGATCGTCTACCCCTACCTGCGCGGCAACGTGGCGGACATCATCCAGCGCGGCGGTTTCCCGCCGGTGCACCTGGCCGAGATCAACTTCCAGGCCATGTACGAACAACAGCAGGCCCAGGCTGCCGGTCAGGTCGCCCAGTAAGAGGTTTTGGAGGCGTGCCGTCCTGCCGGCGGCCCCTCTGATCCGAGCAGCCCATGAAAATCCTCGTCGCCGGTGCCGGCGCCTGGGGCACGGCCCTGGCGGCTGCGGCCGCTGCCGCGCCGGCCCGCCACGAGGTCACGCTGTGGGGCCGCGACGCGCAGCAGATGGCCGACATGCAGGCCGGTGCCCGCAACCAGCGCTACCTGCCCCAATGCCGCCTGCCGGCGGCGCTGCACTTGTCCGCCGCGCCGCTGCCGCCGCTGGCGGGTCAGGCCGACCTGGTGATCGTGGCCACCCCGATGGCGGCCCTGCGCGCCACCCTGTCCTCCCTGGCCCACCTGAGCGTGCCGGTGGCCTGGTTGTGCAAGGGTTTTGAACGGGTCGACGATGGTGCCGGCCCGGAGCGCTTCGGGCTGCTGAGCCACGAAGTGGCCGCCGAAGTCGCACCCACGCTGCAATGCGGCGCCCTCAGCGGGCCCAGCTTTGCCCGCGAAGTGGCCGACGGCATGCCGACCGCCCTGGTCGCCGCGAGCGCCAATGCCGCCGTGCGCCAGGCCCTGGTCGATGCCCTGCACGGCCCGAACCTGCGCGTCTACGCGAATGACGACATCGTCGGCGTCGAGGTCGGCGGCGCGGTCAAGAACGTGCTGGCCATCGCCACCGGCTTGTGCGACGGCCTGCATCTGGGCCTGAACGCCCGTGCTGCCCTGATCACCCGTGGCCTGGCCGAGATGAGCCGACTGGGCCTGGCCCTGGGTGCCCGTGCCGAGACCTTCATGGGCCTGTCGGGTCTGGGCGACCTGGTGCTGACCGCCACCGGCGACCTGAGCCGCAACCGCCAGGTCGGCCTGCTGCTGGCGGCTGGCCAGGGTCTGCAGCAGGCGGTGGATTCGCTGGGCCACGTGGCCGAAGGCGTCTACAGCGCCCGCACCGTGGTGCAGCGTGCGCGCCGGCTGGGGGTCGAGATGCCGATCTCGGAAGCGGTCGTGGCCCTGCTCGACGGCCGCCTGCAACCGGCCGAGGCCGTGGCCACCCTGATGGGGCGAGGGCCGCGAGGCGAAATGCTCTGACGCCCCGCCGGGCGGATTCCGGCGCGCCGCTCAGAGGTTGCGCAGGCCCGCAGCCAGCTCGACCACCTCGGCCGTGATGGCCTCCTGCCGCAGCCGGCGTTCGTCGGCCTGCAGGGTGTCGGTCATGTGGGCGATGTTCTCGTGGGCGGCGGCCATGGCCTGCAGCCGGGCCAGGTTCTCGGCTGCGTGGCTGTGCAGCACCGCCTGCGCCAGCATGGCCGACACATATTCGCTGCTCAGCCCCTCGAGCAGGCGGGCCGGGTCTTCGTGCACCAGCGGCCGTGGCCGGCCGGCCGATCGCAGCGGCTGCAGGTCCAGGGGCAGCAGCCTCTGCTGCCGGATCCGGAACTGGTTGGCCCCCACCAGCTCGCCGTGGATCAGTTCGACCGATGGGGCCTGGCGCCGGGCCAGTGCCTGCAGCAGCAGCGCATGCAGGTGTTCGCTGCAGGCCAGGACCGCCTCGGCATGGGCCACCAGCGGGGCGCTGCCCTCCAGCGTCAGTCCTCGGGCGCGCGCCATGCGTTCGGCCTGGGCGCCGCCCACCAGCAGCCGCAGGGGGTGGGCGCCGGGCAGGGGGCCCGGCAGGGTGGCCAGCAACTGCTCGGTGTAGCCCCCGTTGAAGCCTTGCTCGGCGCCCAGCAGCAGATACAAGGGCGGCTGGTCGGCGATGCGATGTCGCTCCTCGGCTTCGTCCTCAGGCAGCAGCGCCAGCACCTGGGCCATGGCCTGGGCCACCGTCCGGGCATAGGTGTTGGCTCCGTCGATCAGGCCGCGTGCCCGCTGCGCGCGGGCGGCCGCAATGCCGCGCATCGCATTCACCAGGTCGCCGAAGCCGGCCACCGTGGCCAGGCGGGCCTGCAGCTCGGCGGCGCGCTGTTCCATTCAAGGCCGGGGCGGGGTCACCGCCGCGTCGCTGAACAGCCGGCGCAACTGGGCCTGCAACTGCTGCAGGCGCTCGGCGTCGGGCCGGTCGCGGCTGCACAGGGCCACCGCCAGACCGGGCGCCGAGGCCAGCGCCTGGTCCAGCCGGGCGCCGGCGGCCGGCAGCTCGGCGGGGCTCAGGCCATCGAACAGGCCGGCCTGCAGCGCCATCACCAGGGCCAGTTGGAAGGCCTCGGTCTGCGGCGCCAGACGGGGCTGGGCCAGGGCGGCACGGATGCGCCTCCCGCGTGCGATCTGCTGCTGCACCCGGGCGTCCAGCTCGGTGCCGAAGCGGGTGAACATCTCCAGCTCCAGGAACTGGGCATAGTCCAGCCGCATCGAGTTGACCGCTTCGCGCATCTGCGGCGATTGGGTCTTGCCGCCGACCCGGCTGACGCTGAGGCCGGTGTCCACCGCCGGCAACTGGCCCAGGTGGAATTGCCGGCTGTCCAGCACGATCTGGCCGTCGGTGATGGAGATCAGGTTGGTCGGGATGTAGGCCGACAGGTTGCCGGCCTCGGTCTGGGCGATCGGCAGGGCGGTCAGCGAGCCGCCGCCGCGCTCGGGCGACAGCTTGGCGGCGCGTTCGAGCAGGCGGGCATGGACGTAGAAGATGTCGCCCGGGTAGGCCTCGCGCCCGGGCGGCTGATGCATCAGCAGGGCCAGCTCGCGGTGGGTGGCCGCGTGCTGGCTCAGGTCGTCCACCACCACCAGGGCATGGCCGCCACGGTCGCGGAAGTATTCGGCCATCGAAAAGCCGGCGAACGGCGCCAGCCATTGCAGACCCGGCGCGTCGGTGCCGGTGGCCACCACGACGATGCAGCGTGCAGGCGCGCCGCGGCGCTTGACGGCGTCGATCACGGCGGCGGCCGATTCGGATTTCTGCCCCACCGAGACATACACGCAGACCAGCTCGGTGTCGCGCTGGGCCAGCATGGCATCCACCGCGATCGCGGTCTTGCCGGTGCCGCGATCGCCGATCAGGAGTTCGCGCTGGCCGCGCCCGAGCGGGAACAGCGCATCGATGGCCAGGGTGCCGGTGTGCACCGGCTCCTGCACCAGGGCGCGGTCCAGGATGGTCGGGGCCGGGCGTTCGGCGGGCAGCCAGTCTTCCGCCTCGATCGGCGGTCCACCGTCCAGCGGCCGGCCCAGCGGATCGACCACCCGACCCAGCAGGGCCGGCCCCACGGGCACGCGCACCACATCGCCGCTGCGGCGCACCGGGTCGCCGGCCTGCACCGTGCGGGCCTCGTCCAGCAGCACGCAGGCCAGGCCGTCGGCTTCGAGGCCGGCGGCGTAGGCCATGCGGCCCTCGCCGATGTGCAGCAATTCATTGAGCCGGGCGCCGCGCAGGCCGGTGATGTGGGCGATGCCGTCGGCCGCGCTGTGCACCCGGCCCATCTCCTCGAAACGCACCGGCGTGGCAGATGGCATCAGTTGCGCGCGGGCGGCCTCGCGCCAGGCCGGCAGCTCGGTGGCCAGGGGCATGTCGCTCATGGCAGGGCCTTTGCAGTGGCGGGGGTTGCGGGCAGGTGTTGGCGCCAGCGGTGCTCGGCCTCGCGCAATTCGGCGGCCCAGTGCAGCGCCAGCACCCCATGGGGGAAACACAGTTCGGCGCCGGCCAGCAGGCTCGGGTCGGTGTCGAAGCCGACCTCGGTGTCGGCCCCGAGCTGGGCGTGGAGCGCCTCGGTCAGGCCGCGCTGCCGGTCTTCGCCGAGCGCTGCCGCGCTGCGCAGCACGACCCGGCGCGGCGCCTGTTCGGCAAACCAGGTCTGCCATTCGGCGGCCGGGGTGTCGGCCAGCCGCTGCATCAGGCGCGCCAGCAGCGGCGCGTCGTCATTCGGTGTCTGGGCCAGCAGCCCACGCGCCAGCTCGACCGCCAGGCCCGAGGCTTCGTCGAACAGCGCCTGCGTGGCCTGTTGGCGTTCCCGCACGATGGCGGCCTGGGCTTCGCGCAGGCACTGCTCGGTGGACACCCGTGCGGCCAGCGCGCTGGCCTCGGTTTCGGCCGCAGCCTGTTGACGTGCGGCCTGCAGCAATTGCTCGCGGGCGGCGGCGGCGGCCTCGTGCTGGCGGCCGAGGTCGGCGGCATCGAGTTCGGCCTGGCGGCGTGCCGCCTCGGCCTGCTCCCGTTCGGTCTGCAGGGCCTGGCGGCGTGCGTCCATCACGGCCAGCAGCGGGCGGTAGAACAGCCAGCGCAGCAGGGCCAGCAGCACCAGCAGGTTGATGGCCTGCAGCGCCAGGGTCCATGGATCGATGTGCATGGCCGGCTTCAGTGCACGAAGGGGTTGGCGAACAGCAGCAGCAGGGCGATTACCAGGCAGTAGATGGCCATGGTCTCGATCATGGCCAGGCCCACGAACAGGGTGCGCGAGATGGTGCTGGCCGCCTCGGGCTGGCGCGCCAGGGCGTCCATGGCCGCGGCCACGGCACGGCCTTCGGCCAGCGCCGGGCCGATGGCCCCGAAGGCCACGGCGAGCGCGGCGCCGATGATGCTGGCGATCTGGATCCAGAGGTTGTCCATGTGAGTGCTCCTGGGATGGGAAGAAATTATTCGCCGTGGTCGCCGGCGGCCGCGGCCACGAAGACCATGGCCAGGACGGTGAAGATATAGGCCTGGATCAGGCCGGTGAGCAGGTCCAGCGCCATGAAGGGCACCGGCACCAGCAGCCCGGCCAGGCTGAGCACCACGGCCGAGATGAACATGCCGCTCATGATGTTGCCGAACAGGCGCACCGTCATCGAGACCACCCGGGTCAGCGCCTCGAGCAGGTTCAGCGGCAGCATCAGCGGGCTGGGCTGGGTGTAGGTCTTGAGGTAGCCCCAGAGGCCGTGGCGGTGGACGCCCCAGCCCAGCACCGCGACGAAGACCGCCAGGGCCAGCGCCAGGTCGGTCTCGAGGGCGCCGGTCGGCGGCTCCACCCCCGGCACCAGGCCGCTGAGGTTGGCGCTGAGGATGAAGATGAACAGTGTGGCGATCACCGGCAGAAAGGGGGCCGGATCGCTGTTCATGGTCGAGCGCATCTCGGCCTGCAGGGTGTCCAGCGCCATCTCGGCCAGCAACTGAGCCCGGCCGGGCTGCTGCACCGAGAGCCGTCGTCGCAGCCAGAGGGCCGCCAGCACCAGCACCGCCATCACGGCCCAGGTGGTGATCACCGGCTCGGTGATGCCCACCGGCCCCCATTGCCAGATCACTTCGTGCTTGAAGGGTTGGGTCTTCATGGCCGATCCTCCGTGTCCGGTCGGGCCTGTCGGTCCAGGCGTTGCACCAGCAGGCGTGCGACCAGCAGGCCGCCGGTCAGGGCCAGCAACGGCCCGGCGCCCTGGCGCACGCTGAGCCAGCAGGCCAGCACCAGCACGGCCAGCCGCAACAGGTGCAGGCCCAGCAGGCGGCCCCAGCGAGGGCCTTGCGGCGCCTCGACGAGTTGGCGGCTGAACCAGCGCAGCGAGCCGAAATGCCAGCCGCCCAGCAGCAGGCCGAGGGGCAGGAAGAGCAGGGTCTGCAGATTCATTTCCGATGCATCCAGCGCCAGGCCGACCAGGCGCCCAGGGCCAGGCCCAGCAGCAGCAGTGCGGCGGTGAAGGTGATGCCCCGGCCCAGTTGGTGGTCCAGCCAGCGCCCCAGGGCCAGGCCCAGCAGCATCGGGGTGACGATGACCCAGCCCAGCACGCCCACGCTGGCGAGCTGATGCACCAGGGAAGGTTCGCCGTCGTGCAGCCAGCGGCGATGCCGGCCGCTGCGGCGCTTCAGTTCGTCGAGCAGGGCCTGGTCCTGCGGTGAGTCGGGGCGTCGGCTGCGGTTCACGGCCAGCTCCGGGGGGGATGGCTGCTGCCCTTGAGCGGGGCCACCAGTTGGCGCAGTACCTGGATCTCGAGGTGCCGGCTCTGCCGGCGGGCTTCGTCTTCGGCGCGTTGGCGCTCGCGCAGGCGCTCCAGCACCTGCCGCTCCAGCGGTTCGAGGGCGTCGCCCAGCACCGCCTCGCGGCTGGCCACCTGCAGTTCGCAACCGCGCTGCAGGCTCAGGACGCCGCCGCGCAGGGCGCAATAGCGCCAGGGGCCGCCGGCCTGGGCGCGCCAGCTCAGCACCCCGACGTTCAGCAGGCTCAGCAGATCGGCATGGCCGGGCCACAGGCCGAAGCCGCCGCTCGCGTCCTCGGCCCGCACCGAGGCCACGCCCGGCGCATCGACCAGCACCGCCCCCAGGCTGCTGATCACCAGGTGCAGGCCGCGCGTGGCGGGCCAGGCGGGCAGGGGTGCCGGCTCGGTCATGTCCGTCCCCGTTGCTGCGCCTCGGCCAAGTCGCCGACCATGTAGAAGGCGCTCTCGGGCAGCGCATCGCCCTGGCCGTCCAGGATGGCGCGGCAGCCCGCCAGGGTGTCGGCCAGTTTCACCTGCCGGCCCGGCTTGCCGGTGAAGGCCTCGGTGACCGCGAAGGGCTGGGTCAGGAAGCGCTGCAGGCGCCGGGCCCGCCCGACCAACTGCTGGTCTTCGGGGCTGAGTTCCTCGACCCCCAGCAGAGCGATGATGTCCTGCAGCTCGCGGTAGCGGGCCAGGGTTTCACGCACTTCGCGGGCCAGCGCGTAGTGGGTCTCGCCCACCACCGCCGGGTCGAGCAGGCGCGACTGCGAGGCCAGCGGGTCGATGGCCGGGTACATGCCCTCGGCCGCCAGCGCCCGCGACAGCATGATGCGGCTGTCGAGGTGGGCCGCGATCGCGGTCACCGCCGGATCGGTGAAGTCGTCGGCCGGCACATAGACCGCCTCGATGGCGGTGATGGCGGCCCGCTCGCCGCAGGCGATGCGTTCCTGCACCGCCGCCACCTCGCTGGCCAGCGTGGGCTGGTAGCCCACCCGCGAGGGCAGCCGGCCCAGCAGGCCCGAGACCTCGGCGCCGGCCTGCACGAAGCGGAAGACGTTGTCCATCAGCAGCAGCACATTGCGCTGCTGCTCATCGCGGAAATATTCGGCCAGGGCCAGGGCCGCCAGCGGCGTGCGCCAGCGGGCGCCGGAGGGTTCGTTCATCTGGCCGAACACCAGCACGCTCTTGGCCAGCATGCCCGAGTCGCGCATGTCCAGCAGCAGCTCGTGGCCCTCGCGGCTGCGCTCGCCCACGCCGGCGAACACCGACAGACCCTGGTAGCTGTCGGCCATCACATGGATCAGCTCCATCACCAGCACC
>JAFAMV010000140.1 GCA_019233055.1 Curvibacter sp.
CTGTCCCTGAAAGATCCTCTGACAGGCCTGGCCAATCGCCGCCAGTTCCGGAACGTGCTTGAACGCGAGATCGACCGCGTCACCCGAACTGGCGAGTCGGCCTTGCTGCTCATGCTCGACATCGATCATTTCAAGGTTGTCAACGACAGTTATGGACATCCAGCCGGCGATCTGGTCCTGCAATCGATTGCCGACACCCTCAACAACTGCGTGCGCCCCATGGACACGCTGGCCCGCTACGGCGGCGAAGAATTTGCCGTGGTTCTGCCCGGTTGCCAGGCGGCCTTCGGCCAGGCCGTGGCAGAGCGCATCCGCAAGACGGTCGAAACCACCCCGATCACCATTGCGCCCGGGGTGGATCTCCATGTCACCGTCAGCATCGGCGGCGCCTTCACCCTGCAGTGGATCCGTTCGACCACCCTGCTCTGGACCGATCGGGCCGACCACCAGCTTTACCGAGCCAAGACGACCGGAAGAAACCGGGTCTGCCTGGAACAACCGCCAGACAGCACGGTCAGCGCAGACGAAAAGACCATGTTGTTTGGCGACTTCAACCTCCAGAGCCCGGAAGAGGCCGACACCCATCCCTCGGCCGACAGCGCCAACCGAAAGTGAATAGATGAGCGAAGCGCTGAACCCCAACCCCACTCCTGCCGCCGTCTCCGCCAAAGTGTTGGCCATCACCAGCGGCAAAGGCGGCGTCGGCAAGACGTTTGTGGCGGCCAACCTGGCGGCTGCACTGACCCGCCGCGGTCAACGCGTCCTGGTGCTCGATGCCGATCTGGGTCTGGCCAATCTGGATGTGGTCCTGAATCTGCACCCCAAGGTCACGCTTCATGATGTCTTCACGGGCAAGGCCACCGTGGATGAGGCCATCGTGAAAGCCCCTGGCGGGTTCTCGGTGCTGCTGGCCGGCTCGGGCATGGTGGAGTACTCGCGCCTGACACCCGAGGTGCGCGATGAATTCGTGCGCGTGCTGCAGGGCCTTCTGCCGCGCTTCGATGTGGTGCTGCTCGACACCGGTGCCGGCATTTCCGACGTGGTACTGTTCGCCATCTCGCTGGCCGGCGAGGTGCTGCTGGTCGCCACACCCGAGCCCACCTCGTTGACGGACGCCTATGCTGCCATCAAGGTGCTGTCGATGCAGCAAAAGCGCCGTCAGGTGCGCATGATCATCAACCAGACCGCCCGCCCCGGCGACGGCCGCGCCATCACCGGTCAGCTGCAGCAGGTGCTCGACCGCTTCGTCAGCACCGACACCGGGCGACCGGTGCGACTGATCCACCTGGGTGACATTCCGGCCGATCTGTCCGTCCGCGATGCCGTCATGCGCCGCCAGTTGCTGACCCTGATCTCGCCCAACAGCCCCGCTGCACTCGCCATCGCCCAGCTCGCCAGCAAGGTGGCGGACACGGTGCTGGTCAACAACTGACCCCCTCCTCCTGACGAACACGCGACCTCGATCGCACCAAAGAAAAAGCCCGGAACGCCTTGGCGTCCGGGCTTTTTCTTTGAGGCCGGGTCCAGAACCCGGGGCGACATGGCCCCGCCCCGAGCGGGGTATCCAGGCTCAACCGTTGTTCGAGCGGGTGGCCAGCATGGCATGGTTGGCTTCGACCCAATGCCGCACGCGCTCGGCGTCAGCAATGCGGCTCAGCTTGCCCGCCGAATCCAGGAACACCATGATCAGCTTGCGCCCCGCAATCTTCGCCTGCATGACGAGGCATTGCCCAGCTTCATTGATGAAGCCCGTCTTCTGCAGGCCGATGTTCCAGGCAGGGTTCTTGACCAGGCGGTTGGTGTTGTTGTACTGCAAGGTGCGCCGCCCCACTTCGACCATGTAACCGGGGGAGGTGGTGAGCTCGCGCAGCAGGGGATCCTCATGGGCCACGTTCACCAAAGCAGCCAGATCGCGTGCGCTGGACTGGTTCTTGCTCGACAACCCGGTCGGCTCCACATAGCGCGTATCAACCATCCCCACCGCCTTGGCCTTGGCATTCATCAGGTCGACGAACACCGGCAAGCCACCAGGATAGGTGCGCCCCAGAGCATGGGCCGCGCGATTCTCGCTCGACATGAGCGCCAGATGCAGCAACTCGCCCCGGGTGAGCGTGGTGCCGACAGCCAGTCGTGAGCGGCTGTTCTTCTCGGTGTCCACATCATCCTGGGTGATGGTGATTTCTTCGTCCATGGGCAGATGGGCTTCGCTGATGAGCATGCCCGTCATCAACTTGGTCAGCGACGCAATGGGGAGCACCGCCTGGTCATTCTTGCTGAGCAAGACCTCATGGGTATCCTGATCGACCACCAGCGCAACGCTCGACTTCAAGGCCAGAGGGTCGGCGGCGCCATGAAGGCCTGCCATCTGACCATATGAAGGCTGCGGAGGCACGACCGGCGCCGCTGCCACGTGAGCGGATTTTCTGACGACCTTGTGCACCGCATGCTTGTGGGTCTTGCTCACCTTCTGCTGATCCGGCGCCGCCTGGACACCGACCGAAAACGCCATCAGGAGGGCAGAGAAAGCAAGCAGGCGACGGGCACGGCTCGGGCGGACGGGCAAGAAAGGTGTCATAAGGTCTCTCCGTGTCAACAGGGCTCTGTTGCACACGCTAACAATAATGAAAAAACCGCGCAAGATCAATTACTTGCGCAGTTTTTTTCATCCATATCCGGAATTATACGGAGGCCTGTCAGCCTTGGGCCGCCACTCGATCAGCTTTACTGTGCAATTTATTCAATGCGCTCAGATAAGCCTTGGCCGAAGCCACCACGATGTCCGGGTCGGCGCCGACCCCGTTGACCACCCGGCCGCTGTTTTGCAGGCGCACCGTGACCTCTCCCTGGCTCTCGGTCGAGCCGCTGATGGCGTTGACGGAATACAGGACCATCTCGGCACCGCTCTTCACGTGCGACTCGATGGCCTTGAGCGAGGCATCGACCGGACCATTGCCGTCGGATTCGCCACAGACCTCCTTGCCATCCACCGTGAAGACGATGCGTGCGCGGGGACGTTCGCCGGTCTCGCTGTGCTGCGACAAAGAGACCAAGCCATATTGCTCCTTCTCGGTCGCCACACTCTCATCCCCGACCAGGGCCAGGATGTCCTCGTCGAAGATCTCGCTCTTGCGGTCGGCCAGTTCCTTGAACCGGGCAAACGCGGCATTCACCTCCTGCTCGCTGTCCAGACTGACACCCAGCTCCTGCAGGCGTTGCTTGAATGCGTTGCGGCCGCTGAGCTTGCCCAGCACGATCTTGTTGGCCGACCAGCCCACATCCTCGGCCCGCATGATCTCGTAGGTGTCGCGCGCCTTCAGCACCCCATCCTGGTGGATGCCGGAAGCATGGGCAAACGCATTGGCCCCCACCACCGCCTTGTTGGGTTGCACCACGAAGCCGGTGGTCTGGCTCACCATGCGGCTGGCGGCCACGATGTGCTGGGTGTCGATGCCCAGGTCCAGGCCGAAATAGTCGCGCCGGGTCTTGACCGCCATGACCACTTCTTCCAGCGAGCAGTTGCCGGCGCGCTCTCCCAGGCCATTGATCGTGCATTCGATCTGACGCGCCCCGCCGATCTTCACCCCCGCCAGCGAGTTGGCCACCGCCATGCCCAGATCGTTGTGGCAATGCACCGACCAGACTGCCTTGTCCGAATTGGGCACACGCTCGCGCAGGGTCTTGATGAAATTGCCGTACAGCTCAGGCACCGCGTAGCCGACGGTGTCCGGGATGTTCAAGGTGGTGGCACCTTCCTTGATCACGGCTTCCAGCACGCGGCAGAGGAAATCCACATCGCTGCGGTAACCGTCCTCGGGGCTGAATTCCACGTCCGCCACCACGTTGCGGGCAAAGCGCACCGCCAGCTTGGCCTGCTCGAGCACCTGTTCAGGTGTCATGCGCAGCTTTTTCTCCATGTGCAGCGGCGAGGTGGCGATGAAGGTGTGGATGCGCGCGCTGTTGGCCCCCTTCAGCGCCTCGGCCGCCCGCGCGATGTCCCGGTCGTTGGCGCGCGACAGCGAGCACACCGTCGAGTCCTTGATCGCGTTGGCGATGGTCTGCACCGCCTCGAAATCGCCATTGGAGCTGGCGGCGAACCCGGCTTCGATGACATCGACCTTCAGGCGTTCCAGCTGCCTGGCAATGCGCAACTTCTCGTCCCGGGTCATGGAAGCGCCGGGCGACTGCTCACCGTCGCGCAAGGTGGTGTCAAAAATAATCAGCTTGTCAGACATGGGAATGGTCTCCGGAAGTTCGAAATGCCAACTCAACGAAAAAGGCCCGCTGCAGAAAACAGGCGGGCCAGTCGGGAATCAATCAGGGATCGATGTGTGCGCTCAGCCCGCCTTGCCTAGAAGAAAAGCCACTAGCGACAACACCAGAAAGAGGCCCACCTCGACCTTGCCGCACAAGGCCACAAAGACACGCAATGCATGGGAGATGGGCATGCAGACGAATGTAGCATATGCGCCCTCATTTGTGCAGGCCGCGCTCATCGGGCTCATCCGTCGAGGTGCTGATCACACTGGTCGGCACGCCCTTGGTGCGGCGCCAGATGTACACCCCATAGCCACTGGCGCCATAGATCACGAACAGGGCGAACAACACGATCGGTGGGTGGATGTTGATGATGGCGATCCCCAGCGCCAACAGCACGATCACCGCGAACGGCACGCTGCGCTTGAGATGCACGTCCTTGAAACTGTAGAACGGCACATTCGTCACCATGGTCAGACCCGCATAGAGGGTCAGGCCGAAGGTCAACCAGGTCACCTCGTTCCAGGTCAGCCAGGACGACTCCCCAGCCCGGATGCCCGCCTCGGTCACCAGCCAGATCAGGCCTGCCACCAGCGCAGCAGCCGCTGGCGACGGCAGCCCCTGGAAGTAGCGCTTGTCGACCACCCCGGTGTTCACATTGAATCGCGCCAGCCGCAAGGCCGCACAGGCGCAGTACACGAAGGCGGCAATCCACCCCCAGCGGCCCAGGCCCTTGAGGGCCCACTCATAGGCGATCAGCGCCGGCGCCGCTCCGAAGGACACCATGTCCGCCAGAGAATCCATCTGCTCGCCAAAGGCACTCTGGGTGTTGGTCATGCGCGCCACCCGCCCGTCCAGGCTGTCGAGCACCATGGCACAGAACACCCCGACCGCAGCCTGGTCGAATTGACCATTCATGGCCATCACGATCGAGTAGAAACCACCGAACAGCGCCGCCAGGGTGAACAGATTGGGCAACACGTAGATGCCCTTCCTGCGCTTGGGCATCGGCACCTCGTCAAACGACTCGGGTGACGGCATGGGGCCATCTTGCATGGGTGATTCTCCAGTGAAAACGAAAATGCGCACGGTCCTGGCGAGGCCCCGTGCCGAGAGCCATACCGACCCTTGCGACCCTGAGTTTAAGCGAGCGGAGACGGCCTTTCGGCAGGCGTTTCGTACTTGCTCAAGGTCGCCGCCTCAGCACCGCAGGCACCCTCAAGTCGCCGACGCCGCCCGAATACAAACCTCATCGTCGGAATCGGAAGCCAGTTCAGTCCTGAAGGGCTGGCAAGGAAGGGCCGTCGGCATTCAGAAAAACTTGACCAGCACCGCCGACAGTGTGGTCGTCCGTTTCAGACCCGGCGACGCCAGGTAGTCCACGCTCAGATTGCCGGCCAGGTAGATCCTGTGCGTCTGCATGAGGCCGTGGTATGCGAACGAGGGCCCGACCCTGGCCTGACGCGAGGCTGCGAAGTCTGAATGGCCCCGGTTGTACAGGCTGTAGGAATGGTGCACGCCCAGGTCCAACTCGGGGCTCACGCGGTAGCCGATGGCCAGATCGGCCAAGGTCAGGGACAGCCCTGCCCGAGCACGTACCGGCCCTGCGCCATCAGCCGGCGCCGCATCGGCATGGCGGCTGCGGTCGGCGTAGGAGAGCAGCACCGGAGCGAAGGTGATGCTCCATTTGTCCCAGCCGAAGTGGTTGTTCCAGCCCAGCAGGTAGCTGTGCTGGTTGCCACCGGCACCGAAGCCGGACGCCTTGGTGTCGCCATTGGGAACGGTGATGGCGATGTAGGGCGTGGTCCACCAGCTCAGGCCATGGGCTGTACGGCGCTCGATGGCGTTGTAGTAGTACTCATAAGCAAGTTGCTGACCCATCACCCCTGTGGCACGGTCGTCGCCCCGGGGCGCAGGCGTGGCATACCCCAGGGCGGCGGCAGCCCAGAACTGGTGTCGGTCACGCGCCGTGCCGGTGAAGCCAGTGGGCGTGAAGTAGGACAACTCGACAAACGAAAAGGCGGAGGTCGGACTCTGCAAGGGCTGGTGCCAGGTCGGATAGAGCTGGATCGACCAGCCCGCAGGGCCCGGTTGCCCGAGGCCGATGAAGGTGCCCGCCTGGGCCGCGCCGGGCATGGCAGCGCTTGCCGCCAGGCACAGGGCCAAGGCCAGGAAATTCTGGTGCTTCATGGTCGTCTCCTGAGGGCCGACTTCAGCGGGGGGCAGCCACCTGGGCCCGAGGCACGAATCGGTGCATCAAGGCATAGGCCAGCGCACTGACCAGGATGGAATCCACCGCCGGAACGGGCGTGAGTTGCAGCCCCCAGGGCGTGGAAAGCCCCGCCCAGCCGCTGCCGAGGAGCCAGGCGATCAGGGCGTCGACCCGCCAGGAAGCCACTGGTT
Organism: Curvibacter sp.; assembly: GCA_019233055.1. Lineage (GTDB taxonomy): Bacteria > Pseudomonadota > Gammaproteobacteria > Burkholderiales > Burkholderiaceae_C > Curvibacter. The sequence goes on from JAFAMV010000140.1 coordinate 6,658, forward strand.
TGCCACGCCGGCTCAGCATGGCATTGAGCAGATAGACACCCGCAATGGGCGGAATGCCGATACCCAACCAGATCAAGTAAGGCACCAGAAGTTGACTGACGCCGGCCAGGCCCAGGCAGGCGCCGACCAGTCCTGCACCAAGGCTGAGGCGCCAGGCCGGCTGATGTTTCCACACAGTCTGGCCGAGAAGCGTGACGGCATAGAGGTTGAAGGTATTGGTGGACCAGGCGGTCAAAGCCACGATCAGCAGCGCAGGCAGCCCCAGTCCCAGTGTGATCATGATGGCGATCAGGTCCTTGTTGGCGGCGGCCAGGCTCGGCATGCCGGCCAGCAGCAGCACGGCGGGAAAGCACAATCCGTAGGCCACGGCGCAACCCACGGCTGCCTGGCCGGACGTGCGGGCGAAGCGCGCCACATCCGGGGCCAGCACGGCACCCACGATCAGGCCGCCGACCACGATGGAAATGCCCGTCCCCAGGGACCGATGTTCGCCCGGCGCGAAGTCCAGCACCGGGCCCCATCCGCCCCGCAGGGCCGCATAAAAGGTCCACAGCAGCAGCACCATCTTCAGCGGTGAAGTCAGGGCCGACAGCAGGTCCAGGGCGCGGAATCCGAACAGGGCAGTCGCTGTGGTCAGAACACAGCCGCCCAGCGCAAACTGCCACAGCGGCATGCTGCGCAGCACCGGGCTGGTGCCCACCAGAGCCTCTGCGAACATCATGGCGATCACCCCATACCAGCCGAGTAGGGACAGGCCCAGTACCGCATTGACCAGCCGCGCGCCTTGGGTGCCGAAGGCTTCGGTGATCAGCTCATAGGTGCTTTGGCGGGTTCGTGCCCCTGTGGCCCCGGTCAATCCAGCAATCGTCGCCAGCACGGCGCCGCCCAGCAATGCGGCCCACACGGCACGTCTTGCGCCCAGAGAGAAGCTCAGTTCGGCGCCCATGACGAAGGCTGGCAGGGCAATCATCACGGCCAGCATGATCATCACGATTCGCCAGGCACCGACTTGGGCTTCTGGGCGATGAGGGTCGCCGCCCTTCACGGTGCGCCCCTCGCCGTGGGCCCGGCGGCCTGGTTCGAACTCGGCGATCCGAGCGGCCGGTAGTCGATGTCATAGCCGAAGTGCCGGGGCCCGGCCAGATCAAGCGCCTGCGGCGTCCGCCAGGCGGGCGCGCAGGCAATGCCCAGCATCGCCACGCGCAAGCCATAGCGCATCTGCTCGCCGGTGATGGGTTCTGCGGTTTCGAGGTCGACCGCGACGATCAGATCAGGGGTGGAACACAACACCTGTTGCGGCGTACGGGCAAGCAGGAACTCGTTTTGGAACAACACTTCCAGCGTCCCGCCCTGGTGTTGGTCCAGGCCCTGCAACTGCGCCACACCACGGTTGAATCGGCCGTCGGTCCGCCTTTGAACATCCATGACCTTGCCCTCGAACAGGCATTGGCCGCCAGTGGCCTGTAGCAGGGCCGACACCGGGTTGCCGAGTCTGGCGCGTGCATCGAACACGGCCTGGCCGCAGCGTTGGGTCATGCGGATGGTGCCGGGCAGCAGCGCCTGACGCGCTTGGGTCGCGGTCATCGCGTACAGGGCGGCATAGCTGGCCCCGCCCATGTCCATGGTGATGGAGCGGACAAAGCGTTCTGCAGAGCGGTTGTCCACCGCGTCCACTGTCAGTGCATTGCCTTTCTCGTCGGCCAGGGCCATGGGGCAAGCACCGATGCCTGCCAGCGTGCACAGGCTCATCTGCAGTTCGGGAAAGGCCCGTCCCAGGGTGTCGCCATCCAGCAGTGGCAGCCCGGTCAGGCTGGCCACCGAGAAGGGGATGACGGAGTTGAGGCCGCCGACCTCGATCGACACCAGCGCCTTGGCGCGCCGGCCCAGTCGGGTCTCGAGGCGACGCAAGGCCAGCACCAGCGGATCGATCTCCGGCAGCTTCTCCAGCATCACGGTGGGCGCGCCCACCAAGGCCACGGGAACGATGAGATCCTGGTTCTCCAGGGCATCCAGGGTGATCAAGCGCACGGGACCGTGCGCGCGGATGGTGTTCTGGGCCAGCAGTTTGCCCAGGTAGGGGTCTCCGCCGCCGCCGGTGCCGTAAACGGCCGCACCCAGGGCGATGGCCTCCATGTCTTCTGCCTGGATCAAGGTCATTGCCGGTCCTCCTTCAGATCACCGACCACGCGCACGCGGATGCGGGTGGCGTTGCCGCTGCTGTAAGCCAGCGGCACATCTTCGACGTCAAGCACGCTGATGCTGGCCGGATCGGCGCCGGCCGCCTCGGCGCGGGCCCGGGCTTCGTCGCGCACCTGGGCGATGGCGTCCTCGCGCCCGATGCCATTCAGGTGCATCACCCGGTCGCTCTCCCCGCTGACCTGGGCCATGGCTGCACCGACCGCATTGGCCACCTCGAAATGTTTGGGACGCGACAGCGGCTGCCCCTCCAGGGTTTCGCCCAGCAGGAGGCTGCCACCGCCCACAACGACCACCGGCAGCAACTGGGCCGATGTGCGCATGCGGTCCACGGCATCGGCCATCATGCGCTGCAGCAAGGCATGGCAGCGTTCAGACACCTGCCCTTGCAGATGGGCCACGCGACGGCGGTCGCCCAAGGCCGAGACACCTGCGGCCACCGCGATGTCGGTCGCGGTGAGGGTACTGCCACCAAAGACCAGCGCATCGCTGTGGATGCGGTAGCCCACGCTGTGCGGGCCGATCGCTTGCTGGTCCGCGCTGACCACCGAGCCGCCGCCCAGGCCCAGGCTGTAGACATCGGGCATGCGGAAATTGGTTCGCACGCCGCCGATCTCCACCGCAATGCCCGCCTGCCGGGGAAAGCCTGCCTGCAGCACGCCGACATCCGTGGTGGTGCCGCCGATGTCCACCACGATGGCGTCCCGGTGGCCCGACAGGAAGGCTGCGCCACGCATGGAGTTGGTGGGGCCCGACGCCACGGTCAGGATGGGAAACAGTGCCGCCTGTGCAGCACTCATCAAGGTGCCATCGTTTTGCGTCAGGTACAGCGGTGCGTGGATGCCTCCGTCTTGCAGGGCCTGCTCGAAGGCCGCCACCACCTCCAAGCCCAAAGGGCCCAGGCTGGCGTTGAGAATGGCGGCGTTCTCGCGCTCCAGCAGGCCCAGCCTGCCGATCTCCGACGACAGGGTGATGCGCGCCTGCGGCAGCGACTCGCGCAGCCATCCGGCGGCCAGTCGCTCATGGGTGTCGTCGATGGAGGAGAACACCCCGGAAATGGCAACGTCCTGGACGCCCCTCTGCGCGAACTCTTGTGCGAAGGCCCGGATCTGATCCGGCTGGGGTTCGCTCAGCATGCGGCCGTCGAACTCATGCCCACCCCGGGCCAGACGCCAGTGGACTGTCAATGCCTCTTTCAAGTCTTTGGGCCAAGCGGTCGCTGGTGGCAACTGGCTTGTTGCCGGCAGGCCCATGCGGATCACGCCCACAGGCGCCAGGCGGCGTCGTTCGACCAGTGCGTTGGTGAACTGCGTGGTGCCGATCATCACCGCGCCGATGTCGGCACTGCGCAACCGGGCGCCGGACATCACCTCGGTCAAGGCCTGCCGTACGCCGCTGACCACGTCGGACGTCGTGGCCGTCTTGAGTCCGTGCAGGACCTCGCGGCCCCGCATGGCGACTGCGTCGGTGTTGGTTCCGCCGACATCGATGCCGATGCGGATCATGGCCGACACCCCGCGCCGGATGGGGATGAAAACGCCCGTTGAAAAGGATGTCTTTGCACGGCATTTGCATGGGAGTTGCGATGCACCCAATGTGCGCGCCGAGCAGAGTCTGGGCAACGCCCTCGGCGGGGGATGGGAGGAGGTCATTCGGGGGACGGGAGTAACCCGCATGGCGCGCCGCCTGTTGCATGCTCATCCGGTGACGCCTCCCAAGGCCCAACCCCCACCTCATGGTCACCGCTGCCCCATTCACCTTGCGCTTCGAACCGCTCGCCAACCTGCGTGACGCCATCGATCGCGGACCCACCCTGCGCCAACTCATGCCGGATGCGGCCAAGGCGGCCCGGCTCGTCCTGCTGCACGCGCCGGCAGGGTTCGGCAAATCCACGCTGCTCAGCCAATTGGCGCAAGCCATGCGCGCCGAAGGCATGCGTGTCGCTTGGCTCAATTGCGATGGGCGCGACCAGGACAGCGAGGTCTTCACCGAAGACCTGTGCCGAGCGTTGCACCGGACGGGCATGCGACCGGCCAGCCTCGAAGCATTGGCCGAGATCGATGCGCCCTTGTTGATCTGCATCGATGATTTCGAATGGGCCCGCAACGCCCAAGTCGGGGAGTTGATCAGACAGATGGCCCTTCAGGCTTCGCCCATGGCCCACATCGTGGTGGCCGGCCGAGCCCCTCCGCCCCCACGGCTGACACGGTTGCTGTTGGATGGCAGGGCGCGCGAAGTGGATGCCATGACACTCCGGTTCACGCGCCAGGAAGCCGAACGCCTGCTGCAGCCCGCCTCTTCGGCGGACCAGTTGGCGCCGATCGTGCGGCAAGCCGATGGTTGGCCATTCGCATTGCAACTGGCCCGCCTGCAGGCACGGTCGACCCCCTCGGCGAAGGGGACCGACGACGGGGGCCTCCCGATTCCGCTGCGGCAAATACATGACTACCTGGTGCAGGAGGTGATCCAGCCACTGCCCACGGATCTGCGTGACTTCCTAAGCGACGTGGCGATGCTCGACAAGGTGGATGTGTTGACCGCCAATGGCCTGCGCGTCCGGGAAGACAGTCTTGATCTGATCCGGCGGCTCACACGCCTGCGCCCACTGGTCGTCGTGGATGAACACAATGGGTCGGCCGTACTGCACCCTTTGCTGCGGGATTGCCTGCTGGACACCCGCGAGCGGGGCGCCCCCGGAGAGATTGCCGGACTGCATCGGCGCGTGGCACGCCACCTCGCCTTGCGCGGGCAATTGCAAGAAGCCGTGGGCCATGCCATCGACGGCCGACGGCCAGAGTTGGGCGCGCAACTGCTGGAGGAGGCCGGCGGTCTTCTGCTCCTCTGCAACGAAGGCGCGGTGCGCTCGCGCCGGCTGCTGCGGCAACTGCCCGCGGCCACGCTCCAAGCCCGTCCACCACTGCGCCTCCTGCGCCTGATGGTGCGGCTGCTGGAAGGCAGGACGGACGGCGTGCAGGCCGAGTTCGCGGCCGTGTTCGAGCAGGTGTCGCAAGCCCAGTCCTGCGGAGGCGGCCTCCGGCGCCTTGACATGGCGGTCGCTGAAGTCGGCCTGCTGCTGGCACGCAGCGAACGCGACCTTTCTTTTTCTCCCTGGGCGACGCTCGACAAGCTGCGCGCCCTGGCTCGCCTACAGATGATGCACGACCCACGTCCCATGGCCCTGAACCTGGCGTTCGAGATCTTCTTCCTGCACCGCTACGGCCCCGCCGAGCGATGCGAACGCCGCGTGCGCGAGATCGAGACCCTGTTCGCCGACGGGGCCTACGACCGGAACAGCCCCTGGATCTGGCTCTACCGGGCACGCAATGCACTGGCACGGGGAGATCTGGACGGAGCTGAGGCGACTCTGAAAGAAAGACTGGCCGAAGACCCCAACTTCCAGCAATTCCGACAGGATTCGCTGGCTCGCCTGAGCACCGCCCTGAGTGGCCAGATCGCCTATGTGCGAGGTGACATCGATCGTGCACAGGCACATTTCGAGACCTTGCTGCCCAGCCTGGCCACCGATCTCCTCGAAGTGCTGTATGGCAGTTGCGTCGGCCTGGCCGCCTGCAAGTTCGCCCGAGGTCAGACGCAGAGTGCCTTGCAGACTCTCCAGGCCGGGCGCCGGTTCGCGCAAGAGGAATCGCTGAGGCACCTCGAGCTGTTGGCGACCGCCACTGAAATCGACCTGTTGCTGCGCACCGGTGACGTCGGTCAGGCCCATCACCTGGCCGAACAGGTAGCCCTGGACACGCTGTCGGTCCAGGCTTCCGCCACAGGCGCCCTGCCCTGTCTGACCGCAGAGGCTGTTGTCCGGGCCTGCTGGCGCGTGTGTCTGACAAAAGGTGATTCGGCGAAGGCGGCCGACGCCGCAGAAGCCCTGCTGGCACGAGCCCGCAGCGACGGACAGGCGCTCGTTGAACTGTCCGCGCTGTACATGCTGGCAACCGCACGCGCTGCCCTGGGCCAACACAGAGCCGCCCATCAGACGCTGGACGAAGGCCTTTGTCTGGGCCAGCGGCAGGGTGCCTTGCAACCGGCATTGGACGCCGGAACCGAGTTGCTGTCCCTGCTGAGGCATCGGCTCAGCGATGCGCGTGCCTGGCCTCAAGGCCCGGCACGCACCTTCGCGGTGCAGGTGATCGGTGCCTGGGAGACCCGCTTTCGGCAGTGTCGCTCCCATCACGCCTCTCAACTGCTGACACCGCGTGAATGGGATGTGCTTCGCGAACTGGCCGCCGAGCAAAGCACCAAGCAAATGGCGAGATCACTGGCGCTGTCACCTGAGACCATCAAACACCATCTGAAGAACATCTTCCGCAAACTCGCCGTCAGCCGCCGGGAACAGGCCTTGTCCGAGGCAAGGCACCGGGGCTGGATTCCCTGAACCGCAGGCACCGGGCATTTGGGCTTGTTTCCGGCCGATGATTCGGCGTCCAGGCTTTCCACGCCCCGCTGTTCCAGCATTTCATCGGTCAATCCCTCACGCCCATCCCGAGGTTCCCCGGTGACAGGCCATGAACTCGGATGATGCGAGCGAGCCTTTGGCGCCGACTCTCCCTCGCCATTCCCAGACCTGTTGAAATGGAGCCCGCGTGACCGACACCGAATTGCAGTTGCTGAAGCAACAATGCCAGATTGTCCTGCCCGGCCATCGGATGGAGAGCCCGGCCACCAACTTCAGATCGATGGCCGATTGGTGTGAAGCCCATCACATCCGTGACGATCTCTACGGCGAGGGTGAGCTCATCCAACGATTCGAACAGAAAGTGGCTGGCATGCTTGGCAGGCCCGCAGGCCTGTTTTGTGTCACCGGCACCATGGTACAGGCCACCGTGCTGCGACTGGCCTGTGAGCAACGTCGCAACCCGTTGGTGGCCTTGCATCCAACTTCACACATCCTGGTCCATGAACGCAGCAATTTTCAGATCCACCAGGACTTCATCGCCCTGCTGACCGGGCCGCCACACCGTGTCTGGGGCACAGAGGATCTGTCGCTTCATCCGGAAAAACCGGCAGCCGCTCAATATGAATTGCCCATGCGCGAGATCGGCGGGCAACTGCCGGATTGGGGAGCCTTGGACGCCCTCAAGCGATATTGCCGCACGCAGGATATCCACCTCCACATGGACGGCGCCAGGCTGTGGGAGGCCGCCTGCGGCTATGGAAAAACCTTGCAGGAGGTGGCCGAAGGCTTCGATTCGGTCTACGTGTCCTTCTACAAAGGCATTGGCGCCATGGGAGGCGCGATGCTACTGGGCAGCACCGATCTCATTGCCAAAGCACGCCTGAGTTTCCAGCGTCAGGGCGGGAATCTGTTCCGCTTCACGCCCTACGTGGTGGCCGCAGCGATGCAGTTCGAGCGCCGGCTGGCCCAGATGCCGGCCTGCCTCGAACGCACCCGGGCCATCTTCCGGATGCTGGCGCAATTTCCACGGTTCAAGCCCAATCCCAGCTCTCCACAGGTCAACATGCTGCATATCCATCTGCCCGTGGACAAGGACCACGCCACCGCGGCACGCAATCACATCGCGGCCGAACACGGCATCTGGCTTTTCAACCAGGCCGTCCATGCCGCATTGCCGGGTCATTCGGTCTTTGAATGGTATGTCGGCGACCAGGCGACCGCCCTCAGCGAGACGGAACTGCATCGTGCGCTCAGCCTGCTGCATCAGGCCTGCGAGACACGTTGAATTGCCCCATCCAACGCGGCCTTCGTCGGTCGGAGACAACTGAGGGGGCCGGGAAAAAACAAAAGGGCCACCCGAAGGTGGCCCGAACAACAAGGGCCGGAGCCCTTGGAATCCGCATCAGTTGCGGGTCTGGTCCACCAGCTTGTTCTTGGCGATCCAGGGCATCATGGCGCGCAGCTGGCCGCCCACCTTCTCGATCGAATGATCGGCGGTGTTGCGACGGCGGGCCGTCATGCTCGGGTAGTTCAGGCGGCCTTCCTGGATGAACATCTTGGCGTAGTCGCCGTTCTGGATGCGCTTCAGGGCGTTGCGCATGGCGGCACGCGACTGCTCGTTGATGACCTCAGGACCGGTCACGTACTCGCCGAACTCGGCGTTGTTCGAGATCGAGTAGTTCATGTTGGCGATGCCGCCTTCATAGATCAGGTCGACGATCAGCTTGAGTTCGTGCAGGCATTCGAAGTAGGCCATTTCAGGGGCGTAGCCGGCTTCGACCAGGGTTTCGTAACCCATCTTGATCAGTTCGACGGCACCGCCGCACAGCACGGCCTGTTCGCCGAACAGATCGGTCTCGGTCTCTTCCTTGAAGTTGGTCTCGATGATGCCGGCCTTGCCGCCGCCATTGGCCATGGCGTAGGACAGGGCCAGATCACGGGCCTTGCCGCTCTGGTCCTGGTGCACGGCGATCAGGTGGGGCACGCCACCACCTTGACTGTAGGTCGAACGCACGGTGTGGCCGGGGGCCTTGGGGGCGACCATCCAGACATCCAGATCGGCGCGGGGCACGACCTGGTTGTAGTGGACATTGAAGCCGTGGGCGAAGGCCAGCGAAGCGCCTTGCTTGATGTTGGGCTCGACGTTGTTCTTGTAGACCTCGGCGATCTGCTCGTCGGGCAACAGGATCATCACCACGTCGGCGGCCTTGACGGCCTCATTGACTTCCAGGACCGTCAGGCCGGCCTTGCCGACCTTGTCCCAGG
>JAFAMV010000168.1 GCA_019233055.1 Curvibacter sp.
CTTCAAGGGCATGGCCGGCAGCCGCCTGCCGATCGCGGTCGCGCACGGCGAGGGCTATGCCAACTTCAAATACCGGGGCCAACCCGACCGGGCGATCGCGGCCATGCGCTTTGTCGATCACACCGGTGCCGCCACCGAGGCCTATCCCTTCAACCCCAACGGCAGCCCCGGCGGCCTGACTGCGGTGACCACCGCCGACGGCCGCTTCACCGCCATGATGCCGCACCCCGAACGCGTGTTCCGCAACGTCCAGATGAGCTGGACCTCGGGCGACAGGTCTGAATTCAGCCCCTGGATGCGCCTGTGGCGCAACGCCCGCCGCTGGGTGGCCTGAGCACCCTTCGGGGGGCCGCGGAGCCGGCTTGGCCGGTCCGCAGGGTGCGCCCCTGGCGGGGTAGGGAACTTCCACACGCAGTGAGGAGGTTCAAACGGGGTGCCCCCATTTCAAGCCCAGCCGGGCTGGCGGAAGGCATCCACCAGGAAGTCGACCATGGCCCGCACCTTGCCTGACAGGTGCTTGCGGCTGGGGTAGAGCGCATGGATGTCGAGCGCCGGCCGTCGGTACCGGGGCAGGATCTCGACCAGACGCCCCTGGCGCACGTCTTCGCCGATCAGGAAGGCCGGCTGCAGGATGACGCCCTGGTCGGCCAGCGCGGCCGCGCGGCAGGTGTCGCCGCTGTTGGCGCGCAGCCGGGGCCGGACGGTGACGCTCTCGGTCTGGCCCTCGGGGCCCTCGAAGTTCCAGACATCGCCCCAGGAAGCCCAGGAATAGGCCATCACGCTGTGCCGGGCCAGGTCCTGCAGGCTGTGGATGGGTTCGGCGCGGGCCAGATAGGCCGGGGACGCGCACAGCAGCGTGCGGTCGCTGGCCAGGCGCCGCGAGACCAGCGAAGTGGCCTGCAGGCGCCCGATGCGCACGCCCAGGTCGAAACCTTCCTCCACGAGGTCGACCACCCGGTCGGTCAGCTCGATGTCGAGCTCCACCTCGGGGTGCAGCCTGAGGAACTCGCCCCACAGCGGCGCCAGATGCAGGTTGCCGAAGCTCAGGGGGGCATTGATGCGCAGCTTGCCGCGCGGCGTGGACGAGGTGGCGCTGGCCTCGGCATTGGCCTCGGCCAGATCGTCCAGCAGTTGTCGGCAGCGCTCCACATAGCGGCTGCCCGAATCGGTCAATGACAGGCGCCGGGTGGTCCTGTTGAGCAGGCGTGTGCCCAGGCTGGCCTCGAGTTCGAGCACCAGGCGCGACACCACCGCCTTGGACAGATCCAGGCGTTCGGCGGCCTTGACAAAGCTGCCGTGACTGACCACGGCGGTGAAGGCTTCGATTTGTCGGAGTTGGTCCATGCTGGGCATTCCTCAGGTCGTGAACAGGTTCTTCGAGGGGCGATTGTCAATCTGATGGCAATAATCTGTCTTGTTCCGGGTGATTGGATTTGCCTTCGCGACGCCCTACAGTGAGCGCAGGAGTATCCACACCATGAGCACCACTTCGACTACCACCCCTCTGCCCACCCTGTTCCTGTCGCACGGCGCCCCTCTGTTCGCGCTGGAGCCCGGCAGCACCGGGCCGGCGCTGACCGCCTGGGGGCGGCAATTGCGCGGCAGCAGCCCGCTGCGCGGCGTACTGATGATGTCGCCGCACTGGATGGCCCATGGCCCGGTGGTGATGAGTGCCGCCCGGCCCCAGACCTGGCACGACTTCGGCGGGTTTCCGCGCCCCCTGTATGCGCTGCAGTACCCGGCACCCGGAGATCCGGCCTTGGCCGAGCGGGTGCGCGCCTTGCTGGGCGCCGCCGGTGTGAGCAGCGCGGCCGATGCCCAGCGTCCCTTCGACCACGGTGCCTGGGTGCCGCTGATGCACCTGTTCCCGCAGGCCGATGTGCCGCTGGTGCAGATCGCCCTGCCGGCCCATGCCGGGCCCGAGGAGGTGCTGGCCCTGGGGCAGGCGCTGGCGCCGCTGCGCGAGGAAGGCATCCTGATCGTCGGCTCGGGCAGCATGACCCACAACCTCAGCGAGTTCTTCGGCGGCGAGCGCCAGCCGGCGCCCTATGTGCTCGAGTTCTCCCGTTGGGTCGAGCAGGCCCTGGCCACGGGCGATGTCGACGCCTTGCTGGACTACCGCCGCCGGGCTCCCCATGCCCAGCGCGCCCACCCGAGTGAAGACCATTTCCTGCCGCTGTTCTTCGCCCTGGGCGCGGCCGGCCGGAGCAGCCGGCCGGACTACCTCAGCCGCGAGGTGATGTACGGAATCCTGTCCATGGACAGCTTCAGCCTGCAGGAGCCGGCCCATGCTTGATCTGCCACTGCATTTCCAGCACCGAGCGGCGGCTGCAGGTGTGTCCGAACCCTGGTTGCTGGTGCTGATGCACGGCGTCGGCAGCAACGAGGCCGACCTGTTCGGGCTGGCTCCCTGGATCCCGCCTCAGTTCCATGTGCTGAGCCTGCGCGCGCCGCTGGCCCTGGGACCGGGGGCCTGGGCCTGGTTCCCGTTCGGGGTCGCGCCGGACGGCCGCCGGGTGATCGACGCCGCCCAGGAGCGTCGCAGCCGGGACACCCTGACCCACACCCTCGAGCTGGCGGCCCGGCAACTCGGGCTGCCGTCCTCGCGGGTGGTGGCCGGCGGTTTCAGCCAGGGCGGCATCATGGCCTTGAGCCTGCTGCTCACCCAGCCGCAGATCCTGCAGGCGGCCCTGGTCCTGCACGGCCGCCTGCTGCCCGAGGCGCTGCCGCAGCAGGCCGAGCCCCCGGCCCTGGCCGGCCGCAGTCTGTGGCTGAGCCATGGGCTGCAGGACGAGGTGCTGCCTTCGTCCTTCACGGCGGCCATTGCCGAGCATGTGCGGGCCTTGCCGCTGTCACTGCAGATGGCGGGCTTTCCCGGCGGCCACACGATTGGCGAGGCGGAGTTGCGCGCCGTCGTCGACTGGTTGCAGCGACTCAGTGCGCCGGCCTGAAGAAGGCATCGAACAAGGGACACAGGGCCGGAAATTCCTGGCCGAAGTGCTCCCGGTTGACGAAATAGGCCTCGCAGGCCACGGCGAAGAATTCATCGATGGCCTCGGCACCATAGGGGTCGAGCCAGGGTTCGGGCTGGCCGAAACGCTGCGCCCGCAGGGTGTGCTCGCGGTGTTCCTGCCAGGCTGTCTCCAGGACCTCCTGCCAGGCCCGGCGGGCGTCGACCACCAGGGCATGGCCCATGAAGCCGGCCGGCAGGGGCGGGCAGCCGTCGGCCACCCCGTCGCGCAGGTCGAGCTTGTGGGCGAATTCGTGGATCACCACGTTGTAGCCCTGCTCGGCGCTGCGGCCGGCCATCGCCACATCGGGCCAGGACAGCATCACCGGCCCGCCCGGCATGGCTTCGCCGGCGAGTTCTTCGCGCCAGCGGTGCACCACGCCGGCTTCGTCCACCGATTCACGCTCGGCCAGGGCCAGGCCGGGGTGCAGCACGATGCCGACAAAGTCGCCATACCAGGCCAGCGCCTGCCTTGGGGCTTCGGCGGGGGCCAGGTGCAGCAGGGGCAGGCAGGCCTGGGCCGCCACGGCGACGGCCATGGCATCGCTGACCTGCAGGCCGTGGGCGCCGTGGAATTCCTTGTCGGCCAGGAACAGGCGGCAGAGGCCGCGCAGGCGGTCCTGCTCCGGGGGCGGCAGGGCAGCCAGGAAAGCATGGGCCTCGAGGGTGTCCTCCCACAGGCCTGGCGGCCAGTGGTCTTCGGTCGGGGATTCCGGGGGCTGCCGCCGCAATCCCAGGCCGTGCCGCAATTGCTGCCAGATCCGGGCGAGCAGGGCCATGCGGAGGCTCAGGCGAGGTCGGGTGCGAGGCGGCTGAGCCGGCCCTGCTGCAGGCGCAAGACCTCGGCACGCCGCGGCTCGGCGCCCAGGTCCCAGTCGCTCAGCACCTCGCGGGCGAGGCCCGGGCCCAGCTCGTGGCGGGCCGGACGGTGGGTGTGGCCGTGGATCAGGGTGTCGGCCTGGGCGGCCAGCAGGGCGGCTCGTGTGGCCGCTGGGTCGAGGTCGGCGTAGTCTGCGCCGCTGCGCTTGCGCCCTTCGCTCTGGTCGCGCAATTGGCGCGCGATGCGGCGGCGCTCCTCGAGCGGGCGGGCCAGGAAGGCCGACTGCCAGGCCGGGGTACGCACTTCGGCCCGGAAGCGCATGTAGTCGTGGTCGTCCCGGCAGAGGGCGTCGCCATGGCTGAGCAGCCAGCGGCGGCCCTCCATGGCCAGCACACAGGGGTCGGGCAGGGCGGTCATGCCGCTGCGTCGTACAAAGTCGGGGCCGAGCAGGAAGTCGCGGTTGCCGGGCATGAAGAAGACCGGCCGGCGTGCGGTGGCCTGCTTCAATTCGGCGAGGCAGCGTGCCTCGAAGCTGTCGGTGCTGAGCGCGTCATCGCCGATCCAGACCTCGAAGATGTCGCCGAGCAGGAACACCGCATCGGCCCGGGTCTGGCGCAGGTAGCGGCACCAGGCTTCGAAGGTGGCCTGTTCGGACTCGTGCAGATGCAGGTCCGAGATGAAATCGACCGTGCGCCAGTCCGCAGGTGCCTGCAGCACGGCGGGCGGAGGCACGGTCTGGAGCACGGCCTGGTGCACCGCTAGGGACTCGGGTGAAAGCCTGGCAGGGCGACGTGGCTCGCTCAGAGCGCCACGGCCTTGTCGATCACCACGTCGTCCTTGGGCACGTCGTCGTGGAAGCCCTTGCGGCCGGTCTTCACACCCTTGATCTTGTCGACCACCTCGGTGCCCGACACGACCTTGCCGAACACGGCATAGCCCCAGCCCGAGGCGGTGGGGGCGGTGTGGTTGAGGAAGGCGTTGTCGGCCACGTTGATGAAGAACTGGGCGGTGGCCGAGTGCGGTGCGTTGGTGCGCGCCATGGCCACCGAGTAGTGGACGTTCTTCAGGCCGTTGTTGGCCTCGTTGTCGATGGCCGCGTCGGTGGGCTTTTGCTCCATGCCGGGCGCGAAGCCGCCGCCCTGGATCATGAAGCCCGGGATGACGCGGTGGAAGATGGTGTTGTCGTAGTGGCCCTTCTTCACGTAGGCGAGGAAGTTCTCGACCGACTTGGGCGCCTTCTCGGCGTCGAGTTCGAGGGTGATGACACCGTGGTCACGGATGTGCAGTTCGACTTGGGGTTGGCTCATGGCGATTTTCCTGGTGCGTTGTTACTTGATCTGGGTGGCCGAGAGGATGGTCACCGGGGTCACGGGCACGTTCTGGTTCATGCCCTTGGTGGTGGTGGGGACCGCCTTGATCTTGTCCACCACTTCCATGCCGCTGACCACCTTGCCGAAGACGGCGTAGCCGTAGCCATCGGGGTTGGGGGCATTGAGCATGCGGTTGTCCACCACGTTGATGAAGAACTGGGCGGTGGCCGAGTTCGGGTTGCCGGTGCGGGCCATGGCGATGGTGCCGCGGTCATTGGTCAGGCCGCCCGAGGTCTCGAGGGCGATCGGCGAACGCGTGGCCTTCTGCTGCAGGTCGGCGGTGAAGCCGCCGCCCTGGATCATGAAGCCGTCGATGACGCGATGGAACACCGTGCCGTCGTAGTGCTTGTCCTTGACGTACTGCAGGAAGTTCTCGACCGTCTTGGGGGCCTTGTCGGGATTGAGTTCGAGCACGATGTCGCCGGCACTGGTGCTCAGCTTCACCTGAGGGGCGCCAGCGGCCAGCAAGGGGGTCGAGGCCAGGGCGAGAAGTGCGGCCAGGGCCGGTGCCAGCAGGGCGCGGCGGCGGGGCAGCAGGTGGTTCAGCATCATCCGATGACTCCTTCAAAAAAGATCTTCCATTGTTGTCCCTGGCGCACCCAGTACTGGCGCTTGGTGCTGCCCCGGCTGCTGCCGGTGACGAGTTCGCCGAAGGTTACCACCATGGTCTCGGCGGTGTCGGTCCAGTGCAGCACCGACAGGTCCTTGAGCACGAAGCCCTTGCCGGCGGCCTTGGCGACTTCCTGTTGCAGCTGTGGCGTCCAGTCGCTCAGGTTCTTGCCATAGCTGTTGAAGTCCGGCGTGTAGTAGCCGAGCAGGCGCGGCAGGTCGCCCGCCGATTTGGCCTGGCGCCAGGCGTTGAAGGCGGCCTCGAAGCCCTGGCCCTGCTGGCGTGCCGCCTGCGGCGAGACCCACTGCAGGCTGGGCGCGATCACCACCGGCGTGCTGCGCACCTCGACGGTCTGGATGATGTGGGCCAGGTCCGGGTTGGCCATCACCACGCAGCCGTCGGTGGACTGCGGGGGGCGCGAGAACTGGCCGGGCGGCGTGCCGTGCAGCCAGATGCCGCTGCCGGTCTTGCCGCGCAGGGCATCGTAGGGGTTGGGGTAGTTGATGGGCAGGGCGCCCGCGCCGTAGAAGTCCTTGAGCGTGCGCGGGTCCAGGTTGCTGGTGATGAAGTAGATGCCCAGCGGCGTGCGCTGGTCGCCTTCGCTGCCTTTCTCGACGCCGAGTTTGCCCACCGAGATGTAGTAGTCGGCCAGCAGCTTCATGCCCTGCTCGCCGTTCTCGAACAGGTACAGGCGTGAGCGCGAGGTGTCGACCGCGATGGCGTGGCGGTGCCGGGCCGACAGGGCCACGAACTGCGAGGGCACGGTGTTGGCGGGCGGCCGCTCGCTGAGGGCCTTGAGGCGCAGGCGAGCCTCTTCGCGCAAGTCCTTGAGCTGGGCTTCTCCGGCCTGGGCTGCGGTGTCGGGCACATCCCCGGCCTGGCGCAGCGGCCGCATCTGGGCCGACAGCAGATCGCCGTAGACCAATTGGGCGAGCTGGAAGTTGGGGTGGTCGCGGACCAGTGTCTCGGCCTGGGCCAGGGCCTCGCGGCTGCGTGCCGCGGCGATGAGGCGGTAGACCTGGATCAGCCGGGCCTCGGCCAGCCCGTCGGTCACGGCCGGCGCCTGGGTGCGGGCCGGGGCCGGCGTTGCGCTCGGGTGGGGCGCGTGGTGGCTGCGGGACCTGGCCTGGGCCCCGGGGGCAGCCAGGGCGAGGGTCAGGCAGAGCGCCGACAGGACGGCGGGAGCGAAACGCTTCATGTTAAAAGAAAGGATCCAGAGGGCCCGCATGAGACCACCGCCGCACCGGAAGGTTCGGCGTGAGGCCTGCCGGCTCGGGCTCAGCCGCCCGTCGATTCGCGGACGATGAGCCAGCGCTCACCCGATTTCACCAGGTCCAGCGTCTTGCGGCTCGACACGTTCAGGCTGTCGGCGCTGTAGTCCTGGCGGAAACGGGCCACGGCCTTGCTGCCGTTGACGCTCACCTGCACATCGCGCAGCTTCACGCTGATGCGCGACTTGCCGACGATGCGGGTGCGGCGCTCTTCTTCCCAGGCCTTGCGGTTCATCTTGCCGGGGGGGCTGAAGTCCTTGCCATAGGCACCCAGGTAGGCGGTCATGTCCTTGCCTGCCCAGGCGGCCGCCCAGGCGTGAACCGAGCTTTCGACATCCTTCTCGGCACCGCTGGCGGCGACCGCGGGTGCCTCGGCGGTAGGTGCAGGTGCAGGTGCTGCTGCGGCAGCCGGGGCCGGCGCAGCAGTCGGTGCCGACACCGCCGCAGGGGCCGGGGCGGGTGCCTTGGCCTGGGTGGCCGGGGCGGGGGCAGGGGTCGGAGCCGCAGCGACGGGCGCCGGTGTGGGCGCTGGTGCCGGCTTGCTGCCGGGCTTGGCCGGCGAGAAGAGGTCGCGGATCAGGGCCAGCTTGGGCTGGACGCTGGTGTTGGTGTTGTCGAGCTGCAGGGCCTTGCTGTAGGCCTGGCTGGCGAGCTTGGCGTAGACGTCGCCCAGGTTCTCGTGGGCGGTGGCGTAGCTGGGGTTGGTCCGGATCGCCATCTCGAGGGCGGTGCGGGCCTTGTCGTACTGGTTCTGGCTGGCATAGAGCACGGCCAGGTTGTTGTAGGGTTCGGGCAGTTCGGGGTAGTCCTGCGTCAGCGCGGTGAAGGTGTTGATGGCGTCGCCGGGCTTGCCGGACTCGGACTGGATGACGCCCTTGAGGAAGCGCATCTGCGGGTCCTTGGGCTTGCCGGCCAGGTATTGGTCGGCCTTGGCCTGGGCCTCGGGATACTTGCCAGAACGCAGCAGCTGGGTGACATCGCCGTAATCGTCGGCCTGCGCACCGAACGACAGGCCCATGAGGGCGGCCAGGGCCAACATCCGAAGGCGGGCGGGAACAATGCTGCGATCTTGGGTCATGGAGCCTCGTGGGGTTTGCGCGATGGCAAGCGCCCACTGGGGCGCTTATACTGCGGCGGATTGTAGCCGAGGGGTTGGCCTGTCGACGGCCGGTGTCTCGTGCGCTGCAACGCCTCTCCTTCCTGTTTTTTCAAGCCCTGCCGACGCCCCGCGTCCAGGGTTTTGCTGTCTGTCCAACCAACATTCCATGAGCCTGCGCATCCACAACACGTTGACGCGTGATCTGCAAGCCTTTTCCCCGATCGATCCAGGCCATGTGCGCATGTATGTGTGCGGCATGACGGTCTATGACCTGTGTCATCTGGGGCACGCGCGTTCGATGCTGGCTTTTGATGTGGTGCAACGCTGGCTGCGCACCAGTGGCTATAAGGTCACCTATGTGCGCAACATCACCGACATCGACGACAAGATCATCCGGCGTGCGGTCGAGAACGGCGAGTCGATCCGCAACCTGACCGACCGCATGATCGCGGCCCTGCACGAGGATGCGGATGCCCTGGGCGTGCAGCGCCCCACCCACGAGCCGCGCGCCACCGAATACGTGCCCCAGATGCTGAAGATGATCGGCACGCTGGAGGCCCATGGCCTGGCCTACCGCGCCGGCAATGGCGACGTCAACTACTCGGTGCGCAAGTTTCCCCATTACGGCCAGTTGAGCGGCAAGTCGCTGGACGAGTTGCGCGCCGGCGAGCGGGTCGCGGTGGCCGACGGCAAGGAGGATCCGCTCGACCCGGTGCTCTGGAAGAGCGCCAAGGCCAGCGAGCCCGACGACGCCAAATGGCCCAGCGAGTTCGGCCCGGGCCGGCCCGGCTGGCACATCGAGTGCTCGGCCATGGCCTGCGAACTGCTCGGCGACACCTTCGACATCCACGGCGGCGGCGCCGACCTGCAGTTCCCGCACCATGAGACCGAGATCGCCCAGAGCGAGGGCGCGACGGGCAAGACCTTCGCCAGGGTCTGGATGCACAACGGCTTCATCAATGTGGACAACGAGAAGATGTCCAAGAGCCTGGGCAACTTCTTCACCATCCGCGATGTGCTGAAGGTCTTCGATGCCGAGACCATCCGCTTCTTCGTGGTGCGCACCCATTACCGCAGTCCCCTGGGCTACAGCGATGCGCACCTGCAGGATGCCCGCAACGGTTTGCGGCGCCTGTACACCGCCCTCGATCTGGTGGCCCCGGCGCCGCTGTCGGCCATCGACTGGAGCCTGCCTCATGCGGCCCGCTTCAAGGCCGCCATGGACGAGGATTTCGGCACCCCCGATGCGGTGGCCGTGCTGTTCGACCTGGCCGGCGAGGTCAACCGCAGCCGCTCGGCCGAAGCCGCCGGGCTGCTCAAGGCGCTGGGGGGCTGCATCGGCCTGCTGCAGGACGAGCCCCGGGCCTTCCTGCAGGCCGGCTCCACGGTCGACGAGGCGCAGATCCGGCGCCTGATCGATCAACGCGCCGAGGCCAAGAAGGCGCGCGACTTCGCCCTTGCCGACCGCATCCGCGACGATCTGCTGGCCCAGGGCATCGTCCTCAAGGACTCTGCTGCGGGCACCACCTGGGAGGCGGCCCAGTGAGCATCGCCGCCTTCCAGTCGATGAAGCAACCAGGGAACTGATCCATGCCTGTCACCAGCCAGAAGGCGCCTGCTGCGGCCGGCGCCAAAGCCAGTGCCGCCAGAGCAGCCGCGCCATCCGCCCCTGCGGTCTCTGCCGGGGGCGCCGACACCCCCCTCTACTGGCAGGAGGCCTGCAAGCACCTGGTCAAGAAAGACCGGGTCATGAAACGCCTGATCCCGCAGTTCGGTGATGCCTGCCTGCAGACCCGGGGGGATGCCTTCACCACCCTGGCGCGCTCGATCGTGGGGCAGCAGATCTCGGTCAAGGCCGCCCAGTCGGTCTGGGACCGGTTTGCCGCCCTGCCGCGCAAGATGACCCCGGCCAATGTGCTCAAGCTCAAGGTCGATGACATGCGTGCGGCCGGCCTGAGCGCCCGCAAGGTCGAGTACCTGGTCGATCTGGCGCTGCATTTCGATGCCGGCAAGGTGCATGTGCAGGCCTGGGAAGAGATGGACGACGAGGCCATCGTGGCCGAACTGGTGGCCATCCGCGGCATCGGCCGCTGGACCGCCGACATGTTCCTCATCTTTCACCTCATGCGGCCCAATGTGCTGCCACTGGATGACGTGGGTTTGATCAATGGCATCAGCCAGAACTATTTTTCGGGCGATCCTGTGAGCCGCAGCGATGCCCGGGAAGTGGCGGCGGCCTGGGCGCCGTTCTGCAGTGTTGCAACTTGGTATATTTGGCGCTCGCTGGATCCGCTGCCGGTGGCCTATTGAGGGTGAGCGCAGAGGATTCCGCGGGCTGATCCACCGCAGCCCGCCTTGCCGGAGCGCCGCCAGCGGCGCACGGCAGACACCACAGGAGAATGACGTTGGCGAAAAAAACCTTTCTTGATTTCGAGCAGCCGATTGCCGAACTCGAAACCAAAATCGAAGAACTGCGCTACGTGCAAAACGAATCGGCGGTCGACATCTCCGAAGAGATCGACCAGCTGAGCAAAAAGAGCCAGCAGCTCACCAAGGACCTCTACAGCGACCTGTCGCCCTGGCAGATCACCAAGATCGCCCGCCACCCCGAGCGCCCCTACGCACTCGACTATGTGCGGGAACTGTTCACCGACTTCATCGAGCTGCATGGCGACCGGCATTTCTCGGACGACCTGAGCATCGTCGGCGGTCTGGCCCGCTTCAACGGCCATGCCTGCATGGTGATCGGCCAGCAGAAAGGCCGCGACACCAAGGAGCGCGCCCAGCGCAACTTCGGCATGAGCAAGCCCGAGGGCTACCGCAAGGCCCTGCGGCTCATGAAGACCGCCGAGAAGTTCAAGCTGCCGGTGTTCACCTTCGTCGACACCCCGGGCGCCTACCCTGGCATCGATGCCGAGGAGCGCGGGCAATCCGAGGCCATCGGCCGCAACATCTACGAGATGGCCCAGCTCGAAGTGCCGATCATCACCACCATCATCGGTGAAGGCGGCTCGGGCGGTGCGCTGGCGATCTCGGTGGCCGACACCGTGCTGATGCTGCAGTACTCGGTCTACTCGGTCATCAGCCCCGAAGGCTGTGCCTCCATCCTCTGGAAGACCAGTGAGCGTGCCCAGGATGCGGCCGATGCCCTGGGCATCACCGCCCATCGACTCAAGGCCCTGGGGTTGGTCGACAAGATCGTCAGCGAGCCGGTGGGCGGCGCCCACCGCGACCACAAGCAGATGGCAGCCTTCCTCAAGCGCGCGCTCAATGATGCCTGGCGCCAACTGGCCGACCTGAAGGTCAAGGAGCTGGTCGACCGCCGCTATGACCGCCTGCAGAGCTACGGCCGCTTCACCGACACCAAGGCCGACACCCGCTGACATCGACAGCCGGATTGTCGACAGGCGCCTGCGGTTTCCGCAGGCGTTTTTTTTTGACCAGTTGGGAAGCAATTTTCTCATTGACGTGCCGTCCGTCGGCGGGCATAAATGCGAACAGTCAGATGGACCGGTTTTCAAGGGGAATGCCGTGGCTGTTTTGAAGACGCTTCGTGGACAGATCCTGCTGGCCTCGGTGGCCTGCCTGGTGGTGGGGCTGCTGGCGGTGACCTTGGCCAACTATGTCACCGCGCGTCGGCGGGCCCTCGACGACCTGGCCCAGCAGAGCCAGGCCCTGGTGCAAAGCCATGCCCAATCGATCGAGGAATGGGTGGCGGCCAAGGGCGGAATCGTGAAGGCGGCGCTCGATGTGGTGCAGGATCCCGAACCTGCCCGTTCACTGCTGATGCTGCAGCATGCAGGCCAGTTCCAGACGGTCTATTTCGGCTACGCGGACAAGCACTACATCTTTGCCGAACCGCGCAATCTGCCGCCCGACTACGACCCGACGGCCAGGCCCTGGTACACGCTGGCGGCCCAGGCCGGCAAATCGGTGGTCACGCCCCCCTATGTATCGGCCTCGGACGGCCAGTTGGTGGTGACCTTTGCCGAGCCGGTCCTCGGCGGCGGGGCGCTGAAGGCGGTGGCCGCCGCCGATGTGGGCATGGGGGAGGTGGTCAGCAATGTGAAATCGATCCACCCGACCCCCAGCAGCTTTGCCTTCCTGGTGTCCAGCGACGGCAAGGTCATCGCCCACACCGACGCCCGCTTCACCCTCAAGCCCGTGACCGATCTGTCGGCCTCCCTGTCGGCCGACAAGCTCACGGCGGCCTCGGGCGTGTCGGAGCAGTTGCCGGTGGACATCGGCGGCCGGCCGGTCTTGTTGACCGTGGTGCCGGTCCACGGCACCTCATGGCTGCTGGTGGTGGCCCTGGACGAGGCCGAGGCCCTGGCCCCCATCGGCCGCATGCTCAGCTCATCCCTGCTGGTCAGCCTGCTGGTCCTGGTGGTGGCCGGCCTGCTGCTGGCCGGGCTGCTCTCGCAGCGTCTGGGTCGCCTGCTCCAGTTGCGCGATGCGATGCGTGAGATCGGCAGCGGCGACGGCGATCTGACGCGCAGCCTCAGCACCCAGGGGCATGACGAACTGGCCGAGATCGCCAGCAGCTTCAACACCTTCACCCACAAGCTGGCGGTGGTCCTGGCGCAGATCCGGGACGCCAGCGGATCGGTTCGACTGGCCGCCGAGGAGATCGCCACCGGCAATCAGGACCTCAGCAGCCGCACCGAGCTGACGGCCTCGAGCCTCGAGCAGACCTCGAGCTCCATGCAGCAGATGACCGAGACGGTGCGCATCAACGCCGATTCGACGCAGCAGGCCAATCAACTGGTGGCCCAGGCGTCAGCGGTGGCCGGGCAGGGCGGCGCGGTGGTGGGCCAGGTGGTGCAGACCATGGAGCAGATCAATGCCGCCTCCAAAAAGATCGCCGACATCATCGGCGTCATCGACGGCATCGCCTTCCAGACCAACATCCTGGCCCTCAATGCCGCCGTCGAGGCCGCCCGTGCCGGCGAGCAGGGGCGCGGTTTTGCGGTGGTCGCCGGCGAGGTGCGCAGCCTGGCCCAGCGCAGCGCCCAGGCGGCACGTGAGATCAAGACCCTGATCTCGACCTCGGTCGACCGGGTGGAGGATGGTGCCCGCCAGGTCGAGACCGCCGGCAGCACCATGCGCGAGATCGTGACCGCCGTGGAACGTGTGGCCCACATCATGGCCGAGATCCAGAGCGCGACCTCCGAGCAGAACGCCAGCATCACCGAGATCGGGCAGGCCGTGAACCAGCTGGACCAGATGACCCAGCAGAACGCCGCCCTGGTCGAGCAGAGTGCTGCCGCCGCCGCCAGCCTGAAGGACCAGTCGGTCAGGCTGTCCGAGGTGGTGGGCGAGTTCAGGCTGGCCGAACACCACACGGGCGCAGCGCGGCTGCCGCTGCGTTGATGGCGGGCCCGGCGGTGCTATAACCGCCAGCCCATGACCCTTGCATTCGATGCCGCGATCGCGGCCTTCCAGCCTGCGCTGCCCCTGGCGGTGGCCTTCAGTGGCGGCGCCGATTCGACGGCCTTGCTGCTGGCCTGCGCACGGCGCTGGCCGGGGCAGGTCAGGGCCGTGCATGTGCACCACGGGCTGCAGGCCGCCGCCGATGCGTTCGAGGCCTTCTGTCACGAGGCTTGCGCGCGCTGGTCGGTCCCCTTGGTGGTGCGGCGCATCGATGCCCGCCATGCCGGGGGCGACAGTCCCGAGGACACGGCCCGCCGAGCCCGCTATGCCGCACTCGATGAGGTGCTGTCCGGGACCTGGCCGGACGACCCGGTGCAGACGCTGGCATTGGCCCAACATGCCGATGACCAGGTCGAGACACTGTTGCTGGCCCTGTCGCGCGGCGCCGGCCTGCCCGGTCTGGCCGCCATGCCGGCCCGCTGGCAGCGGGGGGGCTTGCGGTGCGAGCGGCCCTTGCTGGCCGTGGCCGGTGCTGAGGTGCGCGCCTGGTTGCAGGCGCAGGGCGAGTCCTGGATCGAGGACCCGAGCAACCAGGACCCACGCTTCACCCGCAACCGCATCCGCCAGCAGTTGCTGCCGGCCTTGCAGGCGGTTTTTCCGTCCTTCCGGGACACCGTGGCGCGCAGTGCCGCCCACGCGGCGCAGGCCCAGGGACTGCTCGAGGAACTGGCCGCCGGCGATCTGCAGACCGTCGGACTGCCCCCGCGCATTGCAGCGTTGCAAGGCCTGAGTGCGGCCCGGCAGGCCAATGTGCTGCGGTATTGGCTGGCCGCCAGTCACGCGACCGCGCCCAGCGCGGCGCAGCTGCAGGAACTGCTGCGGCAGGTGCAGGACTGCCGCACCCGGGGCCACCGCATCGAACTCAAAATCGGGCGTGGCTGGCTGCGTCGTCGGGGTGACGCACTCGATTGGTACAATTGAAAAGTTTTGGTCTTCCTTTTTTGCACGAAAAACCGGCGGCGCCCCAAAACGTTGTTCAACCTGTGCCGCTGATCCGAGTTTCGTACCCCGACACACCAATGGCATTGATCGTTCACAAATACGGCGGCACGTCCATGGGCTCGACCGAGCGCATCCGCAATGTCGCCAAGCGGGTCGCCAAATGGGCGCGCGCCGGCCACCAGATGGTGGTGGTTCCGAGCGCCATGAGCGGCGAGACCAACCGCCTGCTGGGCCTGGCCAAGGAACTGGCACCCGCCAAGGCCGCCGCCGCCTACAACCGCGAACTCGACATGCTGGCCGCCACCGGCGAGCAGGCTTCCTCGGCGCTGCTGGCCATCGCGCTGCAGGCCGAAGGCATGGAGTCCGTCAGCTACGCTGGCTGGCAGGTGCCCGTGAAGACCAACAGCGCCTACACCAAGGCCCGCATCGAGTCGATCGACGACGCCCGCGTCCGTGCTGACCTGGCCGCCGGCAAGGTGGTGGTCATCACCGGCTTCCAGGGCGTGGACGAGGACGACAACATCACCACCCTGGGGCGTGGCGGCAGCGACACCTCGGCCGTGGCCGTGGCCGCCGCCATGAAGGCCCATGAATGCCTGATCTACACCGATGTGGACGGCGTCTACACCACCGATCCGCGCGTCGTGCCCGAGGCGCGTCGTCTGCAGACCGTGAGCTTCGAAGAGATGCTCGAAATGGCCTCGCTGGGCTCCAAGGTGCTGCAGATCCGTTCGGTCGAATTCGCCGGCAAATACAAGGTGCCGCTGCGCGTGCTGTCGAGCTTCACGCCCTGGGACATCGACATCCATGAAGAGGCCAAGTCCGGCACGCTGATTACTTTTGAGGAAGACGAAAAAATGGAACAAGCCGTCGTATCCGGCATCGCGTTCAACCGTGACGAGGCCAAGATCTCCGTGCTGGGCGTGCCTGACAAACCCGGCATCGCCTACCAGATCCTGGGGGCCGTGGCCGACGCCAACATCGAAGTCGATGTGATCATCCAGAACATCAGCAAGGACGGCAAGACCGATTTCAGCTTCACCGTGCACCGCAACGACTACGCCCGCACGGTCGAACTGCTGACCAGCAAGGTCGTGCCGGCACTGGGCGCCCAGGAAGTGGTGGGCGACACCAAGATCTGCAAGGTCAGCATCGTGGGCATCGGCATGCGCAGCCACGTGGGTGTGGCCGCCAAGATGTTCCGCCACCTCTCCGAGGAAGGCATCAACATCCAGATGATCTCGACTTCCGAGATCAAGACCTCGGTCGTGATCGACGAGAAGTACATGGAACTCGCCGTGCGAGCCCTGCACCGCGCCTTCGATCTGGATCAGCCGGCTTCCTGAAACCGGCCTCTTTTTGAGGCATAATAGCGGGATTGCTGGAAACGTGACCGAGTGGCCGAAGGTGCTCCCCTGCTAAGGGAGTATGGGGTGTAGAGCCTCATCGAGGGTTCGAATCCCTCCGTTTCCGCCAGTGATACCTCCGGATGCTTCCGGATGAATTCAGAAAACCCTGTCTTCCCAGAGGAGACAGGGTTTTTTTTCGTCCACTTGCGTCCGGACGAGTGCGTTTGAATCCGCGACTTTAGAGGGGCAGAATTGGGGGCAAATGGGGATCGATCCCCAGATCCCCAAAATTTTGCCCCCATGATCCATGACCATCACCGAGCTGCAATGTCGAAAAGCCTCCTGCCCTGCAGATCGGAGCCCTGCCTGACAAGTCGGACCGTGATGAGGGCACTCTGACAAGGCCCAAGAGCTGAGAGTTTGGGTGTCGGGTGTCGGGGGAGAACCTCACCGACTCATGCCATCAGGGTCCGCAGGTACCGCCAGCAAAACAGGCCGGATATAAGACTGCAGCCCTGCCTCTCGTTCCCTCTCGTATCCAGGTTGCTTGAAATCTGGGCGCTGTCCAAATAATCCACTCTGAATATACCGACCTGAAAGATAAGTCTGGCATCAACACAGGCGTCCGACCACGCTGAACACCGAGCGAGCATTCAATTCAAGGCAGGGCAATGAATTGCAGACAGTCCCAGCCGAAGGTGGCCCTTGCATCCGGCCTCGCAAATCACATCATCTGGGTGCATCCGCATGCATCCTGTCGTGGATCTTGTTTCTTTCCCGGGATCATGTAGTGGCATTGTCATACCAATGTTGCATGAGTCAATGCGATGACATAGGCGGTTTTGGCACCGCAGGAGCTGGCCGGGGAAGACTCAGCATGGTGCACTCCGGGCAGATTGCTCGATCTGGAAGCGACAGCGAGCGCGCAGGAAAATCCAGAATTTCACTGGGAAAGCAGCCTATTTTTACCAATTGGTAGTCCCGCATTTTTTTGGAAAACCTCGCACCAAGAAGGTGCTTTCCTGAGCCGATGTGGCTGAACCTTGATCTGAAGTGGATCAAGGCATTCTCCAAAATTCCATGCGTCATAAGTAATTCTAATACGTCATTAGAATGCCATTGAAGTAAAAACTGAATTAAGCAAGCGAATTGTCAATCCGTTGCAAGCGAAGAATCATTGAGAATTAAGAAAAAGCGACTATTTTCCGATAAACGCGATATATATTTTTAACGAATTTCGGTTGTTCGTGAGTGCCCAGGGATTCATAGAAGAAGTAAGTGGCGAAAAGTTGTTTTCAAATGACATTGCTAACAAGTGTGGCTGAGGGTGATGGAAGGTTGTTGAAAATGGTGGTGCAGAGCACCACAAATCTGATCGTCGTGCTGAACGCTGGGCGAGAAGTTGAATGGGTGAATCCCGCATTCGAGAAGTTGACCGGATGGCTGTTGTCTGAAGTAAAGGGGAGAAATATAAGAGAAATATTTTATGGAGCCCTGACTGATACAACGGTTCTTATTCTTGTGGATAGCCTTCTCTCTACGGGTGAAAGTGTTAGAAATTTTGAGCTGCGCCAATACAAGAAATCGGGAGAGGCATTCTGGGTCTCGGCCAACATCGAGCCTGTTTTTGATGAGGCTGGTTCGATAAAAAATTTCGTGGCGGTCTATACCGACATCACGGCACATAAAGCATCTGAAGACGAAATCGTTCGCCTGGCTTTGCATGATGCATTGACTGGATTGCCGAACAGGGTGGCCCTCAATCGCAAGTTGCGTGAGGTGATTGAGGTTGCAAGGTACACGCACACTCCAGCAGCGCTCTATGTCATTGACATTGACAACTTCAAGCAATTGAATGACATCTACGGTCACGCGCAGGGCGACCGCCTTCTGGTGATGATCGCGGACACGCTCAGGTCTCTTTCAAAAAATCACAAACTATTTCTGTCGCGTTACGGTGGCGACGAGTTCGTAGTGATTGCCAAAAATTTGGAGTGTCAGCCTCACGAACTGATCTCCCAAGTGGATGAGTTGGGGGAATTGATTCGTTTGGCCCTCAATTTATCGGTGATGGAGGGCGATCTCCTTTTCTTTTGCACGCCGAGCATTGGGGCCACAGTTGTTGATGGATCTGAGCCAACAGCGGGTGTCTTGCTTCAACAAGGCGATTTGGCAATGTACGAAGCCAAGAGCAAGGGAAAGAACTCGGTCTGTATCTTCGAGGGTCGAATCCAGAACGAATTCTCCCGCCGTACAAAGATTGAGATCGACCTTCGACAGGCATTGCAAAAGCAGGAGTTCATGCTGGCTTTTCAGCCAATAGTGAGCCTCGAACGGCAAGTGTGTGGCTTTGAGGCATTGCTGCGTTGGAACCGGCATGGAAAAGAGTTGGTCAATCCCGTCGATTTCATTCCAGTCGCTGAATCTTGCGGCTTGATTATTTCTATAGGCGAGTGGGTTTTGCGCCAGGCCTGCGCCACCCTGCGCGAATGGGAGGAGCAGGGTCGGTATCCGGGGTATGGTTTGAGCATCAATATTTCGGCGACGCAATTGATGCATCCATCTTTTGTTGAGATGGCATTTTCTATATTTCTGGAGACGCAAGCTCCGACAAGCCGGTTGAAGCTCGAGGTGACCGAGAGCTTGATGATGCATGATCTTGAAGCCGTGCGCAGCAAAATATTGGCATTGCGTCAGGCAGGATGCCGTTTCTCGTTGGACGATTTTGGTACGGGCTATTCATCACTCGGCCTGCTGAGGCATCTGCCCTTCGATGAAATAAAAATTGATCGAAGTTTTGTCCATGAGCTGCTGGGTGCGGGCCAAGCTCGGCCTATCACTCGGACAATCATTCAGTTGGCCGAAGATCTGAATATGTCAGTGGTCGCAGAGGGCGTTGAGTTTGAGGAGCAGTTTCGTGCCCTGCTCGGAATGAACTGCCGTCTGTTTCAAGGCTATTTGTTTGGCCGCCCTCTGCCGCTGCCGGCATGAACAGCCGCCGCCTTGAAGTTTCGCCCTCAAAACCATCGGAGTTTTTTTGAATGAAGAATTTCTCGCTCAAACAGAAACTGCGCTGCGCATTCGGTGTGCTGTGCGCGCTGATGCTCTGCAGCTCCTTCTATGCGCTGCACGCTTTGGCTGATGACCACAGTGCGCAAGCCAGTCGCACCCGCTCAGCCCAGGGGGTGATCACATCCCAGGCCTCGGCACGCAACGCCGGCGAGGTCTACGACGACCCGCTGGAGGTCCGATACGAGGTTCAGCGCGGCGTGTTGATCGGTTTGCTGCTTGCAAGTGTGGCTGCTGCCGTGAGCATGGGCTGGGGACTGCTGCGCTCCATGACGCACTCGCTGGGGGGCGACCCCATCTTGCTCGGAGAGGCCGCACAACGCGTCGCGGAGGGAGACCTGATGCCCATCGCGGAAGCTGAAAAGGCCCCTGCCGGCAGTGTGCTGGCCTCTTTGGCCAAGATGCAGCAAAGCCTGGTGGGCATCGTGAGCAAGGTACGCAGTGCTTCCGATTCGATCGCGACAGGGGCTTCCGAGATCGCCTCTGGCAACACCGACCTGAGTCAACGCACCGAGCAGCAAGCCTACGCACTGCAGCAGACGGCGTCCACCATGCAGCAGTTCAGCTCGACCGTCAAAGGCAATGCAGACAACGCCCGCATGGCAAATCAACTGGCCAGCAACGCGGCCGCCGTGGCCTCCCGGGGAGGGCAGGTGGTGAGCGACGTGGTTGAAACCATGAAAGGCATCAACGACAGCTCCAAGCGGATTGGCGACATCATCGGGGTGATCGACAGCATCGCCTTTCAGACCAATATCCTTGCGCTCAATGCCGCGGTCGAAGCTGCACGGGCAGGGGAACAAGGCAGAGGATTTGCCGTGGTGGCAGGGGAAGTCCGCAGTCTGGCGCAGCGCAGCGCGGAAGCGGCCAAGGAAATCAAGTCCCTGATCGGGGCCAGTGTCGAACAGGTGGAAAAGGGAAGCGCCCTGGTAGATCAAGCCGGGGTGACCATGTCGGAGGTCGTGCAGTCGATCCAACGCGTCAGTGACATCGTGGGTGAGATCAGCTCGGCGAGCGAAGAGCAGAACCAGGGCGTGGCCCAGATAGATGCCTCGATCAGTCAACTGGACCAGGCGACCCAGCAGAACGCGGCCCTGGTGGAGCAAAGCGCCGCCGCGGCTCAAAGCCTCGAGCAGCAAGCCAAGCTGTTGGTACAGACCGTTGGCATGTTCATGCTGACGGGGACTGAGCCGCAAGGCCACATGAGAGCGTCACGTCCAATGTCTGCGCCCGCAGACTTTCGGGGCGTCCAGCCCATGCCGCAGCCCCGCAAGGCGGCGAAGATTTCCAACATCCCGGCGACGCGCCCATCTGGCGCCGCGCCAGTGAAGCTCGAGGCGCCCGGCACGACCTCACCCAAGGCCTCGAACAAGGCGGCGGAAGAAGGTGGCTGGGAGGCTTTTTAAGCAGGAGCACAGACGAGATGCAGTTCCGAGTCCATCGAACCTTGCTGGCGATGCAAGTCCGAGCACTGCGTCGGAACTACCGTATTCCGACGACGGCCGTGGCGACCTATATGGGGATCAGTGCATCGCGCCTTTCCCGCATTGAGTCCAATCCCCACTTGATCAAAGTTCCGCAGTTCTACCTGCTGATGGAAGCGATAGGGGCTGACATCGAACCCTGCGGCCAGTTGGCGCAACTGACGCATCAGCTGGTCGGTTGGAGAAAGAAATT
Source organism: Curvibacter sp. (assembly GCA_019233055.1). Taxonomy (GTDB): domain Bacteria; phylum Pseudomonadota; class Gammaproteobacteria; order Burkholderiales; family Burkholderiaceae_C; genus Curvibacter. The sequence continues at coordinate 20,651 of JAFAMV010000168.1, forward strand.
GGGGTTGACGCAGACCAGGTTCGGGGCCTTGCTGGGGGTCTCTCAATCCAGGATCGCGCACATCGAACAAGACGCTGCGCACCTCAGCGTGGAGATGCTGCTGAAGCTGTTGGAGGCATTGCGGATCTCGCTGTACATCGGGCAGCAGATCCACCGCCAGCCGCTGGCGCCAGCGTTGGCCATGGCCGCCGCCGCGAGCGAGAAAACGAATCCTCCAACTCAGCAGGGTGCGCGTGGCGCCCGTCGGCAGCGCGTCGATGGAATGCATGAACTGCATCTCCAGGATGCAGCAGGTCGCGAGCTTGGCTGAGGAGGCCAGACATGCATTCGATCCAACAGACTCGTCTTCAATCCTTGCTGGTCCGTGTGCCTGGGAGTCTGGATATGCCGCTGGTCTTCATGAAGATTTGCCACCTGCTGATCACCAGGATGGAGGTCACTTTGCAATCCCGGCCTTTGTTTCTCCTTTGCACGCGCAGTCAGAGAGAGGCCTCGGCCCTTTGTGCCGAAATCGAAGCCCTCAGCAGCCGTATCGCCATCAATATGGGGCGCCTGGCCACCGCCCTGGAGATCGCTGAGGCATCGACGCCACCCGATCCCCCGCCCCTGGCGGAAATCATCCGGTCCATCAGGATCCATGCGGATCATGTCCGTGCCTCCAAAGACCATGTACTCAATGTACTGGGGCGATTTCTGAAAGCCGATGGCCCTGGTGCTGGCCCCATTGTGCTGACCAACGCCTTCAACCCTGCCTTCAGTCAGGGCATTCGTTCCGAGCTCGAGGCCCTGCGATGCCTGGTCGACCAGGAAACGCGGGCACGGTTTCACTGCGAGGAATCGACATGAACAGGGCCCTCAAGAACCCACGCGACGACTTGAGCAAGGAGGCGCATGTCTTGCATCTGCGTGCCTTCATGGACGAGCACCGGCTCTCTCCGTGCGAGGCCGCACAACGGTTCGATGTGGATGCCTCCGTCATCGATTGCTTGCTTCAAAGCCCTGACTCTGGACTGGCGTTGGGCTTGGAAACATTGGTGTGTATGGTCCTTGCGGCGGGGATGCCGTCGCCTGGGACCAGAAATTGACCCGAGTACCCACCATGTTCTTCACCCACATAGCCGGCAGACAAAAAGAGGGGGCGGCGGCGGACGTCCACCGGTTGCGGACCTCCAGTGGCCAGAGCTTGCCGAAACTGCCTTTTGAGGCCAACACCTATGAAGGCATGGAAGTCGGCTGGCCCTTCATGGTGACCAAAATCGATCTGCCAGATTCCCTGCGACTGATCCTGGACACGCGCAAGCTCGACCGCTCACGCTTGCTGCGAACGACCGCATTGGTGGAGCGCCTTGAAGAAGGGGCACGGGTGCATGTCCATGGACGGGACTTTTATCGGTCCCTCGTCAGTTATCGGGTCGTGTCCCACGCACCGCGTTGGGTGCACGAGCAGCACGCCGATCAGCTATGCAGGCTGGACGCCTTGTTGTCCGATATCGCCGGGCATTACAGCCGGAAGCTGTTGATTCAGGGCTCTGAATGGGGACGGTCGTCCCCAATGCCCTCGTCCACAGCGTCCGTTCAAGCCCTGCCCTGGAGTGATCCGACGGTGCTCATCTGAGGACGGACCAGTTTTCGGCCACTGCGGTGGTCATCGCTTGAGGAGAACCTGATCATGAAATTCAAAACCATTTTGGTGCCCATCGACTTCAGTGAAAACTCGCTGAATGCCTTCCAGGCTGCGATCGACAAATACTCGGACTGCGATTGCAGGTTGATCCTGCTTCATGTCATCGAGCCAATGCCCTCCGACACCGCTTTTGGCACCGGACTCGATTCAGACCAGGTCAACACCAGGCAACATCAACTGCGCACGCTGGGGAACAGCCACAAGGAAGGTTGGCTGGAAGTGGAGACCCGGGTGGAGTTCGGGCGGCCTGCGGATGTCATTTTGATCACTGCGACCCACGAGAAGGTCGACCTCGTGATCATCGGAGCCAATGCAAAAAGCAAGGGGTTCGGGCTTTGGCTTGGGAGCAATGCCTATGCAATGGCGCGGGCGCTGCCCTGCAGTGTGTTGATCGTCAAGCCGGAGCGGCAACCAGAAGGCTGATGCCGCTTCACCCAAAAAGGAGACACGATGTTCCACAGCATTAGACAGAAATTGATGGCGACCAGCGTGATCATCGTGAGTGTCGCCATCGTGCTGGTCAGCGCCATGGGCTATGACTTCGCCCGCAGGTTCATTCTCGACGATCTGAACGAGCAGCTGGGTGGCATCAGCCGCAGCGAAGCCCGTCAACTGGGCAATTGGGCCAAGGCGCAGAAGCAGATCGTCGAGGCGTTGGCGCCTGCTGCTGAAAGCCCTGATCCGAGGCCGTCCTTGCAGCAGGCCCTGGTCTCCGGACGGCAGGATCTGGCCTACATCGGGAGTGCCGACAGGAAAATGGTGTCGATGCCCGAGCGGCCCCGGCCAGCCGACTACGATCCGACTGCACGGGCCTGGTACCAGCAGGCTGATCAGGCGGGCCGAACCATCGTCAGTCCGCCCTATATCGCGGCATCGAGCGAGAAACTGGTCGTCACGTTTGCACATCCTGTCAAAGTCGACGGACAAACCCGGGCAGTGGCCGCCGCCGATGTGACGATCGAGGACGTGGTCAAAGGCTTGGGCGAAGTGCACCCGACGCCGAACGGCTTTGCCTTCCTGCTGGACAAAGAGGGGCGCATCCTCGCGCACCCGGACAAGCAACTGATCCTGAAACCAGTCGCAGACCTGTCAAAAGACATCACGCCTGAACTGTTGAGCCGTGCCAGCTTTGGCGCCGCAGACCCTGAGCCGGCCATCATCGGCGGCGAATCCTACCTGCTCAAGTCTGCGCCGGTGCCGGAAACGGATTGGGTGCTGGTCACTGCAGCCCAACGCCATGAGGCTCTGAGCCGATTGGATCGACTGCTGATCAGTGTGGCCTGCGCCCTGGTGGTGGTGGCGGTCCTTGCCGCCGCGATATCGGCGGGGACCATGCACCTGCTGTTGGCGGGCTTGACCCGTGTTCGCAATGCCATGCGGGAGATCAGCACAGGCAGCGGCGACTTGACCCAGCGTCTGCCCGTCGAGGGGCGTGATGAGATCGATGAGATTGCCGCAGCCTTCAATGAATTCGTGGGCAAGATCGAAGATGTGATGCTCGATGTGAGCCGAACCAGCGGGTCGATCGCCACAGCCTCCAGTGAAATTGCGATGGGCTCACAGGACCTGAGCAGCCGCACTGAACAGACCGCCAGCAATCTGGAGCAGACCTCGGCCTCCATGGAGCACCTCACCCAGGGCGTGAACCAAAGCGCGGAGCATGCCGGCCAGGGTCGAGAGTTGGCCAGCCGCTCGGTTGACATGGCCAATCGAGGCGGGCAGGTGGTTGGGCAGGTGGTGGAGGCCATGGGGGACATCTCGCGCAATTCCCAACGCATCGCCGACATCATCTCGGTGATTGACGGCATCGCGTTCCAGACCAATATCCTGGCATTGAACGCGGCTGTCGAAGCCGCGCGGGCCGGCGAGCAAGGGCGAGGCTTTGCTGTGGTGGCCTCGGAGGTTCGATCGCTGGCCAGCCGGTCAGCCGAGGCCGCCCGTGAGATCAAGACCTTGATCAACACCAGCGTGGAGCGGGTGGAGCAGGGGGGGCGACTCGTGGACGAGGCCGGTCGGGCCATGGCTGAAATCGTGCAGAGCGTGCAGCAAGTCACCACGATCGTTCAGGAGATCAGTGACGGCACCAATGAACAGAGCCGTGGCATCGGCGAGGTGAATGCAGCTGTGACGCACCTGGACCAGATGACCCAGCAGAACGCTGCGCTCGTCGAGCAATCGGCGGCGGCGGCCGACAGTCTGAAAGACCAGGCTGCCCATCTGGCAGCCGTTGTGGCGACGTTCAGGATACGTGGCTGAATCAATCCTCAAATAGCCTCGGTCAGTCGCAGACTTACCGGGCCAGCCCTTCGTCGGTCCTGGCTTGTTTCCTCGGGACAAGGCCGTCCAGTCATGCCATCTCTGGCAGGTGGCGGATGACCTGTGATGGTTGACAGGTGCGTGACCTCCCGCATTCCCGTATCGTCGATGCCATGTCCATGGTTTCATTTTCTATATGGATGACACCACGGGCAGCAGGTATATCGGTGCATTGGTTTTGATGCGATGGAGGCTATATGAAACGTCGTGGGTTTTACATGGCATTGTGGATGGTGGCCCTTGCCCTTGCCCTTGCAGGGGCTCCTGAGTGGTCAATGGCTGCAGGGTCTGCATTTGGCTCACATAAAACGATTTCACGGGATCGATGCAAGAAAACAAGCGCCTATAAGATCGATGTGAAGACGCTGGATGGGAGGGGGGCAACGCCTGCGTCAACAGCCCTATCCGAAGGCGATCGAATGCTGGGTTGATGGTGACGGTATTTTGATGCCTGTATGGGGTGGCTAGCCGGTTTGCAGATGGTCGGGCGATGAAATACGTCTCTGGTCTGATCGTGCGCAGAGAGCAACGGTTGGTGGTGGCATTGCTCCGTCAGAGATCGAGGCTCTTCACATCGGGGGACCTTTCCGAGTCCTCAGGCCTCGACATGGATGAGCTGCAGCCGATGATGGAACGTCTCGCCCACCGCGGCTTTTTGACGCGAAATGAATCTCAGGATCTGCTGGCCTATCAATTGAATGCGGCTTGGCCTTGGCTGGATGCCTTCACAGAGTTTGTCGGGGCCGCCAATGGACTGGCTGAAAGAATAATTCAAATATTGGCTTTTCATATTCCGGGAATGGTCAGTTGCCTGCTGTGTGCACCCTTGTCGGAAAATGAAATGAAGTTGTCCGGGAAGTGGTTTCTTCTCATCGTCAGCGACTTGGATGGCGCAGTTCTCGATGAGATGCGAAGGATTATCCAGATGCATTTTGGCGTTGAATTGCTGGGGCTTGTCCATTCAGAAGAGGCGTGGTCTGATGGCAGGGCTCTGGAGGTGGATGCCGTCCTGGGTTCAAGTCTGAAATGGGTGGTCCATTCGCGCCGACAGACAGCGAACGATGCGAATGATGTGAATGGCAGGGGTGGCGCTTGATCCGTTCTTCTGAAAATGGTCGTGGACCGTCCCGGTGCCGGTGTCCCGGCTGCAAGACCGACGGAGGGCGGCAGGGCAGCCGCGAGCGCGGGGAACCAGACCTTCTCTCTGTGGTGGCGACCGTTCGGTGAGCTCACCCATTCTGGCGACGGATGAAGCGCTCCACCTCCTCGGCGGGAAGGGGGCGGCTGAAGTAGAAGCCCTGGATCACCTCGCAATGCATGGCCCGCAGCAGTTCGACCTGGACGGCGTCCTCCACCCCCTCGGCCACCACCGTCAGGCCCAGCTTGTGCGACAGCCCGACGATGCCGGCGCAAAGATCGGCTTCACGTTCATCGGAGCCGATCTTGGTGATGAAGGACTTGTCGAGCTTGAGGGTCTGCACCGGCAATTGCTTCAGGTAGGACAGCGAGGAGTAGCCGGTACCGAAATCATCGATGGCGAGGCTGATGCCGAGGTCGCGCAATTCCTGCAGGACACTGATCGCGTGTTCTGAGTTGTCCATCAGCAGGGATTCGGTGACCTCCATCTCGAGCCGCTCGGGCGGCACGCCATGGTGTTGCAGCCGATCCAGTACGAGCGGTGGCAGGGCCCGGTCGCGCAGCTGGCCCGGCGAGAGGTTGACCGCGATCGCGATGTCGGCGAGTCCGCCCGCCTGCCAGCTGGCCAGTTGACCGCAGGCCTGATCGATCACCCAGGCGCCCATGGCCACCACCAGGCCCAGGCGTTCGGCCAGCGGCACGAAGACGGCGGGCGAGATGGATTCCCGGCCCGGACGCGGCCAGCGGAGCAGGGCTTCCACGCCGGTCACCCGGCCACTGGCCACCTCGACCTTGGGTTGGTAGTGGAGCTCGAAACTGTCGGTGGCCACCGCCTCGCGCAGTTCGGCCTCAAGCCGGGCCCGTTCGGCCACGGCGGCGCCGATCTGGTGCGAGTAGAAGCAATGCTGGTCGCGGCCGGACTCCTTGGCCCGGTACATCGCAACCTCGGCATGGGTGATCAGGTCCTGGGCACCGGTGGCATCGGCGGGATACAGGCTGATGCCGATGCTCGCGGTCAGGCGCAGCCGCTGCGCCTGCACCGCCAGCGGGATGGCGATCAGCTCGCGCAGTGCCTGGGCGTGCCGGGCCGCCTGCGAGGCGTCGATGTCGGGCAGCAGAACCGCGAAGCGGTTGCCCGCCAGACGGGCGAGCTGCATGTCGTGCAGCACGGGGCTCTGGCTCAGGCGTGCGCCGATGTCGCGCAGGACCTGATCGCCCAGGATCGGGCCATGCGTGCTGTTGATGAACCTGAAATGGTCCACATCGATCAGCATCACGGCCAGGCCGGTGTCCTGCCGCCTGGGCTGCTCGATGGCTTCGATCAGGCAGGCTTCGAAGCGCAGACGGTTGCTCAAGCCGGTCAGCTCATCGGTGGTGCGCTGGCGCAGCAGGCTTTCCTGCAGGGCGAGCAGTTCGGTGATCTCGGAGGCGAAGCCGATCACCGACGGGGCCTGGCCCGGCAGGCGCAAGGGGGCCTTGATCGACCAGAAGTGGTGCACCCGACCTTCGGTGTCGGTGATCGATTCCTGGCGTGCCAGGCGTTCGTTGTCCTTGAGCACCTGGCGATCCGTGGCCATCAAGGTCTCGGCCAATTCGCCGGGCAGCAATTCCAGGTCGGTGCGACCCAGAATCTCATGGACCGGGCGGCCATACAGGTCGGCAACCCGCCGGTTCACGTACAGATAGCGACCTCGGTCGTCCTTCTGGAAGACATGGGCGTCGACATGGGACAGCACCGTGTCGAGCAGTCGGTTCTGGGCGATCACGCTGTCGGTGCTGCGCATGTCCTCGCTCACGTCGACCGCGATGCCGGCGACCCCGATCAGCCGTCCGGATCCGTCGAGCAGGGGCAGCTGGATGTCGAGCAGCACGCAGGTCTCCCGGCCGGGGCTGGGCAGCACTTCGATGAGTTCGTGCACCGCCGCCCGCCGCCCGCCGTCGAAGCGGGACAGGCGCAGCCGTCCAGGCGTTTCCCCCAGGGCGGCGAAGTCGGCGGCACTGCGGCCCAGCACCTGCGCCGGATGGCTGCAACCCAGCAGCGTGCACAGGCCCTGGCTGGCAAAGCTGTAGCGGCCTTCGACGTCGGTGGCATACACCACCAGCGAAGGGCTGTTGAGCAACAGCGTGTCCAGGCGCCAGGGCGCAGCAGTGCTGTCGGATGGGGCCATGGGGATCCCTTCGTTGCGGTCGTCTCGCGATGAGGATGACTATAAGCACATTGTCCAGATCTGGACGTGATCTGGCGCACTCAGGCCGGATCAGGCTCCGCGCCCACGGGGCCCGGCACCGATCCGCTGGCGGCCGCCCCGGTCTGCTGCAGATGGGCCAGCAGCAGCCGGGCGGCGGCGCTCAGACCGTCCATCTGGCGGAAGCACAGGCAGAACTGGCGGCGGGCCCAGTCGTCGGTCAGCGGCAACACCCGCAGGCCGTGGGCGCTGGCATAGGGTTCGGCCACTTCGACCGGCACCACGCTGATGGCCAGATTGGCCCGCACCACCCGCAGGGCCGCATCGAAATTGGAGACCTGCACGCGGAAGACCAAGGGCCGGCCCATGCGCGCGGCGGCGCGTTGCAGCATGACGAGCACCGCGCTGTTGCTGGGCAGCCCGACCTGGTCATGGCCGAGCGCCTGCTCGAAGCACAGATGCTCCAGTGCGGCCAGCGGGTGCTGCGGATGCGTCACCACCGCCAGGTGATCGCTGCGGTAGGGGCGGCTTTCCAGGCCCTGCAGGTCGGCGGCATCCCAGCAGATGCCCATCGAGGCCCGGCCTTCGCGCACCCCCCGCACCACCTCGGGGCTGATGTGCTCTTCCATGTCGACCTGGATGTCGCCATGGCCCGGCAGCTGCAGAAAGGACGCGACATCATCGGCCAGCGATTCGGCCATCACCGAGGCGCTGGCCAGCACCCGGACATGGCCGCGCAGCCCGGTGGCGTAGGCCGCCATGTCGCGCTCGATGCGACTGGCACTGGCCAGCATGCTGCGGGCATGCTCCAGCAGCGCTTCGCCGGCGGCGGTGGGCTCGACGCCATGGCGGCGACGCAGCAGCAGGGGCGTGCCGACCGTGCTTTCCAGCGCGGCCAGGCGCTTGCTGATGGCCGAGCCGACGATGTGCGCCTCGTCGCTCGCCCGGCTGATGCTGCGGTTCTCGCAGACGGCGACGAAGAGCCGCAGCGAGGTGAGGTCCAGATCACGCATTGGGTGGTTTTCCGATCGGGAAATTCATGGCTTCCAAAATTGATTTTGTGATCGATTATGGAATCCCTAGACTGCAGCCATCAATGACAGCACCCGCTGATGCGGCGGGATGGAGACAAGTGGTGAATGCGAATCTGACTGACAGGCCGTGGCGGGCCGAGGTGGTGGTGCGCGAGGTGGGGCTGCGAGACGGCCTGCAGAGCCTGGCCCGCACCCTGCCCACCGCCCGGAAACTCGAGTGGATCAACCGGGCCTGGGCGGCCGGTCAGCGCGAGATCGAGGTGGGCTCCTTCGTGCCTGCGCGCCTGTTGCCCCAACTGGCCGACACGGCCGAGTTGCTGGCGCATGCCCGCACGCTTCCCGGGCTGCAGGCTTCGGTGCTGGTGCCGAACCTGAAAGGCGCGGAAACGGCCTTGGGGCTCCAGGCCGACCGCATGATCGTGCCGCTGTCGGCCAGCCTGGCGCACAGCCTGGCCAATCTGCGCAAGACCCCTGACGAGGTGGTGGCCGAGGTGGCCCGCATGCGGGCCGCCCGGGATGCCTCGGGCAGCCGCACCCGCATCGAAGGCGGGGTGGGGACGGCCTTCGGCTGCAGCCTGCAGGGCGAGGTCTCCGAAGCCGAGGTGCTGCGGCTGCTGCAGGCCCTGCTGGATGCCGGGGCGGACCAGGTGAGCCTGGCCGACACCGTGGGCTATGCCGACCCGGGCTCGGTCAGCCGCCTGTTCGAGAAGGCGCGGCGGCTGGTCGGGGACCGGCTGTGGTGCGGGCATTTCCATGACACCCGGGGGCTGGGCCTGGCCAATGCCTATGCGGCCTGGCAGACCGGGGTGCGGCGCTTCGATGCCAGCCTGGCCGGCATCGGCGGCTGCCCCCATGCGCCGGGGGCCAGCGGCAATGTGAGCACCGAAGACCTGGTCTTCATGCTCGAGGGCATGGGCCAGTCGACCGGCCAGGACCTCGAGGCCCTGCTGGCGCTGCGCCGCGAGGTGGCCGGCTGGCTCGAGGGCGAAGACCTGCATGGCGCGCTGTGGCGGGCCGGCCTGCCCCGCACCTTCGGGCGGCGCGCGGCCTCGAGCGACGAGGCGGCCCCGCCGGCAGCCATGGCGCCGACCCCGCAGGCGCGGCGACTGCCGCTGGCGGGCATCCGGGTGGTCGAGTTCACCCACATGGTGATGGGGCCCTGCTGCGGCATGGTGCTGGCCGACCTGGGGGCCGAGGTGATCAAGGTCGAACCCATCGATGGCGACCGCACCCGGCACCTGCTGGGCGCCGGGGCCGGCTTCTTCCCGATGTTCAACCGCAACAAGAAAAGCGTGGCGCTGGACCTGCGCACGCCCGAGGGCGCCGCGGCCGCGCGGCGGCTGGCGGCCAGCGCCGACATCGTGGTGGAGAACTTCAAGCCCGGCACGATGCGCAAATACGGCCTGGACCATGCCAGCCTGTCGCAGCACAACCCCGGCTGCATCTACGTCAGCCACAAGGGTTTTCTGCCGGGGCCCTACGAGCACCGCACCGCGCTCGACGAGGTGGTGCAGATGATGGGCGGGCTGGCCTACATGACGGGGCGCCCCGGCGATCCGCTGCGGGCCGGCAGCAGCGTCAACGACATCATGGGGGGCATGTTCGGCGCCATCGGTGCGCTGGCCGCCCTGCTCGAGCGCCAGCGCACCGGGCGGGGCCAGGAGGTGCAGAGCGCGCTGTTCGAGAACAATGTCTTCCTGGTCGGCCAGCACATGCTGCAGTACGCCATCACCGGCCACCCTGCGGCGCCGATGCCCGAGCGGATTTCGGCCTGGGCGGTCTATGACGTGTTCACCGTGCAGGGGGGCGAGCAGATTTTCCTGGCCGCAGTCAGCGACGCCCAATGGCAGGTCTTCTGCGACGCCCTGGGTTTTGCCGACCTCCAGGCCGATCCGGCCCTGGCCACCAACAACCAGCGGGTGCATGAGCGTCCACGCCTGCTGGCCACGCTGCGCGAGCGCCTGGCCGGGCGCAGCGCCGCCGAGCTGTCCGCCCTGTTCGAACGCCACGGCCTGCCTTTCGCCCCGATCGTCAAGCCCGAGCAATTGCTGGAGGACCCCCATCTGCTGGCCACGGGGGGGCTGGCCGATGTGCGCCTCACCGATGGCGCGCGGGCCGGCCAACTGGCCAAGGCCACCCTGCTGCCCTTTGTGCTGGGCGGCCAGCGCCTGGGCGTGCGCCTGCAGCCTCCTTCGCTCGGCGAGCATGGGCAGGCGCTGCTGGCGTCCCTGGGCTACACCGAGGCGGAGCTGGCCACCCTGCGTTCACGCAGGGCCCTGGCCTGAGCGGCTTCGATCCGGAACCCACAAAAAAAGGAGACAGACATGAGATGTGAGCAAGCAGAATCCTCGCCGACAGCCCCGTTGCAGGCCGCACTGGCCGCGCCGATCCCGACCTTGTCGCGGCGGCAATGGCTGACCCTGGCGGCATGGGGCGGCGGCGGTGCGGCGCTGGCCCTGGGCCCAGGCCAGGCGCGGGCCCAGGACGGGCGGCCAGTGCGTTTCATACTGCCGGTCAGTGCCGGTTCGGGGGTGGACACCATCGTGCGGGCCTTCGGCCCGCAACTGGCCAAGGCCCTGGGCCAGCCGGTGGTGATCGACAACCAGCCCGGCGCCGGCGGACTGACCGGCAGCGTCGCTCTGGTCAAGGCGCCACCCGACGGACTGACGCTGGGCGTGGTGTCCAACAACCATGTGGTCTTTCCCAGCGTCTACAGGAAGCTCAACTTCGATCCGATCGAAGACATCACCCCGATCAGCGTGCTGGGGGCGACCCCCTTGGCCCTGGTGGTCAATCCACGCCGGGTGTCGGCACGCAATGCGGCCGAACTGATCGCCCTGCTGCGGGCCAAGCCCGGCGACTACAACTACGCCTCCTCGGGCAACGGCACCATCCTGCACCTGTCGGCCGCCATGTTCCTCGACGAGGCCGGCGTGCAGGCCCTGCATGTGCCCTACAAGGGCGTGGGGCCGATGCTGGCCGACCTGGTCGGCGGTCAGGTCGACATGGGGGTGCTGGCCCTGAACGTGATCCAGGGGCACCTGAAAAGCGGGGCCCTGCGGGCCATCGGGGTGGGCTCGCCGAACCGGGTGCCCCTGATGCCCGAGCTGCCGACCCTCATGGAACAGGGGCTGCCCCACTGCCAGTTCGAGGGCTGGTTTGCCGCGATCGGGCCCAAGGGCCTGCCGGCGGCCGAGGTGGCGCGCGTCCACAACGCCTTTGTCGCGGCCCTGGGCACGGCCGAGGTCCGGGATCTGATGGCCAGGCAGGGCAACCTGATCCACCCAGGCAGTCCGGAGGCGGCGCAAGCCTATTTCCGCAGCGAGCGGGACAAATATGCGCGCCTGGTGAAGCTGACCGGGGTCCAGCTCGACTGAGCCCCCCGCCATCACGGGGATGCTGTCGCCGGCGTCAGAGCTCGTCCAGGCGGTCCAGCCAGGTCTGCGCCAGCGCCGGCGAGAACTGATGTCCCTGCGTTGTGGGGTGCGATACCTGCAGCCCGATCCAATGGGGAAACCGGCCCGCATAGCCGAACTCGATGGCGCATGGCCGGCGCGTGGGGGCCTGGTAGCGCGCATGCCGGGCCAGGGCCTCATCCAGGGCGTCACGTGGGCCTGGAGGGCTGCCCTGACGCCAGAAGGTCACCGGGCCGAAGCTGCGCCAGGCGTTCACCTGGCCCAGTTCCAGGAAGTCAGGTCCTGAGACGAACAGTGCCAGGCCGAGCCCTTGCGCCAGCATCCCGAAGGCCTCGGGAAGGCGCAGCCGGCCCTCGGCGGCGATGAAGGCCTGGGCCAGCTCCTGCGCCAGTGCGCCTTGCGTCGCGATGGGCAGGGCGGCCAGCCGCAGGCCGGCAAAGGCCTGACCCTCGCCGTGGTCCACAAAGGCCTCAATGGCGAGGTCCTGGCCTGGATGTGCCAGCCAGTCGCTCAGTCGGGTCGACGCCTGCGGGTCGGGCGACAGGTGCAGCGCCTGCTCCCATTGGCCGGCCCAGGCCAGTTGCAGGCGACCGATCGGCGACTCGTCCAGCCATTGGAGCGGGGATCCGGGTGAGGGGGACATCGGTGGCTTCTTCAGAGGGCGGCGAGCCAGGGGTCATGCTGGGTGCCGCCGAACTTCTCGAGCAGGAAGTCGCAGAAGACCCGGGTGCGCGAGGGCATGTATTTGCGGCTCGGCAGGCCCAGGTAGAGGGTGTAGGCCCCCAGTTGCCAGTCGTGCAGCACCCGCTGGAGCAGACCCTGGCGCAATGCCCGGTCGACGGTGAAGGACAGCGCGCCGAAGATGCCCATGCCGGCCAGGGCGGCCGCGAACAGGGCATCGGTGCTGTTGGAGCCGATGGCGCCGAGGCGCGGGGTGAGGGCGTGCTGTTCCTGGGCGGCTTCGTCGGCGCCGGCGTTCTGGCGTCGGAACACCCATTCACGGGGTGTCATGGCCAGGTTGGGCACCAGGATGTCATGTTCGGCCAGATCCTGCGGGTGCTTTGGGGGGCGGTGGCGGCGCAGGTAGTCGGGCGTCGCGCACAGCACCACCTCCGCGCGTGCCAGCCGCCGCACCACGAAGTCGCCGCTGATGGGGGTGTGCCCCTCCAGCAGCAGGGTCACGTCGGCGTCCTCGCTGGGGACGCCGGTGGGCGTGATGACTTCGATGTCGAGTTCGACATGGGGGTAGCGTTGCCGGAACTCGGGCAGCAATGGGGCGAGCTGATGCTGCACAAAGGGCAGCGGCGAGGCCAGGTGCAGCACCCCGCGCAGCTCGCCCGTGGCCTTGGCCACGCTGGCGTGGGCCTCGTCCACCTCGGCCAGGATCTGGCGCACCCGGTCCAGGTATTTCTCGCCGACGTCGGTCAGCGCGATGCTGCGGGTGGTGCGGTTCAGCAGTCGCGCACCCAGCAGTTCTTCCAGGTGGGCGACCAGTCGGGTGACCACGGCGGGTGCCAGGTCCAGGGCGCGCGCGGCGGCGGCGAAGCTGCCTTCGTCGATGACGCGCACGAAGGTGCGCATGGCTTTGAGCTGATCCATGGGTCTGGCGGACGGCCTTCAGGGTGACAGGGGGGCTGACAAGCCATGGATTGTTTCATACGGGAAAACCCTTTGACTCATCCATGTCAGATCAACTGCGATGTAAATTGCACTGAATTGCTGCTTTGAATAGAGTTTCTGGTCATTCTGATACCGCAGAAAGCCTGGCATGCCTTCTCTCCCGCGATGGCCTGTCCCTGTCGGCGGCTTTTCTGGTGCGCTCTGATGGCCCGCCAGAAAATGTCGGCCCCGCAACAGCCTGGCCCGGCGTGGCCGGCAGGCGCTGCGGAAACGACCGGGTCACCCGGGTGAGGCGACACCCCGAACACCACTTTCGAAGAAGACACATGCGCCATGCCCCTCTTGCCGATGACGATGCCACACGGCTCGCCAGTCTGCGTGCGCTCATGGTGCTGGATTCGGAGCCTGAGCCCGCGTTCGATGCGCTGGTGCAACTGGCCTGCCGCCTGGCGGACGTTCCGATCGCCCTGATCTGCCTGGTCGATGCCGAGCGGCAATGGTTCAAGGCCCAGGTCGGGCTGGCCGGGGTGCATGAAACCTCGCGCGACATCGCTTTCTGCGCCCACACCATCCTGGCCGACGAGCCCCTGGTGGTTGCCGATGCACAGGAGGACGTCCGTTTCGACGACAACCCGCTGGTGCTTGGAGACCCGGGCATCCGGTTCTACGCCGGCTTTCCGCTGGTCCTGGACGACGGCGCCCGGGTGGGTACCTTGTGCGTGATCGACCGCCAGGCCCGCTGCCTGGAGGCGCACCAGACTGCGGCGCTGCAGGCCCTGGCCGTGGCGGTGACCCAGGCCCTGCTCATGCGGCGCGATCTGCTGCTCAAGGCCATGCAGGTGCGCAGCCGCTACGAGCAGACGCTGCGGGACAGCGAGGCCCACTACCGGACCCTGGTCGAATCCCTGGACGAGATGATTTCGCTGGCCCGGCCCGACGGACAGCTCCTCTACGTCAATCGGGCCTATGCCCGGCATTTCGGCCTGCTGCCCGCGCAGATGCAGGGGCGCAGCCTGTACGACTTCGTGGCGCCCGCCGACCGTGACGGCGTGGCGGCCTGGCTGCAGACCGTGCTGCGCAGCAAAGACACCTTGCAGGCTGAAAACCGCGTGGTGGCCGCCGACGGCAGCGAGCACTGGGTCGCCTGGTCCAACAGCGCCCGTCCGACCGCCTCGGGCGGTTTGCTGCTGCATTCGGCCGGGCGCGACATCACGGCGCAGAAGCGGGCCGAGGAAGCCTTGCGGGCGAGCGAGAGGCTGCTCGAGCGCACGGGCCGGCTGGCCCGGGTGGGGGGCTGGCGGTATGAGCTGACCAACGACACCCTGTACTGGAGCGAGCAGGTGCGCCGCATCCACGAGGTGGATGCCGACTACGTTCCCACACTGGAGACGGCATTGGCCTTCTGTGCGCCCGAGGTCAGAGGGCGGATCCAGCGGGTGATGCAGCAGGCCCAGGTCGCAGGCCAGGGCTGGGAGCTTGAATTTCCCCTGCGCACCGCCAGGGGACGGCAGGTCTGGGTGCGGGCTCAGGGCGAGGCCGAGGTCGAGAACGGGGTGGTGCGGCGCCTCTTCGGTGCGCTGCAGGACGTGACCGAGCGCAAGCTTCTGGAGCAACGCATCGAGGAGGGCGCCCATTTCGTGCGCCAGATCACCGACCACCTGCCGCTGCGCGTCGCCTATGTGGACCGGGACCTGCGCTACCGTTTCGTCAACCAGGCGCATTGCCTGCGTTTCGGCATCGCCCGCCACGAGATCCTGGGGCGCACGCGTGCCGAACTCACCGGTGAGCGCCTGTCCGGTGCCATGGACGCGCGTGCCCGCGCGGTCCTGGCCGGTGAACGCCAGCATTTCGAATTCGACGAGCAGGTCGGCGGCGAGATGCGCCGCTTCGAGTGCCACCTCGTGCCCGACATCTCGAAGCAGGGTGAGGTGCAGGGTTTTTTTGCCACCGGCATCGACATCACCGACCGGGATGCGGCCGAAAAGGCCCTGCGGGTGCTGACCACGATCTTCGACCGCACCACCGACTTTGTGGTGCAGGCCGATCGCCATGGCCATCTGACCTACATGAACCCGGCGCTGCGGCGCCTGCTGGGCATGGGGCTGGAGGAGCCGGTGCGGGAGCTGCATTTCAGCCGTTTCAACACACCCGAGACCAGCCGCCTCTATGAGCGGGTGATCCTGCCGGCGATCAAGGCCGAAGGCGTCTGGGTCGGTCTGACCACGGTCTTCGGTGCGGACCAGCGGGTGATCCCGGTCAGCCACATGGTGATCGGCCACCGCGACCATGACGGCCGCATCGACCGCTATTCCGCCGTCATGCGAGACATCTCCGCCGTGGTCGAGGCCCAGCAGGAACTGTTGCGCCAGACCAGCACCCTGAGGTCGGTCACCGAGGCCATTCCGGCGGCGGTGGCGGTGCTGGATGCCGACGAGAACCTGAGCTTCGCCAATGCGGCTTTCGAGGGCTGGACACGTTCGGAGCGCGGCAGCCTCATCGGACAACCCTATCGCATGGTGCTGGGCGAGGCGGCCTACAGACTCAACCAGGGCTGGATGCGACGCGCCCTGGCCGGCGAGACCGTGACCCTCGAACTCGGCGAGGGGCGGGCGTTGAGGCCGGGGCACTGGGCCATCACCTACATACCGCTGCGTTCGGACATCGGGACGCCCAATGGCTGCGTGGTGGTGGCCCAGGACATCACGAACCAGAAGCAGGAGTCGCGCAGGCTGCTGGAGCTGAGCCACCGCGACCCGCTGACCGGTCTGCTCAACCGCGCCGGTCTGCAGGCCCACCTGGCCCAGTTGGGCACCGACCCGGCCTCGGCCTGCGTGGCCGTCCTGTATGTGGATCTGGACCATTTCAAACACGTCAACGACAGCCATGGCCATCTGGTGGGGGATCAGTTGCTGCAGGTGTTCTCCCAGCGCCTGAGCCGGGCACTGCGGCCCGACGATGCGATCGTCCGACTGGGCGGCGATGAGTTCGTCATCGTGGTCGGAGGGTTGCGCGACACCGGAACGGCCCAGGCGGTGGCCCGCAAGGTGCTGGCAGCGGCTGCGGCCCCTTTCGAGCTGGCCGGGCAGGTGCTGCAGGTCAGTGCCAGTGTGGGCCTGGTCACCGCGCAGTGGCCGGAGCTGGACTGGGATCTGCTGCTGGCCCAGGCGGACGGCCGTCTGTACCAGGCCAAGCAGGGCGGGCGAGGGCGGGCCGTGAGCACCTCCTGAGCGCCGCGCCCTGAGGCCGACCCATGGCCCAGGGCAGGCACGGAAAGCAAAAAGCCCCTGGCCGCGAGGCGCAGGGGCTGGCAGACCGCATGGGCGGATCAGAGCGAGTCGATGAAGCTGCGCAGCTTGTCGCTGCGGCTCGGGTGCTTGAGCTTGCGCAGGGCCTTGGCCTCGATCTGGCGGATGCGTTCGCGGGTCACGTCGAACTGCTTGCCCACTTCCTCGAGGGTGTGGTCGGTCGACATCTCGATGCCGAAGCGCATGCGCAGCACCTTGGCCTCGCGCGGGGTCAGGCCGTCGAGGATGTCCTTGACCACATCGCGCAGGCCGGCCTGCATGGCGGCGTCGATCGGGGCGGTGTTGGAGCCGTCCTCGATGAAGTCGCCCAGGTGGCTGTCGTCGTCGTCGCCGATGGGGGTTTCCATCGAGATCGGCTCCTTGGCGATCTTCATGATCTTGCGGATCTTGTCCTCGGGGATCTCCATCTTGGCCGCCAGGATGGACGCATCGGGCTC
Source organism: Curvibacter sp. (assembly GCA_019233055.1). Taxonomy (GTDB): domain Bacteria; phylum Pseudomonadota; class Gammaproteobacteria; order Burkholderiales; family Burkholderiaceae_C; genus Curvibacter. The sequence goes on from JAFAMV010000168.1 coordinate 37,786, forward strand.
GAAGCCGAACTCCTGCAAGTGCTGACGGCTGATGCGGTTCATCTTGTTGATGGTCTCGATCATGTGCACCGGGATGCGGATGGTGCGGGCCTGGTCGGCGATCGAGCGCGTGATGGCCTGGCGGATCCACCAGGTGGCGTAGGTCGAGAACTTGTAGCCGCGGCGGTATTCGAACTTGTCGACCGCCTTCATCAGGCCGATGTTGCCTTCCTGGATCAGGTCCAGGAACTGCAGGCCACGGTTGGTGTACTTCTTGGCGATCGAGATCACCAGGCGCAGGTTGGCCTCGATCATCTCTTTCTTGGCGTCGCGCGAGGCGGCTTCGCCTTCGTTCATGCGCTTGTTGATGTCCTTCAGGCCGGGCAGGGGCACGACCACGCGCGACTGCAGGTCGATCAGCTTCTGCTGCAGTTCCTGGATCGGCGGGATGTTGCGGGTCATCACGGTGGACCAGGGCTTGCCGGCGGCCGCCTGCTTCTCGACCCACTTGAGGTTGAGCAGGTTGGGCGGGAAATCCTTGATGAAGGTCTCCTGGGGCATGCCGCACTTGTCGACGATGATGCGGCGCAGCTCGCGTTCCTTCTTGCGCACGTCATCGACCTGGCCGCGCACCAGATCGCAGAGCTTCTCGATGGTCTTGGCCGTGAAACGGATCGTCATCAGCTCGGCAGACAGCTGATGCTGCGTCTTCATGTAGGTGACGCCGCCGTAGCCTTCCTTGTCGTAGATCTGGTGCATCTTCTCGAACAGCTCGCGCAGCTTGTCGAAGCGCGACAGGGCTTCGCGCTTGAGTTCTTCAAGCTTCTTGGTCAGGGCCTTCGAGCCGCCCTTGCCGTCGTCGTCGTCGGCTTCGTCGAACTCGTCGAAGTCTTCTTCGGCCACGTAGTCGTCGGCCTCATCCTCGGCGACGAAGCCGTCGACGACGTCGGAGATCTGCATCTCGCCGGCGCG
>JAFAMV010000213.1 GCA_019233055.1 Curvibacter sp.
CGTGCCGACACCATCATGGGTGTGACCTTCTGCGCCGTGGCGCCTGAGCACCCGCTGGCGCAGCATGCCGCGCGCGGCAACGCCGCATTGCAGGCCTTCATCGAAGAATGCAAGTCGGGTGGCACCACCGAGGCCGAACTGGCCACCCAGGAGAAGAAGGGCCTGGCCACCGGCCTGAGCGTGGTGCATCCCTTGACCGGGGCGTCGGTGCCGGTGTGGGTCGGCAACTATGTGCTGATGAGCTATGGCGATGGCGCGGTCATGGGGGTGCCGGCGCATGACGAGCGCGACTTTGCCTTCGCGCTGAAGTACCGGCTGCCGATCCGTCAGGTGGTGCAGGTCGAGGGCGAGCGTTACGACGACACCCAATGGCAGGAATGGTATGCCGACAAGCAGCGCGGCGTGATGGTCCAGTCGGGCCCCTACGACGGGCTGGGTTTCGTCGACTGCGTGAATGCGGTTGCCGCCGACCTGGCCGCCAAGGGCCTGGGTGAGAAGAAGACCACCTGGCGCCTGCGCGACTGGGGGGTGAGCCGCCAACGCTACTGGGGCACGCCGATCCCGATCATCCACTGCGACGAGCATGGTCCGGTGCCGGTGCCCGAGAAGGACCTGCCGGTGGTGCTGCCCCAGGATTGCATTCCCGACGGCTCGGGCAACCCCCTGCACAAGCATGAAGGTTTCCACGCGGGCGTGACCTGCCCGGTCTGCGGCAAGCCGGCCCGGCGCGAGACCGACACCATGGACACCTTTGTCGACTCGTCCTGGTACTTCATGCGCTATTGCGACCCGAAGAACAGCGAGGCCATGGTGGCCGACGGCGCCCAGTACTGGATGCCGATGGACCAGTACATCGGCGGCATCGAGCACGCGATCCTGCACCTGCTGTACGCCCGCTTCTGGACCAAGGTGATGCGCGACCTGGGCCTGGTGAAGGTCGATGAGCCCTTCACCAAGCTGCTGACCCAGGGCATGGTGCTCAACCACATCTACTCGCGCCGCACCGAGAAGGGTGGCAAGGAGTACTTCTGGCCGCACGATGTCGAGCATGTGCTCGATGAGGGCGGCAAGATCGTCGGCGCCAAGCTCAAGAATGCCGTGGGCGATCTGCCCGTCGGCACCGCCATCGACTACGAAGGCGTGGGCACCATGTCCAAGAGCAAGAACAACGGGGTCGATCCGCAGGACCTGATCGAGCGCTACGGTGCCGACACGGCGCGGCTGTACACCATGTTCACCGCCCCGCCCGAGGCCACGCTGGAATGGAACGATGCGGCGGTCGAGGGCAGCTACCGCTTCCTGCGCCGGGTCTGGAATTTCGGCCACCGCCTGCAGACGCTGGGCCAGGGGTCGCCGGCACCGCAGGCCGTCGAGTTCGGCAAGGAGGCCAAGGCGCTGCGGCTGGAGCTGCACACCGTGCTCAAGCAGGTCGACTACGACTACCAGCGCATGCAGTACAACACCGTGGTCTCGGGTGCGATGAAGATGCTCAATGCGCTCGAAGACTTCAAGGCCACCGATTCCGCCGGCGCCCTGGCCGCGCTGCATGAGGGCTTTGGCATTCTGTTGCGCAGCATCTATCCGGCCACGCCGCACGTGGCGCACAGCCTCTGGTCCGAGCTGGGCTATGCGCAGGCCCTGGGCGACCTGCTCGACGCGCCCTGGCCTCAGGTCGACGACAAGGCCTTGCAGAAGGACGAGCTCGAACTCATGCTGCAGATCAATGGCAAGCTGCGTGGCGCCATCCTGGTGCCGGCCTCGGCCGACAAGGCCGCCATCGAGGCCATCGCGCTGGCCAGCGAGACCTTTGTCAAGCTGGCCAATGGCGCCACCCCGAAGAAGGTGGTGGTGGTGCCGGGCCGCCTGGTCAATCTGGTGGTCTGAGCATGCAGCGACGCACCGCCCTGGTCTGGCCGGCGGCCCTGATGCTGAGTGCCTGCGGCTTCAAGCTCAGGCAGGCCCCGGATTTCGCCTTTGATGCCGTGTTCATCAATGGGCAGGCGAATTCCCCGCTGGCCCAGGAGCTGGCCCGCAACCTCGAGGCCACCGACCGCGTGCATGTGATCAAGGATCCGCAGAAGATGGACTCGGCCCAGGTCATCGTCGACCTGCTGTCCGAGTTGCGGGAGAAGGTGGTGGTGGCCCTGAATGCGTCCGGGCAGGTGCGGCAGTTCCAGGTGCGTCTGCGTGTCAGGTTCAAGCTGCGCACCCTGGAGGGCAAGGAGCTGATCGAGCCCTCCGAGATCCTGCAGCAGCGCGACATCAACTACAACGAAACCCTGGCGCTGGCCAAGGAGACCGAAGAGGCCCTGCTCTACAAGAGCATGCAGACCGACGTGGTGCAGCAACTGGTGCATCGGCTGGCCGCAGTGCGCAAACTCTGATCCTGGAGCGCGTGCATGCAACTTGCCATTGCCCAGCTGTCGGCCCACCTGTCCAAGGGGCTGCGCTCGCTCTACACGCTGCATGGCGACGAGCCGCTGCAGCAGCAGGAGGCGGCTGACGCCATCCGCGCGGCCGCCCGGGCCCAGGGCTACCTGGACCGCAGCAGCTTCACCGTGAGCGGGGCCCATTTCGACTGGAGCGAGGTGCTGGCGGCAGGAGGCTCGATGAGCCTGTTCGCCGAACGCCAGATCGTGGAGATCCGCATCCCCTCGGGCAAGCCCGGCAAGGAGGGCAGTCCGGCGTTGCAGCAACTGGCCCAGGCGGCTGTGGGCAATGACAGCACCCTGACCCTGGTGATGCTGCCCCGCCTGGACAAGGCGACCCGCAGCGGTGCCTGGTTCACCGCGCTCGAGCAGCATGGGGTGGCCGTGGCCGCCGATCCCATCGAGCGCCAGGCCCTGCCGCAGTGGATTGCACAGCGCCTGCAGCAGCAGGGCCAGCGTGTGGCGGCAGGCGAGGAAGGGCAACGCACCCTGCAGTTCTTTGCTGACCGAGTGGAGGGCAATCTGCTGGCGGCGCATCAGGAAGTGCAGAAGCTCGGTCTGCTCTATGGGCCGGGCGAGCTGTCGGCGGCCCAGGTCGAGGGGGCGGTGCTCAATGTGGCGCGCTACGACGTGTTCAAACTCTCCGAGGCCGTGTTGTCGGGTCGCGCCGCCCGGGTGCAGCGCATGCTCGACGGCCTGCGTGCCGAAGGCGAGGCCGAGGTGCTGGTGCACTACACCCTGGCCGAAGACATCCGGGCCCTGAAGCGCGTGCACGATGCGGTGTGCGCGGGGCGCCCCCTGCCCATGGCCTTGCGCGAACAGCGGGTCTGGGGGCCGCGCGAGCGACTGTTCGAGCGCATCGTGCCTCGGCTGGTGGCGCGCGAGTTGGCGGCCCTGTTGCAGGCGGCCCATCTGGTGGATGGCCTGGTGAAAGGCCTGAAGCAAGCCGACTGGCCCACCGACAACTGGCAGGCATTGCAGCGGCTGGCCATGATGTTGTGCGCTGTGTGCCGCACCTGAGCCAGCCCGGCTGGGGGATTGCGGCAAAATGAGGGGATGAATGCCCTCTCCGTCGCTGAATACGTCCAATCCCTCGGCCTGCAGGCCAAACAGGCTGCGGCCGCGATGGCGCGGGCAGACAGCGCCACCAAGAACAAGGCCCTGAAGGCGCTGGCCAGGCTGCTGCGCGAGAACATCGAGGCACTCGATGTCGACAACGCCCGTGATCTGGAGCGGGCCACCGCTGCGGGCCTGGCCGCCCCGCTGGTGGATCGGCTGCGCCTGGGCCCCAAGGTGCTCGAGACCTGTGCCCAGGGCTGCGAGCAACTGGCCGCCATGCCCGACCTGATCGGCGAGGTGCTGGGGCTCAAGCAGCAACCCAGCGGCATCCGTGTCGGGCAGATGCGCGTGCCCATCGGCGTCTTCGGCATGATCTTCGAGAGCCGCCCCAACGTCACCATCGAGGCGGCCAGCCTGTCCATTAAGAGCGGCAATGCCTGCATCCTGCGCGGTGGATCCGAGGCCATCGAATCCAACAAGGCGCTGGCCCGTCTGGTGCAGCAGGCCTTGCAGGAAGCCGGTCTGCCGGTCGACGCGGTGCAACTGGTGCAGACCACCGACCGTGCAGCGGTGGGCACCCTGATCGCCATGCCCGAGTATGTCGACGTCATCATCCCGCGCGGCGGCAAGAGCCTGATCGAACGCATCAGCCGCGAGGCCCGGGTGCCGGTCATCAAGCACCTGGATGGCAATTGCCACACCTACGTCGACGACCCCTGCGATCTGGAGATGGCGCTGCGCGTGACCGACAACGCCAAGACCCAGAAGTACAGCCCCTGCAATGCCAGCGAGAGTCTGCTGGTGGCCCGTGGCGTGGCGGCGCAGTTCCTGCCGCGCATGGGGGCGATCTTTGCCGCCAAGGAGGTCGAGATGCGCTGCGACGCCGAGGCCCGGGCCCTGCTGGCTGCGGTGCCCGGCGCCCGCCTGGTCGATGCCACCGAACAGGACTGGTCCGAGGAATACCTGGCACCCATCATCAGCATCAAGGTGGTGGCCGGTGTGGACGAGGCGATCGCCCACATCAACCGCTATTCCTCGCACCACACCGAAGCCATCCTGACCCGCGACCATGTGCACGCGCAACGCTTTCTGCGCGAGGTCGATTCATCGAGCGTGATGGTCAATGCCAGCACCCGTTTCGCCGACGGCTTCGAATACGGGCTGGGGGCTGAAATCGGCATCAGCACCGACAAGTTCCATGCGCGCGGGCCGGTCGGCCTGGAGGGGCTGACCTCGCTCAAGTGGATCGTGCTCGGTGAGGGTGAAACCCGCCACTGAACATCCGGGGACGGTGCTGTGCGAGGGCTCTTGCAAGTCGGTTTTCCACCCCCATATCGAGCCAGTTCACCCCTTCCCATTCCAAACCCTCCTCCAGCACAAGGGCCCGCATGGTTCCGCATCTCATCACCGCGCTCACCGGGCCGATCAACGAACTGGAGCAACGCATCCTGGACTCGATGCCTGCGATCGAGCGCTGGTTCCGGCTCGAGTGGATGGAGCACACGCCGCCGTTCTACAGCTCGGTCGACATCCGCAATGCAGGCTTCAAGCTGGCGCCGGTGGACACCAACCTCTATCCGGGCGGCTGGAACAATCTGACGCCTGAAATGCTACCGCTGGCGGTGCAGGCGGCGATGGCGGCCATCGAGAAGATCTGTCCCGAGGCCAAGAATCTGCTGGTGATCCCGGAGAACCACACCCGCAACACCTTCTACCTGAGCAATGTGGTGCAGCTCAAGCGCATCTTCCACATGGCCGGGCTGAATGTGCGTGTGGGCTCGATCAGCCCCGACATCAAGGAGCCCACGGTGGTCGAACTGCCAGGGGGCGAGCAACTGACGCTGGAGCCGGTGATCCGCAGCAAGCGCCGCCTGGGATTGAAGGACTTCGATCCCTGCACCATCCTCCTCAACAACGACCTGTCGGCCGGCGCGCCGGGCATTCTCGAAGACCTGCACGAGCAGTACCTTCTGCCGCCCCTGCATGCGGGCTGGTCGGTGCGGCGCAAGAGCAATCATTTCCAGAGCTACGAGGACATCTCCAAGCGTTTCGGCAAGCTGTTGGGCATCGACCCCTGGCTCATCAATCCGCTCTTCGGCAAGTGCGGTGACGTCAATTTTGCCGAGGACCGCGGACTGGACTGCCTGCGCAGCAATGTGGATGCGCTGCTCACCAAGGTCAAACGCAAATACAAGGAATACGGCATCAACGAGAAGCCCTTCGTCGTGGTGAAGGCCGACAACGGCACCTACGGCATGGGCATCATGACGGTGCGCGATGTCAAGGACCTTGATGCCCTGAACCGAAAGTCCAAGAACAAGATGAGCATCATCAAGGATGGTCAGACCGTCAACGACGTGATCATCCAGGAGGGCGTGCTGACCAATGAGCGCGTGAACGCCAGCGTGGCCGAGCCAGTGGTCTACATGATGGACCGCTATGTGGTGGGCGGCTTCTACCGCATCCATGCCGACCGCGGGGTGGACGAGAACCTGAATGCACCGGGTGCCAGTTTCGTGCCCCTGGCGTTCGAGCACAGCACCCACATGCCGCAGCCCGGCATGAAGCCCGGCGCCAGCGCGCCCAATCGCTTCTACATGTATGGCGTGGTGGCTCGCCTGGCCATGCTGGCCGGCAGCTACGAACTGGAAGCCACGGACCCTGAGGCCGAGGTTTACGCCTGATTTACAAACGGGTGGCCAAGCTGCCCGAAATCCTATCCGTCTGCAACTTGGTGCCTTGCTCAGTTGTTGCGTCGCAACATGGCAGTGCCGCAGGCCAAGGGCAAGGGCTTGCCCGCTTGCTTGTGCGGGCCTGCAGAGCAAAATAGCGGTCCCTCAGACAACGGAACCCGAGCCGTCTGCGTTCGGGTGCGATCAGTGTCAGTATCCAAATCATCCCTCCCGGCGTTGACGCTGGGTGCCATCGGCGTCGTCTACGGTGACATCGGCACCAGCTGCCTCTACGCCTTCAAAGAAGTGTTTGCGAGCGGGCATGTGCCCATCACCCCCGACAACGTGTTGGGCGTGCTCTCGCTGTTCTTCTGGACCCTGACGGTCGTCGTCTCGATCAAGTACGTCGCCCTCATCATGCGGGCCGACAACCATGGCGAGGGCGGGTTGATGGCCTTGTTGGCCTTGGCCTCGCAGTCGGTCAAGGACCGGCCGCGCAGCCGCAACATCCTGATCATGGCCGGCGTGTTCGGCGTGGCGCTTTTCTTTGGCGACGGCGTGATCACGCCGGCCATCTCGGTGCTCTCGGCGGTCGAAGGCCTGGAGATCCTGACCCCGGCGGCCAGCCCCTATGTGGTGCCGATTTCGCTGGTGGTGCTGGTGCTGCTGTTCCTGGTGCAGCGTCGTGGCACGGGCGACATCGGCAAGTTCTTCGGGCCGATCACCGTGGTCTGGTTCATCGCCATCGCCGTGGCGGGCCTGCCGCCTATCCTCGACAACCCCTCGGTGCTCAAAGGCATCTGGCCCGGGTACGCGATCAGTTTCGCTATCGACCACTATGCCCTCGCCTTCGTGACGCTCGGGGCCGTGTTCCTGTGCGTGACCGGTGCGGAGGCCCTGTATGCGGACATGGGTCACTTCGGCAAGAAGCCGATCCAGCTGGCCTGGTTCGGTCTGGTGATGCCGTCCCTGCTGCTCAACTATTTCGGCCAGGGGGCGCTGGTGCTCAAGAACCCGGCCGCCGCCGAGAACCCGTTCTTCCTGATGACGCCTGAATGGGCGCTGCTGCCCATCGTTGTGCTGGCAACCATCGCCACCGTGATCGCGTCGCAGGCGCTGATCTCGGGGGCCTTCTCCGCCACCAAGCAGACCATCCAGCTCGGCTTCCTGCCGCGCCTGACGGTGCTGCACACCTCGGTCAAGGACACCGGGCAGATCTACATTCCCGCCGTCAACTGGGCCTTGCTGGCCGGCGTGCTGGTGGCGGTGCTGGCCTTCGGCTCCTCGACCGCACTGGCGGCGGCCTACGGCATCTCGGTCAGCATGGTGATGGTGATCACCACCATCATGACCTTCTTCGTGATCCGTTATGGCTGGGGCTATCCACTGCCGCTGTGCCTTCTGGCCACCGGCTTCTTCTGTCTGGTCGACGTGGGATTCGTGGCTTCCAACTCCTTGAAGATCCTTCAGGGCGGCTGGTTCCCCCTGGCCATGGCCGCCGTGCTCTACCTGGTGATGACCACCTGGAAGGAAGGGCGCAACCTGCTCAATGCCGCGATCAAGGCCGATGCCCTGGACCTGAAGACCTTTCTGGATGCCGTGTTCGTGAGCCCCCCGGTGCGGGTCGACGGAACGGCGGTCTTCCTGACCTCCGAGGTCGGCACCGTGCCCAACGCGATGCTGCACAACCTCAAGCACAACAAGGTACTGCACCGGCACAACCTCTTCGTCACCGTGCGCAACCACGAAGTGCCCTGGATCGAGGTCGACAAGCGCGTCGAGATCGACGCCCTGGACCACGATTGCTGGCAGGTCGTCATCCACTATGGCTTCAAGGACGATCCCGATGTGCCGGCCGCGCTGGCGCAGATCCGCTCGCGTGGCTGCGAATTCGAGGCCATGACCACCAGCTATTTCCTGTCGCGCGACACCGTGATCCCGACCATGGGGCGGGGCATGGCCACCTGGCGCGAAAAGCTGTTCGCGCAGATGCATCGAAATGCCAGTGCCGCGGCCGATTTCCTGAGTCTGCCGAACAACTCCGTTGTCGAGTTGGGCAGCAAGATCCAGATCTGAGAGCAAGTTCAGTGCCTCGCACGGGCCGCGTTGGAGCGCAATCGGGATGAGTGGGTGGCCCGGATGCGCCGCATGGACTCGTGCCCATACAAGCACACGGGGCGCCCCCTACCGTCGAAGTGGGCCCGATTTCGCTCCAACCCGAAGGGCAGCGGCCTGTGGGAGACATTGAACAGGCTCTGAGGCCTCTGGCCACGCTCAGCGCGATCGGCACAGGGGTGCCACAATCGGCGCGATGCGATTTTTCAAGGATTTCAGTCTTTCTGCCTTCGCGGCAGGTTTTGTGGCGGTGCTGGTGGGGTTCACCAGCTCCGTGGCCATCGTGTTCCAGGCGGCCCAGGCCTTCCAGGCCGGTCCGGAGCTCATCAGTTCCTGGATGTGGGCCCTGGGGCTGGGCATGGGCCTGTGCTCATTGCTGCCTTCCCTGTACTGGCGCAAGCCGGTGATGGTCGCCTGGTCCACCCCCGGGGCGGCCGTGCTGGCCTCGGCGGGGCTGGCGGGTCATTTTTCCATGGCGCAGGCCACGGGGGCCTTCATGGTCAGCGCGCTGCTGATCCTGCTGCTGGGGGTGTCCGGCTGGTTCGAGCGTCTGATGAGCCGCATTCCTCTGGCCCTGGCCACCGGCCTGTTGGCCGGCGTACTGGCCCGATTCGGGCTGCAGGCCTTCGATGCGGCACGTCATGCCCCGTTGCTGGTCCTGTCCATGCTCCTGGCCTACCTCTTGAGTCGGCGCTACCTCCCGCGTTTTGCGGTGGTGCTCACCCTGCTGGTGGCGGTGCTGGTGGCGGGACTGCAGGGCAGCCTCGATTTTTCCGGCGTCCGCTTTGAACTGGCACGTCCGGTGTTCACCTCACCCCAATTCGACCTGGGGGCCTTGATCAGCCTCGCCTTGCCTCTGTTCGTGGTCACCACGGCCAGCCAGAACCTGCCGGGCGTGGCGGCCATCCGCGCCGCCGGCTATGGCGGAGCGCAGGGCATTCCCGTGTCCAAGGTCATCAGCCTCAGTGGGCTCGCCACCCTGGTGTTGGCCCCCTTTGGCGCATTCGCCCTCAACCTGAGTGCCTTGACCGCCGCCATCTGCATGGGGCCCGAAGCCCATGCCGATCCGCGACGCCGCTATACCGCAGCCGTCGCCTGTGGCGGCCTGTATGTGTTGGTCGGACTGTTCGGCGCCGCGGTGACGGGCGTGCTGTCGGCATTCCCCCCGGCCTTGGTGGCGGCGATTGCCGGACTGGCCCTGCTGGGGTCGATCGGCCAGGGGTTGGCGACCGCCTTGCAGCATGAAGCCGACCGTGAGGCGGCCTTGATCACTTTCCTGGTCACGCTCAGTGGCGTCGTCCTCTGGGGTGTCGGCTCCGCCTTCTGGGGGGTGGTCGCCGGCGTTCTGGCACTCTTCATTCAACGGGGCCGCTTCTGGCTCGTTCCTGGGAACACCACCAAATGAATATCCTGTTTGTCGCGGATCCGCTGGAAAGCTTCAAGATCCACAAAGACACCAGCTTCGCGATGATGAGGGCCTTGCAGGCGCGCGGGCACAGCCTGGCGGCCTGTGAGCCGCAAGACATCCAGTGGCGCAGTGGCGGGCAGGTGCGCGCCCAGGTCCGGCAGATCCGCCTGACGGGCCAGTCGCCGCAATGGTTCGAGGTGCTGGCGACGCCGGATTCCGCGCTGCGGGAGTTCGACGCCGTGCTGATGCGCAAGGATCCGCCCTTCGATTCAGAGTATTTCTACGCCACCCATCTGCTGTCCCAGGCGGAACGTGAAGGCGCACGGGTGCTGAACCGCCCGTCTGCGTTGCGTGACCATCCCGAGAAGCTGGCGATCATGGAGTTTGCCGAGCTGATCGGCCCCACCCTGGTGACGCGGGATGCTCAGGCCATCCGGGATTTCCATGCCGAACATGGCGACATCATCCTCAAGCCTTTGGATGGCATGGGCGGCATGGGCATCTTCCGGGTGGGCGCGGATGGCTTGAACCTGGGAAGCATCATTGAAACCCTGAATCAGGACGGCGCGGTGTCCGTGATGACGCAGCGTTTTCTCCCGGAGATCTCCGAGGGTGACAAGCGCGTCCTGCTGATTGGCGGCCAACCCGTGCCTTTCTGTCTGGCGCGCATTCCCCAAGGCGGCGAGGTCCGTGGCAACCTGGCTGCCGGGGGCAAAGGCGTGGCACGCCCCTTGTCCGCTCGGGACATGGAGATCGCCCAGAAGCTTGGGCCGGTGCTGCTGGAGCGTGGGCTGCTGTTGGTGGGTGTGGACGTCATCGGTTCTTGCGTCACCGAGATCAATGTGACCAGCCCGACCTGCTTCCAGGAAATCCATGACCAGACAGGATGTGATGTGGCATCCTTGTATGCCGATGCGCTGGAGGCCTGGTTGGCGACCCATCCTCGCTGAATCCATCAAAGGGTAAGCGCTCTTGTTGCAATGGCCGGAATTTGTGTATACTAGCGGGCTCGACAGCGCAGAAGTGCATCGCAGGATGTGCGGAGTGGGTGTTGAGGGGTTGGCTGAGAGGCTGATCCTGGGATCTTGGGTTGGTTGGGAAGTTTGGGATTTTTCTGAATTTTTTGACTGTGCTGCGAAAAGCGGTATATAATCTGAGGCTCTGCTGAGTTGGCGGTGAATGCGAGAAGCTGGATGCTGATTGTGATTGCGGCTGATGAGGTTGAAAAAAGTTTTGCCAGCAACTAA
>JAFAMV010000022.1 GCA_019233055.1 Curvibacter sp.
GACGCTGGGATTGAACTGGCGCAGGCCCAGCGACTGGAGGATCTCCAGCGCCACCACCACCTCCTGCGTGCGGGCCTCGCCCGGCTGCGGGGTGAGCGAGACGCGGATCGTGTCGCCGATGCCTTCCTCGAGCAGCACGGCGATGCCGGCGGTCGAGGCGACGATGCCCTTCGAGCCCATGCCGGCTTCCGTCAGCCCGAGGTGCAGCGCGTAGTCGCAGCGCGCCGCCAGGTCGCGGTAGATGGCGATCAGGTCCTGCACGCCGCTCACCTTGGCCGACAGCACGATGCGCGCGTGCGCCAGGCCGAGCTCCTCGGCGCGCCGCGCGCTGCCGAGCGCCGACTGCACCACGGCGTTGCGCGTCACCTGCTGCGCGTCGAGCGGCTCGGCGAGCTGCGAGTTCTCGTCCATCAGCCGCGTCAGCAGCTCGGCATCGAGGCTGCCCCAGTTGACCCCGATGCGCACCGGCTTGTTCCAGCGCAGAGCCGCATCGATCATCTGGCCGAATTGACGGTCATGCTTGTCGCCCTTGCCCACGTTGCCGGGGTTGATCCGGTATTTGGACAGGGCTTCGGCGCAGGCCGGATGCTCGGTGAGCAGGCGGTGGCCGTTGTAATGGAAGTCGCCGATCAGGGGCACCGAGATGTTCATCCGGTCCAACTGCTCGCGGATGTAGGGCACAGCCGCAGCGGCCTCCGGCGTGTTGACCGTGATTCGGACCAGCTCGGAGCCGGCCAGCGCCAGCTCCTTGATCTGGATGGCGGTGCCGATCGCATCGACCGTGTCGGTGTTGGTCATGGACTGCACCCGCACCGGGGCATCGCCACCGACGGTGACCCGATGATCACCCCAGGACAGCACGGCCTGTCGGCTGCGCCGGGCGGCCGGCCGCGCCGCCGGAACGGCCATGTCATGAGCCATCAAGACGTCGGAAATACCCATCATTTCACCTCGAAACGCGCCACATTGTCGCGCGAGACCGCCGTCAGGTCGAAGGGGTTGCCACGGACCTGCACCTGCGTGGCATCGGCACGCCCCACCACCACGGCCAGCGGCGGGGTGCCTGTGGCCGTGGCCGTTTCGCCAGCGGCCAGCGTCTTCTGGAAGGTCACCGTGCCCTTGGCGTCCGTGACCTTGATCCACGACGTCCCCGTGGTCGCGGAGAAGCTCAGGATGGCCTCGGCGGCGGGCGGTGCGGCGACCGCTGGGGCCGGCGCGACCGCCACGGGCGATGTGGCGGCAGCCGGAGCCGGCTTGACCGCCTCTGCGGCCACGGCAGGCGCAGACGCAGCAGCCGCCACAGAGGGTGCGGCCGCCGGGATGACCTCGACGGCCGACTTCGCCGGTCGGTTTTCTTCGGTCACGGCAGGTGCCGCAGTCTCGGGAGCCGCAGGCGGCTCGAGCGCCTCGGCCTGAGCCGGAGCAGCCGCGCTCTGCGCCGTGGCCTCGGGCGCCTTCACCGCCACGTAGGCCGCCAGATGCGGCCACAGGTAGATCAGCAGCGCCCCCAGGCACAGCACCGGCACGGCCAGCAGGGTCGGGCTGAAACGCAGCTCGGACAGAGGGCGGCCACGACGTTGATGCGGTGCCTTGAACGGTGCATTGATGCCGCCGTCATCGGCCGCCAGGCTGGGGGCCTGGGTCTGCGGCAGCAAGGCCAGCACCGGTGCCGGATCGACGTGCAGGTTGCGACAGACGCTGGACGCCAGGGCCCGAGCAAACACCGCGTCCGGAAAGGCATCGAGCCGATCGGCTTCCAGCGCCTCCAGCTTGCTGACCGGCACCTTCAGCGCCACCGCCAGTGCCGCGACATGCACCCCTGCGGCCTCGCGGGCCTGGCGCAACAGATGGCCTGCGGAAGACACAGCCGCAGCGCTCGCCCCACCTTCCAACTCACTCATCAAAGGCTCCCCGCTCAAAGGACGCCAGCTCCCGCGACTGCGGGAACCGTTTCTTCAGTTGTTCGACCAGTTGGCCCAGGGCCACCTGGTCATTCATGCGATGCTCGACCCGGATCCCCAGCCAGAGCGATTCGGCATTCGCGTATTCACCGTTGTTCAGGCGGCGGATGTAGAACTGTGCCCGCTTGTAATCGCCGCGCTGGTAGAGCAGCATGGCCAGGTTGTAGCCGGTGATCGGATTGCCGGCATTGAGCTCATAAGAGCGCAGCAGGCTGTGCTCGGCCTCGGCCTTGTCGCCGGCCCGGGCCTGGCACACGCCCTGCGCCATGTAGGTCTTGGCCTTGTCGCTGTAGAGCGGGCTTGACAGGGCCAGGGTGAACATCTTGTCGGCTTCGCTGTAGCGACGCTGCTGGCACATCAGCCAGCCGTAGTTGTGCAGCACATTCGGGTCACGCGGACTCAGCGCCAGGGCACGCTTGAAACCGTCCTCGGCCTGGTTCAGGTCTTCGAGGCGCATGAAGATCAGGCCACGCAGGTTGTAGGCATCGGCGAAGGTCGGATCGATGTTGAGCACCTGCTTGACCTCGTCAAGCGCCACCGTGGTCTTGCCTTCATCGAAATAGCTCGAGGCCAGCTCGAGGCGGATGCGGGCCCGCTTGCGGACCTCGTTGTCGTCGGACGGGGTGGAGACTGCAGCGACATGCGAACCGTCAACGGCAGGCGGATTGGATTCACATCCCGTCAGGCAGGCCAACAATGACAACACAGCCAACGACCACCCCGGAACAGCCCGCCCAAGCCGGCGCCAAGCCAGTGATGTCCTCATCAAGCCTCCTTGTTGTTGCCCGTCAATACAGCCACAGGTTTGATCTCGATGCTCCGTTGCTGGGCGATCCGCTCGGCCACCCGGGTCCGGTCCTTGACGTCTCCGGCCAACTGCCCGCAGGCGGCATCGATGTCATCGCCACGGGTCTTTCGCACGGTCGTCACGATACCAGCATCCAGCAGCACCTTCGCGAAGGCCTGCACCTGCTCCGACGGCGAGCGCAGCAGGCCGGAGGCGGGGAAGGGATTGAACGGGATCAGATTGAATTTGCACCAGACACCCGTGCCGCGCGCGTGGCGGCGGACCAGTTCGACCAGTTGCCGGGCATGCTCGGCCGTGTCGTTGACGCCGTCGAGCATGCAGTATTCGAAAGTGATGAAGTCGCGCGGCGCGAATTCAAGATAACGGTTGCAGGCCTCCAGCAACTCGTCGATGGGGTATTTGCGATTCAAGGGCACCAGATTGTCGCGCAGCACATCGCTGGGCGCATGCAGCGACACCGCCAGGGCCACCGGGCAGTCCTGGGCCAGTCGGTCCATCATCGGGACCACCCCGGAGGTCGACACGGTCACCCGCCTGCGCGAGAGTCCGTAGCCATGGTCGTCGAGCATGGTGCGAAGGGCCGGCAGCAGATTCGCGTAGTTCTGCAACGGCTCTCCCATGCCCATCATCACGACGTTCGAAATCACGCGCTCGTCGGAGCCTGCGCGGCGGCGCAGGAAATGCTCGGCATACCAGAGCTGGGCGATGATCTCGCCGGTGCTGAGGTTGCGGCTGAAGCCCTGGTGGCCGGTCGAACAGAAGCGGCACCCGACGGCGCAGCCCGCCTGCGACGAGACACAGAGGGTTCCGCGGTCGTCTTCGGGGATGTAGACGGCCTCGACGGCATTGCCGTCGCCCACATCGAACAGCCACTTGATGGTGCCGTCGGCCGAATCATGCTGGCTGATCGGCCGCAGCCCCTCGACACGGGCGTGCACGCTGAGCTTCTGGCGCAGCGATTTCGCCAGGTCGGTCATCTGATCGAAGTCTGCGGCCCCACGCTGGTGGATCCAGCGGAAAAGCTGGGTGGCGCGAAAACGCTTCTCACCCAGCTGGTCGCAGAATGCAGCCAACCCTTGCAGGTCGAAATCCAGCAGATTGGCTGTCGATTGCATGCGCGTCCCGCAGATCAGCGGGAGTAGATGTTCAGGGCGGGGAAGAAGAACGCGATTTCGACGGCGGCCGTTTCGGCGGCGTCCGAACCGTGGACGGCATTGGCGTCGATGCTGTCGGCGAAGTCAGCACGGATGGTGCCAGCGTCAGCCTTCTTGGGATCGGTGGCGCCCATCAGCTCACGGTTCTTCAGGATGGCGTTCTCGCCTTCCAGGACCTGGATCATCACCGGGCCGGAGATCATGAAGTCGACCAGGTCCTTGAAGAAGGGACGGGCTGCGTGCACTGCATAGAACTGCTCGGCTTCGGCGCGCGACAGCTGAGCCAGACGGGCTGCGGCGATCTTCAGGCCGGCAGCTTCGAAACGGGCGTAGATCTGGCCGATGACGTTCTTGGCGACAGCGTCAGGCTTGATGATGGAGAGGGTACGTTCGATAGCCATGATTGATTCCTGAACTTGGATTTTTGTAATTTTTGCCACTTGGCAAAACCTTGGATTCTAACCTGCGCAGTTGCAAGCCCCTTGACAAACCGCGCCGACCACCAGGGTCAACGGCCGCGACCGCCACGCCGACCGGCGCCACCGCCCTGGCCGCCAGAATTCCCGCCGGGACGCCTCGGCCCGCCAGCCTGCCGGTTCTGCCGCTGGCGCGAAAAGGCGTCGGCACCGATGTAACCCACGGAGGTCTTCATCGGATCAGGCTGACCTCCCCCCACCCCGGATTCACGCGGATTGCGGCCCGCCTTGCGACCGGCCGTCACGCCGGTGGCCAGAGGATCCGGCTGGGTCCGGGCACCGCCCCGGCTGGCATCGGTGTTGCCACGCGGGCCAGGACCGGCGTTGCGCCGACGCGGCCCACCCGGTTTGTTGCCCGCCCCTCGGGCGGCCCCGGCATCCTCACGCGGCGGCCGCATCGGCGCGTCGCCCGCGCCGGCGGCGTTCATCAAGGCCCGGATGTCGCGCTCGTCGAGCTCGAGCCAGGCACCCCGCTTCAGCCCCCGGGGCAGGACCATGGCACCGTAGCGGATCCGGATGAGCCGGCTGACCGCATGGCCGACCGCCTCGAACAGGCGCCGCACCTCGCGGTTGCGCCCCTCGGAAATCGTCACCCGGTACCAGCAGTTGGAACCTTCGCCGCCGCCGTCTTCGATCGAGCCGAACTGGGCCAGGCCGTCGTCCAGATTGACGCCGGCCAGGAGGCGCTCTTTCTCCTCCTTGCTCAAGGCGCCGAGCACACGCACCGCGTATTCGCGCTCCAGGCCGAACCGGGGGTGCATCAGCCGGTTGGCCAGTTCACCCGAGCTGGTCAAGAGCAGCAGGCCTTCGGTGTTGAGGTCCAGCCGCCCCACGGACTGCCACTTGCCCTGCTGCAGGCGCGGCAGGCGCCTGAAGACGGTCGGCCGGTTCTGCGGGTCATCGTGCGTCACCACCTCGCCCACGGGCTTGTGGTAGGCGATCACCCGCGCCGGCGGCGGGTCGATCCGATAGCGGATCGGCTTGCCATTGACCTTGACCTGGTCGCCGTACTGGATGCGTTGGCCGATGTGGGCGGGTTCATTGTTGACCGAAATGCGGCCTTCCAGGATCAGTTGCTCCATTTCGAGGCGCGAGCCCAGGCCGGCCTGGGCCAGGACCTTGTGCAGCTTGGGCGTCTCGACCTGCGGCGCCAGCACCCGCTTGGGTGCCGGTGCGTCCTCGGATTCTTCGTCGGCATCGAACTGCCCCGACACCACGTCCTCGAAACGGGTCTCGGGCACCGGGCGGGCTGCGGGCCGCCGCCCCCCCGGCTGCGACGGCTGCGACGGCTGCGACGGCTCGCCGGCAGCCTGCGGGGCACGCTTGCGTGGCGCCCTGGGCGCCCCCTCCGGCTCGGCATCGGTCGCCGTCGGCGTCACCGGCAGCGCGGCATCGTCGCCGGCTTCGCTGGCCTCGGAATCTGGGGAAGAGTGGACTGGATCATTCATGGGAAGAGTCTGCCTGGGCGGCAGGAAGGGAGACGGTTTCGAGCCTCTCAGGCTCATGATCGGAAGGGGGCGCGCCGTCGCCGGCCAATGAAGACCCTGCAGACTGCACCGGGGAAGGCTGCGGCTCGGGCAACAGCTCGGGCAGGGGCAGCTCAGGCTCCATCACGGCAGCATCGCCCTGCAGCGCCTGCAGGACCCGCTCGTGATGGGCGGGATCCTCCATGGCCGGCAACTGGTCGAGCGAGGCCAGGCCGAGGTCATCCAGGAACTGCCGTGTGGTGGCGAACAGCGCCGGCCGGCCGACCGTTTCCCGGTGGCCGATGACCTCGACCCAACCCCGGTCCTCAAGCTGTTTGATGACCAGCGCATTCACCGTGACGCCCCGGATGTCCTCGATATCGCCCCGCGTCACCGGTTGGCGGTACGCGATGATCGCCAGGGTCTCCAGGGCCGCCCGGGTGTAACGCGGTGGCTTTTCGGGATGGAGTCGGTCCAGGTAGGGCCGCATCTCGGGCCGGCTCTGGAAGCGCCAACCCGTGGCCACGCAGACCAGTTCGACGCCCTTGTGCGACCAGGCCAGCCGCAGGTCCTCCAGCAGCGATTTGAGGGTGTCGGCGGACAGCTCGTCATCGAACAGGACGCGCAGATCCCGCAACGCCAAAGGTTGGGCGGAGCAGATCAAGGCGGTTTCGAGGACACGCCTGGCATCCGTCGTGTTCATGGTCAAAAAATTTTCGGGGCAGGTGCCGGCATCGATGCGGCGATCAGGGGCAGAGGAGGCCTCGGAAGGCCTCCGGGCCGGCCGGGCAGGAAGGAGATCGGCGGCCCGGTGCCCGGGCGGGCGCCATCACGGTTCGGAAAACGCGCCCTGCTGCGGGTCTGGCGGATTGTAACGCAGCCCCCAGACCGCCAGTGCAGCAAGAAAGTCCTCAGGGGGCGTCGCCTCGAACACCATCAGTCGCCCATCGGCCGGATGGTGGAACTCCAGCCGCCATGCATGCAGGGCCTGACGCTGCAGCCCTGCGGCAGGCGCACCGCCATACAGGCTGTCGGCCAGCAGAGGGTGCCCCAGGTGCGCCATGTGGACCCGGATCTGGTGGGTCCGGCCGGTATGGAGCTTGCAGCGCACCCAGCAGCCCTCGTCCTGCGAGGCCAGGCATTCGATGTCGGTGCGGGCCGCCTTGCCCGCCTGGTGCGCCAGATCGACCACCGCCATGCGCAGGCGGTTGCGCGGGTCTCGGCCGATGGCCGCCGAGACCGACACCCGGGCCGTCCCGCGCCAAGGTTTGTGGGCCAGGGCCTGGTACTGCCGGCTGACCTCGCGCGCAGCGATCTTCTGCACCAGCCGGTCCATGGTCAGGCGGTTCTTGGCGACCACCATGAGCCCGCTGGTGTCCCGGTCCAGCCGGTGCACGATGCCGGCCCGCGGCAGCATCTGCGCTCCGGCGTGATGCGCCAGCAGCCCATTGAGCAGGGTCCCGCTCCAATGACCGGGCGCCGGATGGACCACCAGGCCCGCCGGCTTGTCGAGCACCAGCAGGTCCTCGTCCTCGTGGACCACCGACAGGGCCATGGCTACCGGCCGGAAGGCCTTGCTTTGCGGGGTGGGTCTGAGTTCGATGCGCAGCCGGTCGCCCGCCTTCACCCGGGTGGATGCCTTGCCCACGGGCCGGCCGTTGAGCTGGACCAGGCCTTCCTCGAGCAGTTGCTGCACATAGCTGCGCGAAAATTCGCCGACCAGCTCGGTCAAGGCCTTGTCCAGGCGCCAGCCGTGGCAGTCCAGGGCGACCGCGCCCTCCCGGATCTCGCTGTCACCCCCCTCCTCGCCGGGCTCGACAGCTTCCTCCGCCGACAACAGGTCGGCCTCCGGATCGCCGGGGGGGGTCGATATAATCAATTCGGTTTGCTTCAAGAGGTTTCCAGTGATGCTACGTGCCAAATTATCCGTGGTCCCCGCGCTTGCGCTGCTGGCCAGCCTGTCGATCCTGGTCGGCGGCTGCTCGACCTCCGCGCCGGCCGACAAGACCGCCAACTGGACACCGGACCGCCTGTACAGCGAAGCCAAGGACGAATTGGGCTCGGGCGCCTACGACAAGGCCGTGCCGCTGTATGAAAAGCTGGAAGGCCGTGCCGCCGGCACGCCACTGGCCCAACAGGCGGAACTCGAGAAGGCCTATGCGCAATACAAGGCCGGCGAGCAGGCCCAGGCGCTGGCCACACTCGACCGTTTCATCCGCCTGCACCCGGCCAGCCCGGCGCTCGACTACGCCATCTACATGAAGGGCATCGTCAATTTCAACGACAACCTCGGGCTGTTCTCGTCGATCACCCGTCAGGACCTGTCCGAGCGCGACCAGAAGGCGGCCAAGGATTCCTTCGAGTCCTTCAAGGAGGTCGTGAGCCGTTTCCCCTCCTCGCGCTATGCGGCCGATTCGCGGGCCCGCATGGTCTACATCGTGAACTCGCTGGCCCGCTATGAAGTCCATGTGGCGCGCTACTACTACACGCGCGGCGCCTATGTGGCCGCCCTCAACCGGGCGCAGGCCACCGTGACCGAATACCGCGATGTGCCTGCCGCCGAGGAAGCGCTGCACATCATGGCCCAGTCCTACGATGCGCTGGGCCTGACCCAGCTGCGCGACGACACCCAACGCGTGATCGCCAAGAACTACCCGAACAGCGACTACCTGAGCCCCAGCGGCTTCAAGAAGTCGGACCCGTGGTGGAAGCTCTGGTGAGCGCCTGAAGGCGCGCCAGCGCCTCCATGAAAGCCTCATGCCCTTCGAGCATCGGCATGGGCGGGAGGGCCTGGAGCAGGGTCTGGCCATAGGAGCGCGCCACCAGGCGCTCATCTGCAATCACCAGCACGCCTAGATCTTCCATCGATCGGATCAGGCGCCCTGCGCCCTGGCGCAGGCTCATGGCCGTCTCGGGCAGCACAAAGGTCTCGAAGGGGCGCTGCCCCTGTCGGGCCAGGTCACGGCTGCGCGCCTGCACCACCGGATCGTCCGGAGGCGGAAAAGGCAGCTTGTCGATGATCAGCAGCTGCAGGGCCGGCCCTGGCACGTCGATGCCCTCCCAGAAGGCGCCTGAGGCGATCAAGACACAAGGTGCATCGGCGCCTGCGCCTTGACGGAAACGCTCCAGCAGCGCGCGCCGCGAACCCCGCCCCTGCACCAGCACCTCGATGCCCGAACCCGCCAGTTCGCGCTGCAAGCCCGCGGCCAATTGCCCGAGCGCCCGCAGCGAGGTCGCCAGCACCAGGGTGCGCCCACCCAGTCGGCGGATGGGCTCCCCCGCCCAGGTCGCCACCGCCAGTCCATGGTCCGGTTCCTGGGCGTCCAGCGATAGAGAAGGCACATGGAGCGCGGCCTGCCGCCGATGATCGAAGGGACTGGGCACCCGCAGGGTCGCGGCCTTCCCCTGCAGCCCCGACTGCGCCATGAACCAGCCGAGCTGCTCGTCCAGCCCCAGCGTGGCCGATGTGAAAACCCAGGACTGCGGCCCGGACCCGGTGTCCCGCCCCATCGTCACTGCCAACGCATCGGCCATGGTCAAGGGGGCTTGCAGGCATCGCAGCCCCATCCGTCCCAGCTCCAGAGACCTGAGCAGCCCGGGCGGCGCATCCTCCTGGAAGGACGCCAGCTCATCGTGCAGCAGCCGCGCCCGCTCGGCCAGCGGCCGCAGGCCGGGGGCCCCGTCCTGCGTGCACTCCAATCCCTGCCGCACCCGCTGCAGCACGGCGAGCAAACGCTGCACCGCAGCGCTCCAGGCCGGCGCATCCACACCCTCCGGCGCACCCACCGACCAGGGCAGCCGCCCCTCGCGACCGCCAGTGAGCGCACGGCCGACCAGCGCCTCCAGCTCGCGCAGGCGGCGCTCGAGCAGGGTCACCAGATCGGGCCAGGGTTGAAAACCCCGGGCCTCGCCCATGCCGACCTCCAGCACCTGCGAAGCCAAGCGCCTCACGGCCCCGGTGCTCCATTGGCGCCCCAGGAACTGGACCGCGATGTCATTGAGTCGATGGGCCTCGTCAAAGATCACCGTCTGCATGGAAGGCAGCAACTCGGCCACCCCTGCCTCCCGGACCTGCTGATCGGCGAAGAACAGGTGGTGGTTGACGACCACCACCTCGGCCGCCAGCGCCTGCCGCCGGGCCTCGTTCACATGGCAGGCGGCCCACTGCCCGCAGCGCCGCCCAAGGCAGTTGTCCTGGGTCGAGGTGATCAGCGGAATCAGCCGGCCGCCCTCATCGAGATCGGGAATCTCGGCCAGATCGCCGCTGCGGGTGGCCACGGCCCAACGCTCCACCCAGGCCAGTTGCCGGAGTTCTGCGAGGTTCAGGAAATGCCCTTCGCGCCGGGCCTGTCCGGCCCGGTGCAGGCAGAGGTAACTGCCGCGCCCCTTGAGCTGCGCCACCCGCCGGTGCAGACCCAGGCGCCTCAGCAGACCGGGAATGTCACGCAGGAACAACTGGTCCTGCAGGTTGCGGGTGGCCGTCGAGATCAGCACCCGCTGGCCGCTGAGCAGGGCCGGCAGCAGATAGGCATAGGTCTTGCCCACCCCGGTGCCCGCCTCGACCACCAGCACGCCGCCCTGCGCGAGGACCTGGGCCACGGCCTGCGCCATCTGCAACTGCCCTGGCCGCGCGTGCAGCTCGGGTTCGCCCTCGGGCGCCGCCGCCTCACCGGACAACAGGGGGATCCACGCCTCACGCGTGGTCATGCGGAGCTTCCGATCGTATCGGGAGCGACAGTCCAGCCGCACAGAAAGAGGCCTGCCGGCCCATGTATTGACATTTCTTCACACGATAATAGGACGCAAATTGTTTCACCTGCTGGTTGCGCCCGACATCATGACTCAAGGCTACCGACTTACCGCCTCGACTGGCATCCACAAAGGTGACCGTGAGTACCAGCAGGACCAGGTGGCCCTGCTGAGCCATGCGCGGGTGAATGGCTGCGTGCTGGGGGTGGTGGCCGACGGCATGGGGGGGCGCAGCGGCGGGCGCAAGGCCTCCGACCAGGTCATGCTGACGGCCCGGCAGCTGTTCGAGCGCTTTGCCCCTGAATCGGACGATCCCTCGACCCTGCTGACCCAGCTCGTCCAGGAAGCCCATCTGGTCATCAAGCTCACGGCCATCTCGGCCGAGCAGGAACCCCACAGCACCGTGGCGGCCTTCCTCGTCATGCCCAACGGGGAATGCCACTGGGTGCACGCCGGGGACTCCCGCGTCTATCACTTCCATGAAGGCCGGCTGGTGCGACGGACCCTGGACCACTCCTATGTGCAGATCCTGGTGGACCGCGGAGAGATCACCGAAGAGGAAGCCAACAACCACCCGCAGTCGAACATCCTGGTGGGCTGCCTCGGCACCGAGAACGATCCCCCCATGGCCACGCATTTCATCGCCCGGCTGCGCCCCGGCGACACCCTGATGGCCTGCAGCGACGGCGTTTGGCACTATTTCACGACCGCCGAGATCGGGTCGGTGCTCGCCGGGCTCACGCCGCGCGAAGCCACCGAATTCCTGATCGAGAAGGCCCGCACCCGCGCACGTGGAGGCGGCGACAACCTTTCGCTGGTCATCGTGCGCTTCGAGCCGCTGGCGGCCGCCCAGCGGGCCGTGCCACACACAGGCTGACGCACGCAGACCTGCGCTACGGACTCAAGGCGCCGTCGTC
>JAFAMV010000039.1 GCA_019233055.1 Curvibacter sp.
CGTCGGCTCGACGATCCGAGCCAGAAGTGCCAAGGTGTCGGTCAGGTCACGGGCTTCGCGCGGCGCAAAACGGGCGGTGGGCATGCGTGGCAGGACACGGGCCATCTCGTCGAGGATGAATCTGGACAGAGTGACTTCAAGAGAGCCTGACCGCCAAGCCTGCAGGATGCGACCTAGCAGGCTGCTCGGATAGGCCACGCCCGACACCAGCACGTTGGTGTCGAGCACGACACGCAAACGGTTCACGATGCCCGGCGCTCTTGCGCCACCACCGCATCGATCTCGGCCATGCCTTCTTCCTCAGTCAGGTGGGCATAGTTGTCGGCCAGTCGTTGGCTCAAGGCATCAAACCGGTCTTGCATTCGTCTGATGCGGTCGAACAGATCCGCATCGATCAGGGCCGCAACGGGTTTGCCGTCCTTGTTGATGATGATGCTGTCGTGGCGATATTGAACCTGATTGAGCATCTCGCCCAGATTCTGACGGAAGTTGACGGCGCTGACTTCGGTGATCATGAAGAACTCCTGACCATACTGATCGATATGGTCATTATGGGTGGGGCTGGGGTGCCCGTCCAGTTGCTTGGCACCCCTTGGCCGATCTCAGCCTGCGTTCAGCTGCTGCTCCAGATCGTGCAGCACCTTGTAGCAGGGCAGCACCTGGGCCACGCTCGAGTTGGGCTCGCGGCCTTCGCGGATGGCGGCGAAGAACTCGCGGTCCTGCAGCTCGATGCCGTTCATGGAGACGTCCACCTTCGACACATCGATCTTCTCTTCCTTGCCATTGACCAGATCGTCGTAGCGCGCGATGTAGGTGCTGGTGTCGCCGATGTAGCGGAAGAAGGTGCCCAGGGGGCCGTCGTTGTTGAAGGACAGGCTCAGGGTGCAGATGGCGCCGTTGGCGGCCTTGAGCTGGATCGACATGTCCATGGCGATGCCCAGGGTCGGGTGGATCGGGCCTTGCACGGCATTGGCCTTCACGATGGGGCTGCCGCACTGGTAGGCGAACAGGTCCACGGTGTGGGCGGCATGGTGCCACAGCAGGTGGTCGGTCCAGCTGCGCGGCTGGCCCAGCGCGTTCATGTTGGTGCGGCGGAAGAAGTAGGTCTGCACATCCATCTGCTGGATGTTGAACTCGCCGGCCTCGATCTTCTTGTGAACGTACTGGTGGCTGGGGTTGAAGCGGCGGGTGTGGCCGCACATGGCGACCAGGCCGCTGCTCTTGGCCAGGTCCACCACCTCTTGGGCGTCCTTCCAGCTGTCGGCCAGCGGGATCTCGACCTGCACATGCTTGCCGGCCTTCAGGCAGGCCAGGCTTTGCGAGGCGTGCATCTGCGTGGGGGTGCACAGGATCACGGCATCGACTTCGGGCAGGGCCAGGCTGTCGGCCAGTTCGGTGGTGACGTGGCCGATGCCGTACTTGGCGGCCACTTCACGGGTCTTTTCGAGGTCGCGGCTGATCAGCGAGACGACTTCGACGCCGTCGATGTTCTTGATGCCGTCCAGGTGCTTGATGCCGAAGGCGCCAGCACCGGCGAGTGCGACTTTGATGGTCATGTTGGGGGTTCCTTTAAGCGTTTTCGAGGATCGCGTGGCCCACGGCGGTGTTCGAGGCGGGCACGTGGTAGAAGCGGTGGCGCACCTTGGGCAGGGGGCCGGTCACGCGGCCACCGTTGACGTCGGCCATGGCGCCACGGGCGATCAGCCACATCACCAGTTCGATGCCCTCGCTGCCGGCTTCGCGCACGTAGTCGATGTGGGGCACCTTGGCGCAGGCCTCGGGGTCGTTGATGAGCTGGTCCAACCAGGCGTTGTCCCATTCGCGGTTGATCAGGCCGGCGCGTGCGCCTTGCAACTGGTGGCTCATGCCGCCGGTGCCCCAGATATGCACGTTCAGGTCTTCGTCGAAGCTTTCGACGGCCTTGCGGATGGCCTGGCCCAGCGCGAAGCAGCGTTGGCCCGAGGGCACCGGGTACTGCACCACATTGACGGCAAACGGGATCACCGGGCAGGGCCAGGCGTCCTTCTTCGGGTCGAGTTCGCCGCACATCAGCGACAACGGCACCGTCAGGCCATGGTCCACATCCATCTTGTTGACGATGGTGAGGTCGAAGTCCTGCTGGATCACGCTCTGGGCGATGTGGCTGGCCAGTGCCGGGTGGCCGATCACCTTGGGCACCGGGCGCGGGCCCCAGCCCTCGTCGGCGGGCTGGAACTCGGCGGCGGTGCCGATGGCGAAGGTGGGGATCATCTCCAGGCTGAAGGCGGTGGCATGGTCGTTGTAGACCAGGAAGACGACGTCGGGCTTGTTGTCCTTCATCCACTGCTTGGAGAGGTCATAGCCCGCGAACAGCGGCTTCCAGTAGTCCTCCTGGGTCTTGCCCAGGTCCATGGCGGCGCCGATGGCGGGCACGTGCGAGGTGTAGACGGATGCGGTGATGCGTGCCATGTCAGTTGCCTTGAGTTGTCTTGCCGGCCGAGCCCTGGGGCTGGCGGTGGGCCTGGGCGTCGCCGTCCTCGCCGATGCGCCGGTTGCCTTCGATGCGGCGGCCGCCGGCCACCATCATGGCGCGGTATTCGTCTTCGGTCATGCCGGTCATGGAGCCCGCCATCTGCTGGAAACTCTTGCCGTCGGTGGCGCCGATCTTGGCCAGGAAGTAGATGTTGCCGCCGGTGCGCATGCACCAGTTGAGGTCGCGCGCCAGCACGGCCTGCTTCTGCTCCTCGGTCATCGCCCATTCATCGAGGTAGGCGCGCTCGTCGGCCTTGAAGCGGGCGCGGTTCTCGGCCTTCATCAGGCTCATGCAGAACTGGTTGAGCCAGTAGCCCTTGCGGCTCTGGTCAGCGTCGAAGATCAGGGTGCCGGGCACGTCCTGGTAGGGTTTGTCTAGGGCCATGTCAGACTTCCTCCGGCCAGTACAAGCGCATGGGGTTTTCGACCAACAGTTTTTGCTGCAACTCGGCGGTGGGCGCGATGTGCGGAATGAAGTCGACCAGCAGGCCGTCGTCGGGCATGTGGTCTTTCAGGTTGGGGTGGGGCCAGTCGGTGCCCCACAGCACGCGGTCGGGGAACTCCTGCACCACGGCGCGGGCGAAGGGGATCACGTCGGTGTAGGCGTTCTGTTCGCCGCCCAGGGCCTTGGGGCCGGTCACGCTCAGGCGCTCGGGGCAGCTCACCTTGCTCCACACATTCTTGTGTTCGCGCATGAACTTCAGGAACAGCTGGAACTCGGGGCCGTCGATGGGCTTGCTCACATCGGGGCGGCCCATGTGGTCGACCACCACGGTGGTGGGCAGGGCGGTGAAGAAGTCCCACAGCTCGGGCAGGTCGACCGCCTCGAAGTAGATCACCACATGCCAGCCCAGCTTGGCGATGCGGCCGGCGATCTCCAGCAGCTCGTCCTTGGGCGTGAAGTCGACCAGGCGCTTGACGAAGTTGAAGCGCACGCCGCGCACCCCGGCCGCATGCAGGGCCTGCAGTTCTTCGTCGGTGACCGCGCGCTTGACGGTGGCCACGCCGCGGGCCTTGCCGCCGCTGGACAGGCAGGCATCGACCATGGCGCGGTTGTCGGCGCCGTGGCAGGTGGCCTGCACCACCACGTTGCGGGCAAAGCCCAGGTGGTCGCGCAGCGCGTACAACTGCTGTTTGCTGGCGTCGCAGGGGGTGTATTTGCGCTCGGGGGCGTAGGGGAACTCGGCCCCCGGGCCGAACACGTGGCAGTGCGCGTCGACCGCGCCGGCCGGCAGTTGGAAGCGCGGCTTGGCCGGGCCTTCGTACCAGTCCAGCCAGCCGGAGGTCTTGGTGAAATCACCTGTGGTGGGTTTGCTCATGTCAGTCTCTGTGGAATCTCTGGGGGTGGGGTTGCCAAGGGACGGCCCGTCGCGGGGCCGCCCGGGGGCGCATCAGTCGATGTACCTGAGGCCGGCGGCCGCCAGGGGCTCGCGCATCTTGTACATGTCCAGGCCCAGCACGCCCGAGGCCAGCTTGGCGCGCTTCTCGCCCTCGAAGGATTCGCGCTTGACCGCGGCGGCCAGGGTTTCGACCGCGCGGGCGGCGGGCACGCAGACCACGCCGTCATCATCGGCCACGATCACATCACCCGGGGTGACCAGCATGCCGGCGCAGACGATGGGGATGTTGACCGAGCCCAGGGTGGCCTTGATGGTGCCCTTGCTGCTGATGGCGCGGCTCCAGACCGGGAAGTTCATCTCCTGCAGCGTGGCCACATCGCGCACGCCGGCGTCGATGATCAGGGCGCGGGCGCCGCGGGCCTGGAAGCTGGTGGCCAGCAGGTCGCCGAAGTAGCCGTCGGTGCATTCGGCGGTGACGGCCGCCACCACGATGTCGCCGGGCTGGATCTGCTCGGCGGCCACATGCATCATCCAGTTGTCACCGGGTTGCAGCAGCACGGTGACGGCCGTGCCCGAGACCTTCTGGCCCGCATAGATGGGGCGCATATAGGGCTTGAGCAGGCCGACGCGGCCCATGGCCTCGTGCACGGTGGCCGAGCCGAGGGCGGCCAGGCCGTCGGCGGCAGCGCGGTCGGCGCGGGTGATGTGGCGGTAGACGACTCCGAGTTCGTACATGGTGTGGCTCCGGTTCGTTGGATGGTTTACAGGCCCTTGGCCTTCAGGGCCTGGTCCAGGCGCGGGAACACGCGGCGCGCGTTGCCTTCGTAGACCTTGTAGCGGTCTTCGTCGCTGAGGTTGGGCGTGGCGGCCACGTAGCGCTTGGTGTCGTCGTAGTAGTGGCCGGTCTCGGGGTCGATGCCGCGCACGGCGCCGATCATCTCGCTGGCGAACAGGATGTTGTCGACCGGGATCACCTTGGTCAGCAGGTCGATGCCGGGCTGGTGGTAGACGCAGGTGTCGAAGAAGATGTTGTTGAGCAGGTGGTCTTTCAGCAGGGGCTTCTTCAGCTCCTGCGCCAGGCCACGGAAGCGGCCCCAGTGGTAGGGCACCGCGCCGCCGCCGTGCGGGATCAGGAACTTCAGGGTCGGGAAGTCCTTGAACAGGTCGCTGGTCAGGCACTGCATGAAGGCGGTGGTGTCGGCGTTCAGGTAGTGGGCGCCGGTGGTGTGGAAGCAGCTGTTGCAGCTGGTGCTCACGTGGATCATCGCCGGGATGTCGTACTCGACCATCTTTTCATAGATGGGGTACCAGTGGCGATCCGACAGCGGCGGGCTGGTCCAGTGGCCGCCCGAGGGATCGGGGTTCAGGTTGATGCCCACATTGCCGTACTGCTCGACGCACTTGACCAGCTCGGGGATGCAGGTGGCCGGGTCGACACCGGGCGACTGCGGCAGCATGGCGGCCGGGATGAAGTGGTCGGGGAACAGCTCGCTGACGCGGAAGCACAGCTCGTTGCAGATGGCGGCCCAGGTGGACGAGGTCTCGAAGTCGCCGATGTGGTGGGCCATGAAGCTGGCGCGCGGGCTGAAGATGGTGAGGTCGCTGCCGCGTTCCTTCATCAGCTTGAGCTGGTTGGTCTCGATGGACTCGCGCAGCTCGTCGTCGCTGATCTTCAGCTCCGAGGCCTTGGGGGCCTTGCTGGGGTCTTTGAGGGCGGCGATCTGCAGGTCGCGCCAGGCGCCGAGGGCGGCCGGGGCGGTGGTGTAGTGGCCGTGGACGTCGATGATCATCGGGGGTTCTCCAGAAGTTCGGTGAGGGTGTCAGGACTCAATGGGCATTGACAGGGGCCAGGCGACCATTGCCGCCGTGGCCCTTGCCGCCGGCGAATTCCTTGACCAGCAGGGCCAGGGTGGCGATCACGCCCGGGATGGCCACCACCGCGAAGATATCGCCAAAACTCAGTTGGCGGGCCGACAGTTCGGCCACCAGGAAGGAGCCGGCAATGCCGCCGAAGCGGCCGATGCCCAGCATCCAGGCCACGCCGGTGGCACGGCCCCGCGTCGGGTAGAAGGCGGCGGCCAGGGCCGGCAGTGAGGATTGGGCGGTGTTCATGATGGCGCCGGCCACGAAGACCACCACCACCAGGGTGCCGAGCTGGCCGGCGCACTGGCCGATGAACCAGATCGACACGGCGGTCAGGGCATAGCCGACGGCGATGATGCGGTTGGCATTGAAGCGGTCCATCAGCCAGCCGAAGAGGATGGCGCCGACGCCGCCGAGCGGGAACAGGGCCGCGATCAGGGTGCCGGTCTTGGGGTCCAGGCCGGCGTCCTTGAACAGCACGGGCATCCAGTTGATGAGGGCATAGAAGATCACCAGGCCCATGAAGTAGGCCAGCCACAGCATCAGCGAGCCGACGCGGTAGGGGGCCGACAGCACCACGCCGATGCCGCTCTTGGCGTCGGAGTGGGCGGCGGTCTCGGTCAGCACGAAGCGTTGCACGCCCTGCACGGCCGGGCCGGCGATGCGGCCGAGCACGGCCCGGATGCGTTCCACCGGCTGGCCCTGGGCCACCATGTGGCGCACCGACTCCGGCAGCACCAGCACCAGCAGCACCAGCAGCGCCAGGGGCGCGACGCCGCCCAGGACCAGCACGCTGCGCCAGCCGAATTGCGGAATCATCCAGGCGGCCAGGAAGCCGCCGAAGGCCGCGCCCAGCGGAAAACCGCAGAACATGGCATTGGTCAGGGTGGCGCGGCGCTGCTCGGGGCAGAACTCGCTCATCAGGGTCACCGCGTTGGGCATGGCCGCGCCCAGGCCGACGCCGGTCACGAAACGCAGCGCGCTGAGGGTGCCCAGGTCGGGCGCGAAGGACGAGGCCAGGCAGGCCAGCGCGAAGATGCCGACCGAGCCGACCAGCACCTTCTTGCGGCCCAGGCGGTCGGCCAGCGGTCCGGCCAGCAGGGCACCGGCGGCCAGGCCGAACAGGGCGGCACTCAGCACCGGGGCCAGGGCCGGCTTGCTGACGCCCCATTCCTTGATCAGCGAGGGCGCGATGTAGCCGATGGCCGCAGTGTCGAAGCCGTCGAGCAGCACGATGAAGAAGCACAGGGCGAAGATCGCCCACTGGAAGGGGGAGAAGGGGTGCTCGTTGAGCAGGGTCTGGACGTTCACGTCCTGAGAAGGCTTGGCCATGGTGGTTTTGTCTCTCTGTTGGGTTGGAGCTGGAGGCTGGTGTCCCGGCTTTTCTGAAGCCGGGGCCTCGGCCTGCAGGCGCCCGGGCCTCCGTTCACGGATGTCCTTTCGGACGCGACGGGGGAGGGCCAGGGCCTGGCGATGATTCTGGTCACTCGCCTGCCTGGGCGCCAGGGCTTGGCGGGACTAGCTGGTATATCAAATTGCTATAGTTCGCTCTTGGATATCAAGAATCCTGAATCCATGGACCTGAAGCAACTTGAATATTTCGTCCGTGTGGCCGAGCTGGGCAGCTTCACGCGGGCGTCGATTGCCCTGGGGGTCGCCCAGCCGGCCCTGAGCCGGCAGGTGCGTCTGCTGGAGGTCGAACTGCGCCAGAACCTGCTGGACCGCAACGGGCGCGGGGTCGAGTTGACGGAAAGCGGCAAGCTGCTGCTGGAGCATGGGCGCGGCATCCTGCACCAGGTGGCGGTGGCCCGCGAGGAGATGGGGGACGCCCGCAGCGCCCTGGCCGGCCGGGTCTCGGTGGGCCTGCCGCCCAGCCTGTCGCGGCTGATCACGGTGCCGTTGACGCGGGCCTTCCTGGACCACCTGCCGCGGGCCCAGCTCACATTGACCGAAGGCTTCACCGTGCAGATGTACGAAGGGCTGCGGGTCGGCAATCTCGATGTGGCGGTGCTCTACAACCCGGTGCGTTCACCCGATTTCGAGATGAGCACCCTGCACGAGGAGGAACTGACCCTGATCGCGCCGCGCCGGGGCCGCGATCCGGGCGCGGGTGGGCTGCCGGCCTCCTTGAGCCTGCGCGAGGTGGCGGCCCTGCCCCTGATCCTGCCCAGCCGCCCGAATGTGTTCCGCAATCTGGTCGATGCCGAGATGGCCCGCTTCGGTCTCCGACCCCAGGTGATGCTGCAGGTCGACGGGCTCAACGCCATTCTGGACCTGGTGCGCGAAGGGCTGGGGCATGCGGTGCTGCCGGCCTATACCCTGAGCGGCTTTGCCGATGCCTCGCCGTTTGCGCTGCACGCCATCCACTCGCCGCGCATCATGAGCGAACTCAACCTGGTGTGGTCGGCGCGCCGGCCGGCGACCAAGACCCAGCGGCGTGCCCAGGAACTGATCCGACAGGTGGTGGCCCAGGCGCTGGGTGATCATCCGGCGGCCCGTCCCCCGGAGGCGGCGCCGGTCTGAGATCGTGAACAGGTTCTGGGTCCGCTTCGCCTGGCCCGCCGCGACAGGCCGCAGGGTCGGAAAACCATGTTGAAATAGCAGCAAAGATTGATTTGTACCGACATGCAACCGTGGCGACCGGACCCCGGGCTCTCGAGCCCACCCTCCGGCGGGGCGACCCGCCGGCCAGGCTCGCGCCTGCGCCGCTGGGGCCGGGGTGCCCGCAGGGGCCTGTGTCTACTGGGTTTGTGGAGCGCCTGCACTGCGTGGGCCGAGGCCCCGGTCCTGACGCTCGGGGTGGTCGAAGACTCTGCGCCGATGTCCTACCGCGGGCCTGCGGGTGAACTGCTCGGGTTCAACATCGATGTCGCACGGGCCCTGTGCCGCGAACTGGCGCGGGAATGCGAGTTCCGGCCCACCCGTTTCGACACCGTGCTGGAGGACCTCCGCCAGGCGAAATTCGAGGTGGCGGCCGTGAGTCTGGTGATCACGCCGGAGCGGGGTCGGCAGATCCTGTTCTCGCGCCCCATCTACCGCTCCATGACGGTCTGGTTGTCCGCTGCCGGACGGCTGCCGCAGCAGCCACAGGTGAGGGTCGCGGTGGTGGGGGGGACGGTCCAGGCCGCGCTGGCGCGTCGCCGTGGCTGGCATGTGGTCGAGGCGACCACCAATGGAGGCCTGGCCTCCCTGCTGTCGAGTGGACAGGCCGACGGCATGTTGGCGCCGATGCTCACCGTGTTCAGCCAGATGAAAAAGCCGGAACTGCAGACCCTGGGCCTGAGCGTGCAGCCCTATGACGATCCGGAGCTGCGAAAAGGGGCCCAATCGGCGGCCTTCGGCATTGCCCCGGGCCGCCATGAACTGAAGTCGGTGATCGATGCCGCATTGGAGCGCCTGGATCGCGATGGCGAACTGGACAAGATCAGCTCGCGCTACCTGCCCTTCAAAGTGAATTGAGATGGGGCGTCGACAGAAACGCGGCCAGTCGATCTGGTTCTTCTCCCTGCTGGCCCTGGTGTTCGCGCTGCTGTTCGGATCGGTGCTATTGCTCATCGATTTCAAACAGCGCGAGGTGATCGAGGCGACACGGCGGATGCGCGAAGAAGGGGTGCCCCGGATCGTCGGCCTGCAACGGCTGGGCCGCAACCTCGAGCAACTTCGCCATGAGGGCGACCAGTTGCTGTATGACTCCAATGCCGGGCACCGGCAGGAGGCGCTGGTGATCGCCACCCTGTTGGCCAATCACCCGAGTCTCCAGGAAGACCCACGGGCGGCCGGACTGGGTGAGAAGGCCGTGGCGTTCCTGACCCAGGCCGAATCGGTGCTGCTGCGGGATCCCTCTGCCGCCGAGGCGCTGAGGCCGCAATGGGCGCCGCTGGCCCAGCAACTGAGCCTGGTGGCCGACGAGGTGATGACCGAGGCGGCCCACCTGATGAGCCAGGATCTGCGGGAGCTGTCGGATCAGGCCGGCCATGCACGCTATCAACTGCTGGCCTCGTTCGTGCTCGTCGGCGGGTTCATCCTGCTGCTGCTGTATTCGCTGCATGCCCTGGTGTTCAAACCCCTGCTGGGCATCCACCGGGGGCTGCTGGGTCTGAACGCCCGGTCCGTGGCGCCTGAGGCGGCACACTCGGGCATCCGGGAGATCCGTTCGGTACAGAACGCCATGGGTTCGCTGCACCGCGCGCTCATGGAAAACGAGAACGTGCGGGCCCAGCTCGAGTTCCAGGCCAACCACGACACCCTGACGGGCCTGCCGAACAGGCGGCACTTCCTGGCCCAGGCCGCCGACGAATGCCGTCGACAGGCTGCGGCGGGGCAGCCGGTGTGCGTGGGCATGGCCGACCTGGATTTCTTCAAGCGCATCAACGACAGCCATGGACACGCGGCGGGGGATGCCGTGCTGTGCCATTGCGCCCTGTTTTTGCGGGCCGCCCTGCGTCCTGGCGATCTGCTGTGCCGATATGGCGGCGAAGAGTTCGCCTTTCTGATCATCGGTCTCGATCTGGCCTCGGGCCAACAGTGGTTCGATCAGTTGCGTCAGCAGATGTCGGGGCAGGTGGTCGAATTGCCGGGCGGCCTGCAACTGGAACCCCAGACCCTGAGCATCGGCGTGGCCGCCCTGGGGGCGGCAGGTCTCGAGGAGGCCTTGCGCGAGGCCGACAAGGCGCTGTATCTGGCCAAGGGTGCTGGGCGCAATCGGGTGGTCTGCCAGCGCCTGGAAGGTGGATCCTGAGCTCGGCCTGAAGCATCCCCCTGGAGAGGATGCTTGACGTTATCCATGCTGCAGCGCGATAATCTCGCATCTCAACTTCGGAGCCCCGCGCGTGGACAGTGCCAGTTTATCCAGTGATGACCTGCTTGCCTTGACGGCGGCTCATCCGGCTGACTGACGCGCTTCCGAACGGGCCGCGCCAGATCGGCGCGGTTGTGGCTCTCCGGCTTTCCCAGCTTCAGCTCCTCAGAAGCTGCACCGACCGGTGCGGTACCTTCGGGGCTTTTCCTCATCACGATCGCGGAATGCACCCCCTCTGCCGAGGCGGCCTGTTTCCGTCGGACTGGCATGGCGCTGCGCCGGGCTTCAGCAGCCTTGGAGCGAACCATGACGATCACCTTGACCCCGCGCCCGCCGATAGCGCGCTGCCGTCCTGAATCCGCCAGGCCGGCCCGAGGCGCAGTTCCCACAACTGCCGAGGCCGCCGATGCTCTGCCTGCCGGGTTGCAGGCGCTGGACCAGGCCACCGATTGGCCGACCCACCGCATCCGGGCCTTCCTGCTGTCGAACCAGGGCCAGCCACCGGCGCGCCGGGGCTGAGCCCGCTCGGTGTCCCGGTGTTTTCCATCAGTCTCAGGCAGGAGGTTTCATGGACCCAGACCCTGATCGGCGCCTGATGGCGCCGCATGTACCCGCCGTATCCGTTTTCAATTGTTTCAGTCCGGCACAGTCCGGGAGATCCTCCGCACCCCGTTGATGTGCGCAGTCTCCTGGCCGCCGCCAAGGAGATGCCCATGCACGCACGCACCGATTCCAGCACCCTGCAACTGGCCCTGGTGGCCGCCTTCCACACGCGGCGCGATCAGGTGCTGCAACATCTGCTCGACAACCATGGGCCTGCGGCCATCGCGCAGGCCCTGTCGGGACTGTCGGCCGCAGAGTGTGCCGGTGTGCTGGCCCTGTTGCCGCCTCAGGCGCAGACCCAGATCCGGCAACTGTGGCCCAGCCCGCAGGCAGTGCGGCGGGCGGCTGCTTCGGCCCCGAGTCAGCGCGTCACCACCAGCGGGCGCGGGTGGATGTGCTGGGTCCGGGGCTGCTATGTGCGCTGGGGCCGGACCCAGGCATGAGGCCCGGAGGAGGCCATGGACACAAGGATTCTCAGCGCCGGCCCAGGTAGTCGGTCTTGCCGATGGCCACGCCCTGGTGGCGCAGCAGGTCGTAGGCCGTGACCACGTGGAAGTAGAAGTTGGGCAGGGCAAAGCCCTGCAGGTAGTCCTGGCCTGTGAAGCTGAGTTCGCCCGAGCGCATCTTCAGCACCACCGTGCGTTGCTCGCTGCCCTCGAACTGCTCGGC
Organism: Curvibacter sp.; assembly: GCA_019233055.1. GTDB lineage: Bacteria > Pseudomonadota > Gammaproteobacteria > Burkholderiales > Burkholderiaceae_C > Curvibacter. Next base: position 11,785 of record JAFAMV010000039.1, read on the forward strand.
GCGGAAGCTGCCGAGGAAATCGACGGTCTTGGCGATGCGGGCCTTCAGTTCGGGCAGGGTGGTTTCGGTGTCAGGAAAGACCGGGGGCTCCACGCCTGCCAGACGCGCGGCGCAGCCCTTGGCGGTGTCGGTGGCAATGTAGATCTGGTTGGTGAAAGGCAGCATGTCGGCGGCCAGGCGGCTGCCGGTCAGCGTGGCCGGGTCGATCTGCTGGCTGCTTGCATGGTCGATCGCCTTGTCCAGGATGGCGGAGAGTGCCTGGAGCTGGCGGATGAAGTTGGGCACGCTGGCCTGGTACATCGAGATGGACATGGGGGTCGCGGGGGTTGAGTGGATGACAGCGCGCATCATCGCGCAAATCGATGACGGTTGCAGGGCCCGGCCAAGCCGGTCCCTGCAGTCCAGCCTCAGAGCGTGAAAGGCTTGGACACCGAGAGGTAGAAGGTCCGGCGCTGGCCGAACTGCGGCGCCCCGACACCGATGCCCGTCCCGTCGCGCAGCTCATACACGCGGTCGAACAGGTTGATCACCGAGAAGCGGGCGTTCAGCTTGCCCAGCTTGCCCAGCTCCAGGCTGCGCGCCAGCGCCACATTGAACTGCGCGTAGGCCGGGAGGTGGTCGCTGTTGGCGAAGCCGTTGCGCAGGCCGGTGCCCCAGACCACGTCGGCAAAGTAGGTGGTGGGGCCCTGGCGATAGGACACACCGCCCGAGCCGCTCCAGGCCTGGTCGTGGTCCAGGTGCACCCAGTTGTTGGCGATGTAGGCCAGCTCGGCCGACGGGAAGTTGAACTGGCCGGTCACCACGTTTGTGCCCAGGGCCTGCGCGCGCGTCACGTTGGCATAGGCGCCGAAGTTGCCTTCGTGGTAGTTGGCACTGGCCTCGATGCCGCCGATGCGGCCCTGCGCGTAGTTGAACTCCGAGAACACCAGCGCGTTGCCGAACTGGCCTTCGTCCTGCAGGTTGCGGACTTCGCGGTAATAGGCATCGAGCCCCAGCGTCAGGTTCGGCGTCAGCAGGTGGGAGGCACCCAGGTCGAAATAGTTGGAGCGTTCCGAGCGCACCGAGGTGTTCGCGTCCGAGGGCAGGGCGTTGGTGGTGTTCTGGAACAGGGCCACCGAGGTGGTGTCGATCTTTTCGGTGGAGGGCGGTGTGAAGTAGCGCGCATAGCCCGCATGCAGCCGGGTCCGGTCGCTCCAGTCGTAGACCAGGCCCAGGCGCGGGCTGAGCTGGTGTTCCTGCGTCACCGTGTTGACCTGGTCGAAACGGGCGCCGTAGTTGATCGTCAGGCGCTCGGTGGGCTTCCATTCGTCCTGAAGGTAGAAGCCGTAGAGGGAGCCCTTGAGGGCGTTGTTGTCGACGATGGAGAAAGGTGTCTGGCTGGTCTGGTTGCCATTGGCATCGGCCGGGAAGACGGTCGAGCTGTTGTCGATGGTCATGTTCTCGCGTTGCGCGAACAGCCCCATGCGCAGGGTGTGCCGCTCATTGAGGCGGTAGCTGGCATCCATCTGGGTGCCATAGATGTCGTTGTCGTGGTGGATGGTGCTGGCCACGCCGTTGTAGACCAGATCGCCCACCGGATCGGGCAGGTAGTCCACGGTGCTGCGGCGGTGGAACAGGGAGATCTGGTAGTCCCAGGGGCCGGCCTCGCTGCGCTGGTAGCTCAGGATCTGGAATTGGTTCTGCTCGCGTTGCCGGGCGTTCAGCGAGGCCGAAGAGGGCGCCGGGGTGTTGAGCAGCGAGTAGGTCGGACTCAGGCCGGGGCGGTCCGGAATCTGGAAGTGCGACAACGAAGAGCCTGCCATCAGGCTGATGCGGCTGTTGGCATCGAGCAGGTACGACAGATAGCCGAAGCCCTTGCCCTGGCTGGTGTGGTCGTGCAGGGCGTTGAGACTGCTGGTGGGGTTTTCGATGCCCAGGTTGTTTTCGAGCAGCGACCCGGACACGAAATAGCTCAGGTCGCCATGGTTGCCGCCGACGCTGCCGTTGACTTCCCGGCTGCCCTGGGTGCCGATGACGGTGCCGATCTCCCCGCCGGGCTCCATCTCGGCGCCCCGGGTGTGGATGTCGATCACGCCGGCGGTGCGGTAGCCATACTGCGCCGGCAAGGCACCGGTGAGCAGGTTGACCTGGCTGGCGAAACGGGTGTCGATGGCCGGGCCGAAGCCGGTGATGGGCTCGGGCACCATCACGCCGTCGATGCGGTATTGCAGATTGGCATGGTCGCCACGGATGTGCAGTTGGCCGTACGAGTCCTGGACCACGCCAGGGGCCTGCAGCATGACCTGGTTCAGCGGCGTGCTGGCGCCCAGAGGCAGGGCTTCGATGTCGCTGCGGTCGAAGTTGTAGACCGAGCTGCCGGTGTCCGGCGACAGGCCGTTGCGGGCCGCGTCCAGACGCTTGACCGACACGGTGACGGTGTTCAGGGTGGCGTTGTCGGTGGCCGATGGGGCGTTGTCGGCCGCAGGCGCGGTCTCGGCGGACAGCGCAAAGACGGGGTAGGCGGCCAGCAAGGCGAGCGCCAGGGTGGTTTTGGAAAATGAGGGCATCTCTGATTCCTGCGTGGAAATGGTCGAAACCCGACCGCGCGGGTCGCGGTCCGGGTGGAGGTTCACGAGGTGGAAACCGGAATCCGTCGCAGGGCCTGCCTGGGGCGGATCGGGTCTACAGGATCAGAGGGGGGCCACGGATGCTGGCCCGGATGGCGTGCGGCGCCGGGGGCGCCAGCTCGGGGCGAGGGCGCTCGCGCGGGGCTTCATGCCCTTGGCTGTCGAAGGCCCAATGGGAGGGGAGGGTGACCGCGAGCTGTGCATAGGCCAGGCAGAGTTCGCACAGTGCGCTGGCCGAGGGGTCTTCGGAGGGGCTTGTCGAAGCAGCCCGGGCCACCTCTTTCGCGGCCAGGCGAAGGCCCCCGAGATCATGGCTGTAGCCGTGTCTCAGCACGCCCTGCTGGGCGAACAGCAGGCCGAAGGCCAACAGCAGGTAGGCAAGGAGACGGCGCGACACGGGCGAAAGTGTAGCGAATGTGAAGCGACTTCCGGAGTCGATGCGGGCTGACTGCCTCCCGGTTCAGAGGTTCTCAGCCACAGGCATGGGGCGTTTGCAACGGGCCGGTCGACGGAAAAGCTTCACTGGCTGTTGATATGGTGCTCTTCCACCCACTTGACGGCGATCGGGACGTTCTTGCGGGCGAGCTTGTCGATGCCTGCCAGATCCTTTGCACGCTCCGGACTGCCTTCAGGGGCGGTCTCGTAGTCGGCGATGAGCTTGTTGGCTTCGGCTTCCCGGTCCCTTTTCACCGCCAGTTCGTGGCCCACGAAGCAGCCGGTGGCGGCACCGATGACGGCGTGACCGCCAGCCACGTGCCCGGCCACGGCACCCGCTGCGGCACCGCTGATGCAGCCCAGAGCGTGGGCTGGCAGTGTGGCAAGGCCCAGACCGGCAAAGCAGCCGGCAGCGATGACGGTGGATCGAATGGAAATCTGCATGGAAAACCCCTGGGAATGGAACACAGTGGGAGTGCCTTGGTGGCGCTCGCCGCAGGCCATTGTATGCAGCGCCTGTGACATCCTGTTGCGTGGCGTGCCCGAAGCGGAGGGGCGCGGCCAGCGTCCTGCCATGGCGTTCCGAAAAAAGGGTGGTACGACCTCGTGGTGCATCGTCGAGTGTCCTCAGGGAAAGTCCTCAGGGAATCGGCCGCCAGGAGGCGCAACATCCTCTGGCGAGAGGTGAAAGCCATGCAGAAAACACATGCTTTTGTCCGTTGGTATCAGGTGCTCGTCGGGGTGTCGGTGGGCCTCTGGTTCGGGCTGCATTTCGCACCGGCGGTGGTCGGGAGTTGGCGTCCGTTGGCGCATTGGCTGTGGATGTCCGGCGTCGCGGCTGCAGGGGTGACCCTGCTGTTGGCGGCCATCGACCGTGTCAACCGCGAGGACCAGCAGGCCGCACAGCATCGGCCGCGCCGGTTCCAGGCGAAAGCGCATTGAAGGACTGTCGTGTCGGCGTGCTGCCGGCTTGTCAACACTCCGGTGACGGCGGGGCGCCGCTCTCTTCTGCCCTGACCACCCGGTCGCGACCCTGGCGCTTGGCCTGGTAGAGCGCCGTGTCGGCGCGGTCCAGCCATTGGCGGCTGTGCCGGTCATCCGGCAGGCGGCGGGTCGCCCCGATGCTGGCGGTGAGGCCCTGGGCGGGGGCATTGTCGGGGGTCCACAGCATCTTGCCGCGCAGTCGCTGCAGGATGCGCTCGGCCACCGCCATGGCCTCGTCGATGCGGGTGTCGGGCAGCAGCACGGCGAATTCCTCGCCACCCAGGCGGCCGATCACGTCGGTGCTGCGCAATTCGATGCGCAGGGCTTCGGCCAGTTCCACCAGGGCCCGGTCGCCCTCGAAGTGGCCGAAGCGGTCATTGATGGCCTTGAAATGATCGAGGTCCAGCATCAACAGGGACAAGGCCTGTTCGGGCCTGCGGTGGGCCAGGAACATGGACTCGGCCGACTCGAGGAAGGCACGCCGGTTGGCCAGGCCGGTCAGCATGTCGGTGGTGGCCATCCGGTGCAGTTCGCGTTCGAGGTTCTTGCGCTGGGTCACGTCGCGGTAGATGCCCTCGACGCCGGCAAAGGCCCCGGTGTGGTCGTAGAGCGCATGGCTGCTGATGGAGATGTCGATGATCTGGCCATCACGGCGCACCATCTGGCCTGGAAAATCAGAGACCTCGCCGAATTCCTGGATGGCCTTCTTGAAGGCATCGCGGTCTTCGCTGCGCGGGTAGTAGGACTCGGCGGTGCGGCCTTCGATCTCATGGGGTTCGTAGCCGAGCACCCGCCGCACCCCCGGGCCCACATGCTGAACCACGCCAAGGGCATCGGTGCGGTAGTAGACGTCCTGCATCTGCTCGAAGAGGCGCCGGAAGTTGCGTTCGCTTTCGCGCAACTGATGCTGCACCTCGTCGAGATGGGTCATGTCCAGGCCGTTGACCAACTGGGCCGGCCGGCCTTGCCATAGCGTGTAGGCACTGACCAGCAGCACGATGCGGGTGTTGCCTTGACAGGTCTGGATGCGGTATTGGCTGCTGGT
>JAFAMV010000114.1 GCA_019233055.1 Curvibacter sp.
TGGACTGGTTCTGGCAACACCGGCTCTGGAGCCTGCCCATGGACCACTGGACGGGCTGGCTGGCCTGTTTCCTGGGGCAGGAGCTGGCCTACTACGCCTACCATCGCGCAGCGCATCGGGTGCGCTGGTTCTGGTGCACGCATGCGGTGCACCATTCGCCCAATCAGCTGAATCTGTCGGCCGCCTACCGTTTCGGCTGGACGGGCAGGCTCACCGGCACATTGGCCTTCTTCATGCTGCTGCCCTGGCTGGGCATGCCGCCGCCGGTGGTGATCGGCCTGCTGTCGCTGAACCTGCTCTATCAGTTCTGGATCCACGCGACCTGGATTCCCCGGCTCGGGCCGCTCGAGTGGGTGTTCAACACGCCCTCGGCCCATCGGGTGCACCATGCGGCCAACCTCGAGTACCTCGATGGCAACTATGGCGGGGTGCTGATCCTCTTCGATCGCCTGTTCGGCACCTACATCGCCGAGCGGCCCGAGCTGCCCTGTCGCTATGGCTGGGTGGTTCCGCTCGAGGGCCATTCGCTGTGGCGGATCGAGTTCGGCGCCTGGGCGGCGCTGTGGCGGGATCTGAGGGGGGCGCGCAATCTGTCGCAGTTCTGCGGCCATCTGCTGCGGCCGCCGGGCTGGCGCCCTGACGGCCAGGGCCAGACCACCGAAGACCTGCGACGGCACGCCGCCGAAGCGGCTGCGGCCGGCGAGCTGCCGGCGTCTGGCGCGGCTCAGCCCCGGGCGCGGGCGCAGGCGTCGCGGGCGGCCAGGTAGGCGAAGACCAGGCCGGGTCCGATCGTGATGCCGGGGGCGGTGTAGACCCCGCCCATGATCGAGCTCATGTCGTTGCCCACCGCATACAGGCCGGGCAGGGCCTGGCCGCCGGCGTCGAGCAGCCGCGCCTGGGCGTCGGTGCGCAGACCGTCGCTGGCGCCGATGTCGCCCGGGTAGAGCCGCAGCGCGTAGAAGGGCGCCTCCTGCAAGCGGCCCAGGTTGGGGTTGCGTCCGCCCGCCGTCGCGTCGCCGATGTTGTGCTGGTAGGCGGTCTCGCCGCGGTGGAAATCCGGGTCGACGCCAGCGTCGGCATGGCGGTTGAAGCGTTCGACCGTGCGCGCCAGGGCGCCGGCGGGCAGGCCCAGTTGCCGGCCCAGGTCTTCCAGTGTGGGGCCCGCGACCAGGTAGCCGTCGGCCAGGAAAGGGGCCAGACCGCCGCCGCCGGGGCGCACCATGCCCAGCCCGTAGCGGCGCAGGGCCTGGGCGTCACAGACCAGGTAGGCCGGGATCGCCGGGCGATGCCGGTGGGCCTCCTGCATGGCCAGGGCGAACAGGTGGTAAGAAGTGCTCTCGTTGACAAAGCGTTCGCCGGCCTGATCGACGGTGATCATGCCGGGCTTGGCGCGGTCCATCACGAAATGCGGGAACACCGCCTGGCTGCCGTCGGCGCGGCGCCGCAGCGACACCGGCGCCCAGAAGGCCGGGCTCAGGCCGGGGGGGGCCTGGCAGGCACCCAGGCCCTGGGCCAGTTCCTGCGCCTGGCCGGTGTGGCCCGGTGCGGCCGGACACCAGTCGGGCGGGATGCCGGGCAGCCGCTCCTGCCGCCATGGCTCATGGCGGTTGAAGCCGCCGCTGGCCAGCACCACGCCGCCGCGCACCTTCACCGTGCGCCGCTGGCCGTTCTGTTGCAGGCTCAGGCTGCGCAGGCCGTCCTGTTCGGGGCCGGCGGCGCTCACGCTGCTGTGCAGCGCCAGGCTGACCTTGGCATGGCGCGACAGCGAGTACAGCAGGCGCCCGATCAGCGCATTGCCCATCACCAGCCGGGTGCCGCGCGGGTGGCGCAGGCGGTCCATGGCATGGCGGGCCAGGATGCGGGCCGAGTGCCGCAGCGAGGCCCAGGAGCGGGTCATGCCGAGCAGGTGGTTGATGTCGTTGCGGTCGACCATCATGCCGCCGAGCACCGTGAACTCCGGGATCGGCGGACGCAGCAGGCGCAGCAGCGGGCCCAGTCGACGGCCGTCGAAGGGCAGGGGCTCGAGCGCCCGGCCGCAAAGGGTCGAGCCGTCGAGTTCCGAGATGTAGTCGGGGTGTTTGGCATAGGCCCGGTAGCGCAGCTCGGAGTGCGCCTCGATCCGGTCGACCGCTTCGCGGCCATGGGCCAGAAAGGCTTCGCGCAGGGCGCGCGGGCTGCGTTCGCCGATGGCGTTGTCGAGGTAGCGGGCCGCCTGTTCCAGCGTGTCCTCCGGGTTGACTGCGGCGCCCTGGCGCGTGCCCGGCACCCAGGTGGTGGCTGCCGACAGGGCGGTGGTGCCGCCGACATGGCCGGTCTTCTCGACCACCAGCACGCTGGCGCCGTCGATGGCGGCAAACAGGGCGGCCGACAGGCCGGCCCCGCCGGCGCCCAGCACCACCACATCGAAGACCTGGCCGTCGTCCAGGCCGTCGAGATCGTTCTCAAGCAGGTTCATGGTCGAGTGCTCCGCAGCGCCATCTCAGCGGCCCAGCAGGAAGTCGACCATCAGGTCGCGCACGCGGGCGAACATGTCGGCCCCGGTCATGGTGGCGCAGCCCAGGGCGCGCGCCTGCTCAATCAGGGGCGGCACGGCGGGCTGGGTGATCACGCAGCCGACGAACATGGTGCGCTCCAGGCGCGTGGCGTCGATGGGCAAGGGGTCGCCTGGCTTCATGCCCATGGGGGTGGCGTTGAGCACGATGTCGAAGCCGCCCGGATCGGCGCTGCCGCTGCGCACCGGGCAGCGGCCGAGGCCGGACAGGCGCTCGATGAGGGTGCTGCGACGGGCGTCGTCGGCATCGTGCAGGGCCAGCTCGCTCACGCCGGCCAGCACCAGGGCGTGCGCAATCGCCGAGCCGGCGCCGCCGGCCCCCACCAGCAAGGCCTTCTTGCCGGCCGGCTGGCAGCCCAGGGACTGCATCGCGCTCACATAGCCCAGGCCGTCGAACATGTCGCCGTACCAACTGCCGTCGGGCAGGCGGCGCATGGTGTTGACGGTGCGCAGGAAGGCGGCGCGCTCGGAATGGGCGCTGCACAGATCGAAGCAGGCGAACTTGTGCGGCACCGTGACGATGATGCCGTCCACATTGCGCGCCAGGGACACGCCCTGGCACCAGGCGGCCAGGTCGGCCGGGGGCACATGGGCCGGCACCACCAAGGCGTGCTGGCCCTGGGCCTGCAGGGCCAGGCTGACGCCTGCCGGCGATTTGACCTGGGCGATCGGGTCACCCACGATGTAGTGGACTCGGGTGGCGCCGTCCAGGCTGAGGCTCAACTTGTCTGTCATGGTGTTCTGGGTGCTCATGGGATGGGAAAGCCTGCATCGTATAAAAAACTGGAATTGAATTCAACTATTGAATTTGATTCTGAAAATTGGATATGATCCGGCCATGCCCCGCTTTCACCTCCCGTCCCGGTCCTCGGCCGCCGCCTGTGGCTCGGGTACGCTCGGGCTCCTGCTTGTGAGGAGTGAACTGCGATGAGTGGCGTATTGGAACGGACCCTGGGCATTCTGGAACTGCTGGCGCAGCATGGCGACGGCCTGGAGCTGGCGGTGATCGCCGACCGCCTGGGCATCCCGCGCAGTGCGGTGCACCGCCTGCTGACCGACCTGGTGCGATGCGGCTATGTGCGGCAACTGCGCGACCATGGCGACTACATGCTCAGCACCAAGCTGGTGGCCCTGGGGCTGTCCTTTCTGAGCAGCACCGGCATCGTCGACATCGCCCAGCCTCTGCTGGACCGGCTGGCCGAGATCTCGGGTGAGCTGGTGCGGCTGGCCGTGGTGGACGGCCATCGCCTGACCTGGGTGGCCCGTGCCCAGGGGGCCCGCCAGGGGCTGCGCTACGACCCGGACATGGGCAGCGATGCCCTGCTGGCCTGTTCGTCCTCGGGTCTGGCCTGGCTGTCGGGGCTGAGCGATGACGAGGCCATGGCCCTGGTGGCCCAGCAAGGCCTGGGCGAGGCCGGCCGCTACGGCCCGAACGCGCCCACCAGCCTGCAGGCGGTGCTGCAGCAGGTGCAGGCCACGCGCGAGCGCGGCTACAGCCTGACCTGCGAAACCTACACCGCCGGGCTCAATGCCATGGCGGCCCCGGTGCGCCTGCAGGGGCAGCCGCCCCTGGGCACGCTCAGCATTGCCGGCCCCACGGTGCGTTTTACGCCCGAGCGCATGGCCTCGCTTGCCAGCGAACTGCTGGCCTGCGCCGCCCAATTGGCGGCGGCCAGCGGCAGCTCGCCCTTTTTCCACAAACCGGCCCAGGGCCTGCGCAGCAGCGCGGGCGCCAAGCCCATCTACGCGGCCTGAGGGCCGCTCACCCACGCCATGCCCATTGCCGCCGACCCGAGTCCTGATTCCGATGTCGATCTGCTGGTGGTGGGCTCGGGGGCCGGGGGGCTGTCGGCCGCAGTCACCGCCGCGCAGCTGGGGCTCAAGGTGCTGGTGCTCGAAAAAGAGGCGCAGTACGGCGGCACCACCGCCTGGTCCGGAGGCTGGATGTGGATACCGCGCAACCCGCTGGCCCGGGCTGCCGGCATCGAAGAGGAGGCGGGCCGGCCCGAGGCCTATCTGCGGCACGAGCTGGGCGCGCGTTTCGAGGCCGACCGCGTGGCCGCCTACCTCCGCGAAGGGCCACGCATGGTGGAGTTCTTTCGCCAGCACAGCGCCCTGCAGTTCATCGACGGCAATGGCATCCCCGATTTCCATGGCCGCAATCCGGCGGCCGTCACCGGCGGGCGGTCCGTCTGTGCGGCGCCGTTCGACGGGCGCCGCCTGGGCCGGCGCATCGAGCAGCTCAAGCCCCCGCTGGCCGAGACCACGCTGTGGGGCATGGGCATTGCCTCAGGGGCCGAGCTGCGGCACTTTTTGAATGCGTTGCGCAGCCCGCGCTCGTTCGCCTATGTGGCCGGCCGGGTGCTGCGCTACTGGCGCGACTGCCTGCGGCACGGCCGGGGCATGCGGCTGGTCAACGGCCATGCCCTGGTGGGGGCGTTGGCCGCATCGGCCTTCGAGGCCGGGGTGGAGGTCCGGGTGAAGGCGCCGGTGCGGCGCCTGTTGATCGAGAACGGCCGGGTGGCCGGCGTGCAGCTCGGCGCGGCCGGAGCCGGCGACGGTCCGGTGACCCTGCGTTCGCGCTGCGGCGTGGTGCTGGCCTGCGGCGGCTTTCCACATGACGAGGCCCGCAAACGTGAGCTGCTGCCGCATGCGCCCACCGGGCGCGAGCATTGGTCGGCGGCCTCGCGTGGCAACACCGGCGACGGCCTGCGCCTGGGCGAGCAGGCCGCCGGCGTGGTGGTGCGCGACCTGCCCAGTGCGGCGGCGCTGGCCCCGGTGTCCCTGGTGCCCCGGGCCGACGGCAGCCTGGCGCATTTCCCGCACCTCATCGAGCGGGCCAAGCCCGGGCTGATCGCGGTGGACCGGCGTGGGCAGCGCTTTGTCAACGAGGCCGATTCGTACCACGACTTCATGGGCGCCTTGTTGGCGACCACGGCGCCGGGCGAACCGGCCGAGGCCTGGCTGCTGTGCGATCACGACTTCATCCGCCACTATGGTCTGGGCGCGGTCAAACCTGCACCGATGCCGTTGGGGCCCTGGCTGCGCAAGGGTTACCTGAAGCGCGGCCAGACCCTGGCCGCCTTGGCACAGTCCTGTGGATTGCCTGTCGAGACGCTGCAGACCACGGTCCAGCGCTACAACGCCGCCGCGCAGACCGGGCGGGATGCCGATTTCGGCAAGGGCGAGACCCCCTACAACCGCGTCCAGGGCGATGCCGCCGTCGGCACGGCCAACCCCTGCATGGCGCCCCTGGTCCGGGCGCCCTTCTATGCGGTGAAGGTGCAGCCGGGCAGCCTGGGCACTTTCGCCGGCCTGCGTGCCAATGCCCAGGCCCAGGTCCTTGATGGCGAGGGCCGCCCGGTGCCGGGCCTGTATGTGGCCGGCAACGACATGAACAGCCTCATGGGCGGCCACTACCCCAGCGGCGGCATCACGCTGGGGCCGGCCATGACCTTCGGTTTCATCGCGGCCCACCATGCGGCCGGGGTGCCGCTGTCCGATCGGACGACCTGAACGACCTGAACGACCCAGGCGCCCCTCTCTTCCCCTTTCCTGAATCCACCGCCGGAAGCACACCACCATGTACTACGAACTTGCCACCTTCACCCTTCCCTTCGGCACGACCGGCCAGGCCGCCCTGCAGGTGCAGGCCGACACCAGCGCCGCCGAGGCCCGAGGTGAGCTGCTGGGCTGCTGGAGCAGCGACATCGGCGAACTCAACCGCCTGATCGTCCTGCGCGGTTTTGCCGATCTGGCCAGCCTGGAGGCCGAACGCCAGCGCACCCAGCTGAGCGCCAACCCGCTGGGCTGCGGCGCGCTGGCGCAGTCCTTCACGCTGGAGAGCTTCCGTGGCTTCCCCTGGATGAAGCCGGTGCGCCCCAGCGTCGAGTCGGGGATCGCCGGGCCGGTCTACGAGATCCGCAGCTACGGCATCAAGCCCGGCGGCGTGCAGCCCACCATCGACCTGTGGGCGCAATACCTGCCGCCGCGCGAGGCGCTGTCGCCCTGTGTGGTCGCCATGGTGGCCCTGGACGGACCGCTGCGCTTCACCAACATCTGGGCCTATCCCACGATCGATGCGCGCAGCCGCGCACGGGCCGAGGCGGTGGCCCAGGGCATCTGGCCGCCCAAGGGCGGGCCGGCCCATCTGAGCACCCAGATGACGTCGACCATCGCCCTGCCCACGGCGGTCTCGCCGCTGAAATGAAACCACCCCGTTTGAACTTCCTCACTGCGTGTGGAAGTTCCATCCCCCTCCAGGGGCACACCCAGCGGCCCGGCGAAGCCGGCTCCGCGGCTGCCCTGGCGTGGCCTGCTCCGCGGCCCTCCGAACGGTGGCTGGCGCGCCGGGTTCATGCGTCGCGGGTGGCGTGCAGCGCCGAGGAAAACTGAAATGAAGGTCTGCCCATGAGACGTTATTCACTGGCCTACCTGACGGCTTCGGCGCTGTCGGCCTCGGCCATGGTGCGGCTGGCCGCCGAACTGGGCTATGCCGAAGTCGGGTTGCGCTTGCAACCGAATGCCGCCGGGGCCCCGTTCCAGTCCTGGCTGGACGACCCGGCCGAGCAGCGCGAGACGCTGGCGGCCCTGCATGACACCGGGGTGGGGGTGTTCGATCTGGAGATCGTGCGCATCGGCGCCGACTTCGACCCGCAGCAGCACCGGCGCCTGTTCGAGGCCGGCGCGCTGCTGCAGGCCAAGGCCGTGCTGGTGGCCGGGGACGACGGCGACCTGCCACGGCTGGCCGACGGCTATGCCCGCCTGTGCGAACTGGCCCAGCCCTATGGCCTGAGCTGCGATCTCGAGTTCATGCCCTGGACCGCCGTGCCCGATGCGCGCACCGCCTTGCAGGTGGTGGACGCGGCAGGGCGGCCGCGTGCGGCCGGCATCCTGGTCGATGCCCTGCATGCGGGGCGTTCGCGGACCACGTTGGCAGATCTTCAGGCACTGCCGCCGCAGCTGCTGCACTACGCCCAGGTCTGCGACGCGCCGGGCCTGCCCGAGCCGACGGTGCCGCAGCTGATCCACACCGCGCGTTGCGAGCGCCTGCTGCCCGATGAGGGCGTGATCGATCTGCGCGGCATCTTTGCCAGCCTGCCGGCCGAACTGCCGCTCAGCGTCGAGATTCCCCACGATGTGCGCGTGGCCCGGGTCGGCACCCGCGAATGGGCCCGCGCCGCCTTGGCGGCCTGCCGGGCGGTGCTGGGCTGAGTGCCGCCTCCCCGGGGAAGGGTGCGCGCTGTGCGCGCGCAGTGCGCGCCCTGCCTCTGTTCCGAGGGATATCACCAGCGCCGGCTGGCCGGGCCCGCAACGCAGAATCGGGCATGGACGTGGCGCGCAAGAACATCATCGATGGCCTGGGCAAGGGCCTTCGGGTCATCGAGGCCTTCGATGACGAACATCCCCGGCTCAGTGCCTCCGAGGCCGCCTTGCGGGCCGATATCTCGCGCACCGCCGCGCGGCGCTATCTGCTGAGCCTGGTGCACTTCGGCTATGCGGCCACCGACGGCAAGCGCTTCTGGCTCTCGCCTCGGGTCCTGATGCTGGGCCAGAGCTATCTGAGCACCGCGCGCCTGCCGAGGCTGGTCCTGCCCTTCATCCAGCGTCTGGCCGCCGAGTGCGGCGAGAACTTCAATTTCAGCGTGCTCGACGGCCACGAAGTGGTCTATCTGGCGCGCAGCCAGAGCAACCGGGTGGTGAGCATCGGCTTCGCGGTGGGCGCCCGGGTGCCGGCCCATGTGGTGACGCCGGGGCCGGCCATCCTGTCGGCCTGGGAGCCGGCGGCGGTCGAAGCCTGGGTGGCGGGTCATGAGTTCAGCACCTTCACCGCCAACACCCCGACCGATGCCGAGGTGTTCCGCCGCGATGTCGAGGCCGCGCGCCGCCTGGGCTATTGGGTGGCCGAACAGCAGCTCAGCTCGGGCCTGCGGGGCTTTGCGGTGCCGGTGCTCACGCGGCGCGGTGAATGCGTCGGGGCGGTCGGCGCCACGCTGACCATGCACCAGAGCCGCGAAGACACGGTGGCGCGGCTGCTGCCCCGGGTCAGCGAGGTGGTGCTGCAGATGCAGCAGGTGCTCTGAGGGCCGCAGCGACAGTCAGCGCGCAGCGGGGTCGCCGCGGGTCCAGTCGGGCAGGGGGGCGGCGCGGTGCAGCACATCCTCATCGAGCCATTGCGCGCTGCGCCGGGCCTGGGCCATCACGAAGGCGGCGGGCAATTGGGCGTGGTCCGCATTCGGGGCATCCAGACAGTAGTGACCGCGCCAGCCGAGGCGGGCCAGGCGCATCACCAGGTCGGCCAGCTGTTCGCTGTGCGCCCCCTGGCCCGGGAACACCCGGGCATCGTGGCTGCCCTGGCCCTCAGGTGCGGGGAGGGTGTCCCACAGGAAATCGGACAGGCGCACCTGGAACAGACGCTCGGGCTCGACCTCGATCAGGTCCTCGAGCGGGTTCTGGCCGGCCAGGATGTGGAAGGCGTCCAGACACAGGCCGAGGTTGCTGCAGTCGGCTTCGCAGACCAGGTCCCAGGCGTCGATGAAGCCCGGCGCGGTGCGCGCCCACGACACCGCCTGGTAGGCCACCCGCAGGCCCAGGGGGACCGCCAGCATGGCCAGCTTGTGCAGGTCGCGCACCAGGGCGCTGCGCTCGGTGCCGGCCTGGGGCGCGGTGCTGGCGGCGACCACCAGCACCGGTGCGCCGAGGCGGGCGCAGGTCTCGAGCAGGCCCTTGGCGACCTCGATCTTGTGGCGGTGCTGGGCGCCATCGAGGCCTTCGAAATCATGCAGGGTGCCGAGCGCATCGGCACGCAGGCCGCGCGCGCGCAGGGCCTGAGCCACCCCGTCGGCGCCCTGGGGGTGGGCCACCACATCGTGCGCATCGAGCATCAGGCCGCCGAAGCCGGCGCTGCTGAGGGCGTCCAGCCGCGACTCCAGCGGGCCGGCCAGGCTGCGGCTGTGCAGGCTGTAGCTGTCGAACAAGCCGGCGGGGTTCTGGATGGGGTTCATGGCGGGCCCTCAGTCCTGGCGGTGCACCAGCTCGAAGGACACCGAACCCAGCTCGCGCCGCGTCAGCGCGCCCCGGTCCTCGGGGTGCAGGCTGCTGGTCTCGATGAACTCGACGCCGCGCGATTTGAGCAGGGCCACCGCAGCGCCCACATCGCGGGTGCCCAGCCCGATGCGTTCGAGGTTCTCGGGTGCGTGGTCGCTTTCCATCCAGGGGTCGGGTTCGATCAACTGCCAGAAGAAGCGCCCGCAAGGGCTTTGCAGCACCCGGCCCTTGGGCAGGATGCCGTAGCGCTGGTCTTCGGGCAGGGTGCTGAAGTCGAACATGGTCTCGTAGTAGCGGACCCAGTCGGCGCTGCGGCCGGGGTCGACGTACTGCACCAGGCCGAAATAGTCGAGGCCGGCCAGGGCCGGCGGATGCGGATCGACGCCGGGAATGGGTTTGAAGTCGATGTCGTAGATCGAGAATTCGTCCCAGCGGTCGACCAGGTAGAAGCGGCTGCCGCCCGGGCCGTGGATGGCCGGGATGTGCAGCTCCATGGCCTGCGCGTGGCTGGGCACCGGCCAGGCGCCCAGTTCGACGCAGCGGGTGTGGGCGCGCAGCGCGTCCTGGACCCGGAAGGCCACCGCCGAGAGCACCGGCTTCTCGCCCACCAGGGCGCTCACCCGGGCGTCTTCACGGTGCGCGTTCACGATCAGGTTCATGCCGCCCTGCCGGTACAGCATCACTTCACGCGAGCGATGCCGGGCCACCGGCTTGAAGCCCAGGGTCTCCAGCACATGGCCCAGGGCCTGGGGCCGGGTGGTCGCATATTCGATGAACTCAATGCCTTGCAGGCCCAGTCGGTTGGGCATGTCGGGCACGGCTTCGCGGGCGTTGCCAGGATTCGTCATTCGGTCCTCTTCGGGTCGCAGCCGCTGCGCCCGGGCCACGACGGGCCGCCAGCGTGCGCACGGCAGGCGTCGAGTATGCCGCCAAGCGCCTGATTTCTGCGCGTTCTGCGCCCACAGGGGTGCACGGATCGGGCGTGAGGCGCGCCGATTGCGCGGATATCGCCCAATCGGCCGGGCTCCGGCGGCCGGCCGGTGGCGTCAGACCAGGCTGCGCAGGGTGTCGGAGGTGTCCTTCAGGCCGGGCAACAGCTTCGTCAGGGCCGACTCGCCGGGGTAGGCCTCGCGCTGGTAGGTCAGACTCAGGGCGCCCACGCCATGGCCCTTGCGGTTGAGCAGGGGCACCGACAGGCCGCAGATGCCGAGGTTGATGAACTGGTCGGTGGCGCCATAGCCCTGCTGCCGGGCCTGGGCCACCGACTGTTCGAAGGTCTGTCGCGAGGTGATGGTGTTGGCGGTGAAGCGGCTGAAGTCGTGCTCGCCCAGCCAGCGGGTCAGCGCCGGTGCCTCCAGGCCGCTGAGCAGCACCGGGCCCGGAGAGACGCAGTGGGCCGGGATGCGCGCCCCGGTGTGGAAGCCGATCGACAGCACGCGTGGCGAGTTGCTGCGCGCCAGGTAGACCACGTCGTGTTCATCGAGCACGCTGAGGTTGCCGGTCTCGCCGGTCTGCATCGACAGGCGTTGCAGAAAAGGCATGACCAGGCGCGGCAGGCGCGACGACTCGAGGTAGGTCTGGCCGATGCGCAACACCCGGGGGCGCAGCCAGTAATGCTTGCCGTCGGTGTCGGCATAGCCGAAATGCACCAGGCTCAGGAGGTAGCGCCGGGCCGCGGTGCGTGTCAGGCCGGTCAGCTCGCCGGCCTCGGTGGCGGTCAGGCGCGGGCGCTCGTCCGAAAACGATTCCAGCACCCTGAGGCCCTTGCCCAGGCCCTCGATCAGGTGCTGTCGGTCGATCGGGGGGCTGGGGCTCATGGGGCATCTCCGGTGATACCCGAATTGTGATCCATCCACGAACGCACGCGTTCGATCATCGAACGCTTCCGAGGGAAAGCCTATGGCATTTCGGACGGCGGCCACCTACATTCGCCTCCAGCCCGCAGTGCACCGAGTGCCCTGCGGACGGAGTGTCAGGGAGAGTTCATCCATCGGTGGCGGCGATCGCTGCCAATGACCCTACAAGCAATGATTGGAGACATGCATGCATGACCAGAAAGCAGCCGCACACGGCTTGAAGCAGACCAAGAAGGCCACCGCCAGCGGATGGATCGGTTCGGTGCTGGAGTACTACGACTTCTTCATCTACGCCACCGCCGCATCCTTGATCTTTCCGCAGATCTTCTTTCCTTCGGGCAACCCCACCGTGGCCATCGTGGCCTCGCTGGCCACCTATGGCGTGGGCTATGTGGCGCGGCCGATCGGCGCCTTCTTCCTGGGCCACTGGGGCGACACCCACGGCCGCAAGCAGGTGCTGGTGCTGTGCATGTTCCTGATGGGCATCTCGACCATGGCGGTGGGCCTGCTGCCGACCTATGCCGATGTGGGCCTGCTGGCCCCGGCCCTGCTGGTGGTGTTGCGCCTGATCCAGGGCTTTGCGGTGGCCGGTGAGATCTCGGGCGCCAGCTCGATGATCCTGGAGCATTCGCCGATGGGGCGGCGCGGTTACTTCGCCAGCTTCACCCTGCAGGGCGTGCAGGCCGGCCAGATCCTGGCGGCCGCCGTGTTCCTGCCGCTGGCGCACTACCTGCCCGCCGACGAGTTCAACAGCTGGGGCTGGCGCATTCCCTTCCTGCTGAGCTTCGTGGTGATCATCGTCGGCTACTACATCCGCCGCGAGGTCGAGGAGACCCCGATGTTCACCGAAGAGGCCAAGCAGAGCGCCGTGCCCCGCGCCCCCGTGGTGCAGGCCTTCGCCGAGAACAGTCCGAACATGCTGCGGGTGGCCTGCATGGCCCTGATGAACGTGATCCCGGTGGTGGCCACCATCTTCGGTGCGGCCTACGCGGTCCAACCCGGTTACGGCATCGGCATGGACAAGAGCGTCTACCTGTGGATCCCGGTGCTGGGCAACATCGTCGCGGTGCTGGTGATCCCGCATGTGGGCAATCTGTCGGACCGCATCGGGCGCCGCCCGCCGATCATCGTGGGCGCGCTCGGCTCGGGCCTGCTGGCCTTCGTCTATCTGTATGCCATCAGCATCAAGAGCGTGCCGCTGGCGGTGCTGATGTCGCTGCTGATGTGGGGCGTGGTCTACCAGGGCTACAACGCGATCTTCCCGAGCTTCTTCCCGGAGCTGTTCCCGACCCGCACCCGGGTGACCGCCATGGCCATCTCGCAGAACGTGGGCACCATGCTGACCGCGCTGCTGCCGGCCCTGTTCGCTTCCGTGGCGCCTCCCGGTTCGGTCGGCATCCCGACCACCGTCGGTGCGCTGGCTCTGGGCGTGACCGTGATTGCCGCGCTGGCCGCCTGGTCGGCCCGTGAAACCTTCCGCGTGCCGACCAAGGACCTCGGCAAGCCGGAGCTGCCGCCGCTGTCCGAGGCCGACTACCAGACCCTGCGCGGCCAGGCCCTGGCCGAGGCCAAGCGCTGATGAAACCGCCACCGGCCGGGCCGCTGCCCGGCCCGGTGGCCGAGGCCGGCGCGGCGCTGCCCCCGGCCTGATGTCGCTTCCTTTCTTCCACCGACCCGTTTCCGAGCCCCCTCCATGAACCACGCATCTTCCACCGAGTCGCCCGTGCTGCGCCTGGGCATCCTGGGCTGCGCCAACATCGCCCGCCAGTTCGTGCGCGATGTGGCCGACAGCCCGGCGGTGCAGGTGGTGGCCGCGGCCAGCCGCCGGCTCGACAGCGCCGTCGCCTTCGCGGCGGCCCAGGGGATTGCGCGCGCCCATGGCAGCTACGAGGCCCTGCTGCCCGATGGCGCGGTGGATGCGATCTACCTGCCCCTGCCCAACAGCCTGCATGCCGAATGGGCCATCCGTGCCGCCGAGGCGGGCAAGCATGTGCTGTGCGAGAAGCCGCTGGCGCTGGGCCGGGCGCAGGCCGAGCGCATGTTCGAGGCCGCCGCCCGCCATGGGGTGCGCCTGCTCGAGGCCTACCCCTACGCCTTCCAGCCGCAGACCTCGGCCATGCTCGGCCTGCTGGCCCAAGGTGTGCTGGGTGAGGTGCGGACGGTGCAGGCCTGCTTCGGCTTCACCGTGCAGGGCAGCGGCAACATCCGCCTGCAGCCTGAATTGGGCGGCGGTGCCCTGCTCGATGCCGGCAGCTATGCGCTGAGCCTGATCCGCTCGGTGATGGGCTGTGCACCCCAGCGCGTGCGGGCCGATGCCAGCTGGGCCGAGGGCGGCGTGGACATCAGCACCAGCGCCACCCTCTTTTATGCCGATGGCCGCCGGGCCCAGCTGTCCTGCGCCATGGACACGGCCAACCACCGGCATGCCACCGTGGCCGGCAGCCTGGGGACGCTGGAGACCGAATACCTCAACCACACGGCCGACGCGCCGGCCGACAACCCCTGGGGTTACCTGCCCAGCCAGTTGCGCCTGCGTCGCGGGGTGGCCAACAGCATCGCCTTCGAGACCCTGTCATGCCCCTCCGGCAGCGGCTTCCGGTTTGCTGCCGAGGCCTTTGCCCAGGCCCTGGCCCATGGCGATGACGCCCTGTTCGAACGGGCCCGGCAGGGCAGCCTCGACAACATGGCCACGCTGGAAGCCCTGGCGCTCAGCGCCCGCGTAGAGCGGGCGGTCTCGCTCGACGGGCTCTGACGCCCGGCCCGCAGCGCCGCCCGCAACCCTTTTCTGATCTCTTTGTAATTGCCATGCCCATCAGCGGAAAAACCCGACTCATTGCCCACATCGGTTACCCCACCGAAAGCTTCAAGGCCCCGATGATCTACAACCCCTGGTTCGAGCAGCAGGGCATCGATGCCGTGGTGGTGCCCATGGGGGTGAAGGCCGAGGACTACCGCGACACGCTGCAGGTGCTGCGCCGCTTCACCAATCTGCATGGTGCGCTGATCACCATGCCGCACAAGGTGGTGACCATGGACCTGGTGGACGAACTCACCGCCACCGCGCGCATCGCGGGCGCCTGCAACGCCATCCTGTGGCGGCCCGACGGCACGCTGCTCGGCGACCAGTTCGACGGCGCCGGCTTTGTGCGCGGCGTGCTGCGCAAGGGTTTCGCACTGGCCGGCCGGCGGGTGCTGGTGTCGGGCTGCGGCGGCGTCGGGTCGGCGATCGCCGCATCGCTGGCGGCCGCCGGTGTGGCCGAGATCGGCTTGTTCGACTTCCACAGCGCCGCCTGCGAAGGCCTGGCCGCGCGCTTGCGCCAGCACTACCCGGCGCTGCAGGTCCGCACCGGCTCGAACGATCCGCAGGGCTGCGAGCTGATCGTCAATGCCACGCCGCTGGGCATGAAGCCGGATGATCCGCTGCCCTTCGACATCGACCGCATCGCACCGGGCACCTTCGTCGGCGAGGTGGTCATGAAGCAGGAATACACGCCGCTTTTGCAGGCGGCCATGGCGCGCGGCTGTCCGGTGCAGCTCGGCACCGACATGCTGTTCGAGATGATCCCGGCCTACCTCGAATTCTTCGGCTTCGGCACGGCCACCGCCGAGCAACTGCGCGCGGTGGCGCAGATCCGCTACGTCAGCTGACCGCCGCCCCGTGGCGGGGCGCAGTCATACCGCGTGCAGCGCCAGCAACAGGGCGCTGACCGTGAAGAAGGAGCTCAGCGTGGCCCCCAGCAGGGCTGCCGCCGCCGTGTCCTCCTGACCATAGGGCTGGGCCAGGATGGTGTAGATGCTCATCATCGGCATGGCGGCGCTCAGCAGCGCCGCCTCGCGCAGCGGGCCGTCCAGGGGCGCCAGGCCCAGGAGGGGCAGGGCCAGCACCGCCAGCCACACCATCAGGGGGTGCAGCAGCAGCTTGCCGCCGACGATGGGCGCGATCCGTCTGGCCAGACCTTCGAAACGCAGCCCCGTGAGGGTGCCACCGATGACGAACAGCGACAAGGCGCCGCTGGCCTGGGCAAACAGCTCCACACTGCGCTCCAGCGGCGTCGGCAGCCTGGCCCCGGTGAACGACATCGCGAAGCCCAGCAGCAGGCCGATGACCATGGGGTTGGCCGCCAGGCGCCGCAGAGTGTCGCGCAGCAGGTGGCGCCAGTTGCGCGAATGGCCGCGGGCCCGCTCGGCCAGGGCCAGCAGCAGCGGGATCATCACCACGTTCTCGACCACCATGTTCAGGGCCAGCGCCACACCGGCCACGGTGGGCAGGGTCAGCAGCAGGATGGGAAAACCGACGAAGCCGCTGTTGGAGCAGCCCATGCCCATGGTGTCGCAGCTGCTCTGCAATTGATTGCGGCGCAGCAGTCGGCGGTTGGCCGCGTAGCCCAGGGCCACCACCGTCAGCGAACCGGCCAGGTAGGCCAGCAGGTAGTTGGTGTTGAGGATCTCCTGGATCGGGTGCCGGGCCAGCGCGTTGAACAGCATGGCGGGCAGGGCCAGGTGGAGGACGAACTTGCCGAACACCCGCATGTCGGCCTTGTGGAACAGGCCGGCACGGGTGGTGATGAAGCCCAGGGCGATGGCGATGTAGATGGGGCCGGTGATGGCCAGGATGTGGAGCATGGGCAGCGCAGCCGCCCAGGGCCGCAGCGGCCCCGGGCATCAATCAAGGGTGGGCGGGCGAACGGGTCAGGCGCGGGCCTGCTGCACGGCCGACACCGCAGCGCGCAGGGCCAGCAGGTAGCTGTCGACACCGAAGCCGCAGATCTGGCCGCGCACGATCTCGGCGAACACCGAGACATGGCGGAAGGGTTCGCGCGCATGGATGTTGGACATGTGCAGCTCGATCACCGGCACGGTCAGGATCGCCAGGGCATCGCGGATGCCGTAGCTGTAATGGGTCCAGGCGCCGGCGTTGAGCAGCACCGCGTCCATGCCCTCTTCGTAGGCCTGATGGATGCGTTCGCACATCGCGCCTTCGTGGTTGGTCTGGAAGCTGCTGATCTCGGCGCCCAGTTCGCGACCCAGGGTCTGCAGCTGGCCGTCGATCTGTTCGAGCGTGATCGTGCCGTACTGCTTGGGGTCGCGCTTGCCGAACATGTTGTGGTTGATGCCGTGGAGCATGAGGATCTTCATGAGGGTTCTTTCTGCGGAGGACCGGGTCCTCCAGGTTGGGAAAAATCGGTTCGCGACGGTGTGGCGGCGCGGCGGCTCAGGCCAGTGCCACCGTGCTGCCGCAGGCGGCGGCCTGCACCACCGCCTCGGTCACCCGCAGGTTGGCCAGGCCGTCCCGCGCACTCACCAGCGGAGGCGCTTCGCCACGCACCACCGCCCCGAAATGCGCCATCTGGCGTGCGATCGGGTCTTCGCGCACCAGACCCACCACCCCCGCTTCGAAGGGCTTCCACCAGGAGGCGGCGCTGTCGCGCGGGTAGGTCTTCAGGCGCATCGTCGGCACCGACAGGCTGCCCTGGGTGCCGGTGATGACGTAGCAATCCTCGTCATCGTAACTTGGATAGGCCTTGTTTTCCTGCGAGGTCTGCTCCCAGCTGCGTGCGCAGGCAGCGGTGTCGGACAGCATGAAGCTGCCCAGCACGCCGTTGGCAAAGCGCAGGTTGATGCTCACCGTGTCCTCGACCTCGAAGCCGCGGGCGGCCCGCGAGGCGATGGCCTGCACCGATTGCACCTCGCCGCAGAGCATGCGCAGGTTGTGCACCTCGTGGATCAGGTTGAGCAGGATCGGGCCGCCGCCGGCCTCGCGGCGCCAGGGGCCTTCCTCGAAATAATGGTCCGGCTTGAAAAAGGTGGCGCTGCCCATGACGGCCACCAGGCGGCCCAGGGTGCCGGCGCGCAGCACCTCCTGGGTCTTGGCCATGATCGGGCTGTGGGCGCGGTGGTGCCCGATCAGCAGCCGCCCCTGTGTGGATTCGACCTGCGCGACCAGGGCCTGGGCTTCGGCCACCGTCGGCGCGATCGGCTTTTCGAGCAGCACGGCCAGTCCGGCGTCCAGGCATTGCTGCGCCTGTGGCACATGCAGGCGGTTGGGGGTGGCCAGCACCACGCCGTCGGGGCGGTCGTGTTGCAGCAGATCGGCCAGCGAGGCATGCCAGGGCACGCCATGCCGTTCGGCCAGTGCCTTGGCGGCGGGCGCGGGATCGACCAGGGCGCTGAGGCAGCAACGCGGCGTCTGGCGCAGGGCGTCCAGATGGGCCAGACCGATGAGGCCGGTGCCGACGATGGCGATGCGGGTGAGGGGGGCTTGACTCATGGGGCGGTTTTCAGTCGATGGGGATGCGTCACGATAAATTGCTTTTGACTCTGGTAATCGCCGTCGATTTCCATTCACAATTTCCTGATGGTGAATAAAGAATGGGATCTGATCGACCTTCGGGTGTTCTGCCTCGTGGCCCGGCGCGGCAGCTTCGTGGCCGCTGCCACCGAAATGGGCATCTCTCCGGCCTATGTCACCAAGCGCGTGGCCGGGCTGGAGCGGGCGCTGGGCCAGACCCTGTTGCACCGGACCACGCGGCGGGTGCTGATCAGCGAGGCCGGCGAGGCCGCCTATGCCTGGGCGCGTCGGGTGCTCGACGCCGCCGACGAAGGGCCGGCCCTGGCCGGCGCCCCGGGCCAGGCCCTGCTGGCCGGCACGCTGCGCATCGCCACCAGCCTGCGCCTGGGGCGCAACCACCTGTCACCGATCCTGGCCAGACTGTCGGAGCTGCATCCGGCCCTGGAGGTCTGGCTCGAACTGGTGGACCGTCGGGTGGACCTGCTCGATGAAGGTTTCGACATCGACATCCGCGTCGGCGAAGTGGAGGAGCCGCACCTGATCGCCCACCGCATCGTGCCCAGCGTGCGCGTGCTGTGCGCGGCGCCCGCCTACCTGGCGCGGCGCAGCGCGCCGCGCAGCCTGGCCGAGCTGGCGCAGCACGACTGCCTGCTGCTGCGCGAACGCCAGCAGGGCTTCGGCATCTGGCGCATGCAGGGGCCGCGTGGCCTGGAGTCGGTCAAGGTCACCGGCAACCTGGGCACCAACCACAGCGATGTGGTCAACCATTGGGCATTGGCCGGCAAGGGCATCGTGCTGCTGTCGAGCTGGGACGTGGACGAGGCCCTGCGCAGCGGGGCCCTGCAGCGCGTGCTGCCCGACTACTGCCAACGCGCCGATGTCTGGGCGGTCACGGCGGCGCGCTCGCAGCAGTCGCCCAAGCTGCAGCGCTGCCTGTCCTTCCTGACCGAGGCCTTGTGCCACGGACCGCATGCCTTGCACACACTGGAGCGTTGAGTCAAAAAACTGGAATAGAATTCCACTTAAAGCATTGCAGCGATTCCAAGGCCCTGGAAGCCGCGCCCTGCGTATTTCCATGGGGTTGGGCGGTCGAGGCTTGAGGCAAGATCCAGGCATCGGCAGTCTTCCTGCAAGGGCTGCCCTGTTCAACCGAAGCCGAAGCACCATGCCTACTGCGCCCCCGAGCCCCAAAGGCCCTGCCGAATCGAGCGACATCATCGACAGCCTGGGGCGGGGCCTGCGCGTGATCGAGGCCTTTGACGACACGCATCCCCGGCTGAGCTCCTCCGAGGTGGCCGCGCGCGCCGGCATCACCCGCACGGCAGCACGGCGCTACCTGCTGAGCCTGGTGCACTTCGACTATGCGGCCACCGACGGCAAGCGCTTCTGGCTGATGCCGCGCATCCTGCGCCTGGGGCAGAGCTATCTGGACTCGGCGCGCCTGCCGCGCCTGGTGCAGCCCTTTCTGCAGCGCTTGTCGGCCGATTGTGGCGAGACCTTCAATTTCAGCGTGCTCGACGGCCATGAGGTGGTCTATGTGGCGCGCAGCGCCAGCAACCGCATGGAGTCGATCGGCTTTCCGGTCAGTGCGCGGGTGCCGGCGCACCTGGTGACGCCGGGCATCGCCATGCTCTCGACCTTGGCGCCGAATGTGTTCGAGGCCTGGGCGGCGGTGCACGAGTTCAATTCCTTCACCCCTCACAGCGCCACCGATGGCGCCCAGTTGCTGCAGATGGTGGCCGCCGCGCGGCACCAGGGCTACTGGACCAGCGAGGGCCTGCTGACCCTGGGCCTGCGCGGCATCGCCATGCCGCTCAAGGACCGCAAGGGCGAATGCCGGGGCGCCATCGGCTCGACCATGCCGGCCCAGCCCTACACGCATGACGAGATGGTCAAGCGCTTCCTGCCCCGTCTGACCGAGGTCAGCAACCTGCTGCGCGATCTGGTCTGAACCCTTGCGGCCTCGCGCCTCTTTGGCGCGCGCGGCGCTAGGGATATCCCCCGGAAGGTTTGCACGGCGCACGACTTGCGCGCTATGCGCACGGCCGCTGCGTCCATCGATTGATGTCGCCCCGCGGTCTCCCTAGCATCCGGTCCATCCAAGCAATCGGGTGGTGGGCCGGGCCAGTGCGAGGGAGCGGCTCCCCCTATCTTTCTGACGCGGCTGCCACCGCCCAGGACGAGTTCCGAGGCCTGGATACCTGTCCCCGGGGACGCCGTGCAGGCGGCCCCGGCCCGTGCAAGAAGGTGCCTGCCGCGAGGCGCGCACCGTTTTTGTTCACCTGTCCACGCAAGCGGGTGATGAGTCCGAGCAACGCGCCGATTGATTGAAACGCAAACCAAGTCCAACAAGGTCACCAGGAGAACATCGTGAAGAAGACAAGCCCCCTCATTGCCGCCAGCATGGCGCTGGGCCTGGCCGGCATGGCCCAGGCCCAATCGAGCATGACCATCTACGGCAGCGTCGATGAATATTTCAACCACATGAGCAGCAGCAGCGGCACCAAGCTCAACACCCTGCAAGACGGCAAGGACCTGCGCAGCCGCCTGGGCTTCCGTGGTGCCGAAGACCTCGGTGGCGGCCTGTCGGCCAAGTTCCAGCTCGAGATGGGCCTGAGCGCCACCTCGGGCGCCACCGCCGACGCCACCCGCGCCTTCGACCGTCAGAGCTGGGTCGGCCTGGCCGACAGCAGCCTGGGCGAAGTGCGCCTGGGCCGCCAGAACACCGCCATCTTCTACCGCGGCGACTACATCGACTACACCGCCCGCACCCTGGGCTCGATGGTCAACAACTTCGGCGTGCCCTCGCGCTACGACAACGATGTGTCCTACATCTCGCCGCGCTGGGCCGGTCTGCAGCTCGAAGGCCATTTCGCCCAGCAGCAGGCCAGCACCACCACCGCCCAGGTCTCCACCCCCATCGTGCAGGCCGCCGCCGACTACCTCAACGGCCCGGTGCGCGTGGGCTACGCCGGCCTGCAGGCCAAGGCCCCGCTGGGTTCGCCCGTCAATGCCAACGTGTACTACCACAACCTCTACGCCAACTACGACTACGGCAAGGGCAAGGTGTATGCGGTCTACATCCGCTCCAACAACATCGCCTCGAGCAGCAACGGCAACGATGCGGCCCAGGTGCTGGGCAACACCGGCGGTGCGGTGAGCTGGGCCTCGGGCGCGGTCAACCGCCAGTTCGAGATCTACCAGCTCTCGGCCGACTACAACGTCACCGGCCAGCTGCGCGTGGGCGCCCTGTGGGGCCGCATCAGCGACAAGTCGGGCTCGGGCCAGAACGCCAGCGGCGGCTCCATCGGTGCCTACTATGCGCTGTCCAAGCGCACCACGCTGTCGGCCCTGTGGGAGACGATGCGCAACGACACCAATGCCGGCTTCCGCCCCTCGGGCTCGGCCGGGCTGTCGCCCAACTTCGTCGCCGCCGATGTCAACGGCCGCACCATCAGCGGCTTCCAGCTCGGCATCCTGCATCGCTTCTGAGGCCTGAGCGCGCCTGGACCGGCGCCCATGGCCGCATCCACCCTTTCCATCCTTGCGGTCCACGTCGCCGCGGGGAGGGTGGATGACGCCCCTTCGATTCCATCGACCGTTGCCTGAACAACCTTCCAAGGAGGTCTTTCCCATGCGTCCCTCGTTTTCCAGACTGCATCTCCAGCCGCTGTGGCTCCTGTTCCTCTCGGCCCTGGCCCTGCTCGCCCTGGCCGCCTGCGGCGGGGGCGGCGGCACCAGCGCCGCAGCCACACTGCCCATCGTGGCGCCCAAGGTCGACTGCTCGACGCTGGCCAGCCTCGACATCACCGACATCGGGGGCTCGGGCAGCACCATCACCTCGGCCACGGTGACCAGCTCGACCTTGAACGGCACCGCGGTCCAGTTCTGCAAGGTGACCGGCACCCTGGCCCCCTCGAACACCTTCCAGATCGCCCTGCCGGTGAGCACCTGGACCCAGCGCTTCGCCGAACTGGGCTGCGGCGGCCTGTGCGGCAATGTCAGCGACCCGTCCGCCCAGAGCTCGTTCAGCTTCAGCTATAGCTGCCCCCTGGTGCAGACCGGCGGCTTCGTGACGGCGGCAACCGACATGGGCCATTCGGGCCAGAGCAGCAGCTGGGCGAGCAACACGCAGCAGCAGGCCGACTTTGCCTACCGCGGCCAGCACATCACCACGCTGGCGGCCAAGAAGCTCATCCAGGCCTACTACGGGCAGGCCCAGCAGTACTCGTACTTCATCGGCTGCTCTGACGGTGGGCGCGAGGCCCTGATGGCCGCCCAGCGCTACCCCAACGACTACAACGGCATCATCGCGGGCGCCCCGGCGGCGCATTTCCAGATCCAGAATTCGCTCTACCACGGCTGGAACGTGATCGCCCAGAGCACCACGGGCGACAGCACCGGCAACGCCACGCTGTATGCCGACAAGGCGACCCTGCTGCACAAGGCCGTCGTGGCGGCCTGTGGCGGCCAGTCGGGTGCCCCGGACGGCCTGCTGGCCGACCCCCGGGCCTGCAGCTTCGACCCGGCCTCGATCGAATGTGCGGCCAACGCCACCAGCACCAGCCAGTGCCTGACCGCCGCCGAGGTGGCCACCGCAGGCAAGATCTATGGCGGCCCCATGGACGCCACCACCGGCCAGCGCATGCTGGTGGGTTCGCCGCTGCTGGGCTCGGAAGCCAACTGGATCGGCGTGGAGGTGCCGACCACCGCCTCCACCGCCGGCCCCACGCCGGTGACGGGCCTGTTCAGCGACCTGATCGTGACCGGGGCCTACAACCTGATCTTCACCGGCTCGCCGACGATGCCCACCATCGACACCTTCGGCTACCACGATGCGAGCTTCTATGCCAACTACCTGACGGCGCGCCACGCGCTCAACGACGCCACCAACCCCGATCTGTCCGCCTTCCAGAAGGCCGGCGGCAAGCTGATCCTCTGGCACGGCTGGGCCGACCAGCACATCTCGCCGCGCTACACCATCGACTACTACGAGTCGATGCAGAGCACGATGGGCGCCGCCAATGTCGACCAGTTCGCGCGCCTGTACCTGGTGCCGGGGGTGGGCCACTGCGGCGGCGGCGAGGGTTTCCCGAACATCGACCTCGTGTCCCAGGTGACCGCCTGGGCCGAAGGCGGCACGGCACCCGACGCCGTCACCAGCTACCAGACCGACAGCGCCAGCAACGTCACGGCCACGCGCCCGGTCTACCCCTATCCGGCGGTGGCGATGTACAGCGGATCGGGCGACTGGCATTCGGGCAGCAACTTCACACGCGGCGCGGCCCTCTACACCGGCAAGAGCCCCAGTTGGGCCGGCGCCGCCTTCTACGCACCCTACACCGCAGCGGTGCAGGGCGTGGCCGCGCCCTGACCCGGGTGCGGGCCGAGGCGGCATCGGCCGCAGCTTCTCAAGCGCAGCAGACGGGGCGGTCCTGCCATTGCTGCGTCCATCGGTGGAAGTCCTCCGCCGGCATGGGCCGCGAGATGCCGTAGCCCTGGGCCAGCTCGCAGCCCAGGAGACGCAGCCGCTCGCCATGCGCTGCCGACTCCACCCCTTCGGCGATCACCTCGCGACGGAACGCCGCCGCCAGGCTGATCACCCCCTGGACGATGGAGCTGTCCCCGGGGTCCTCGAGCATGCCGCGCACAAAACTCTGGTCGATCTTGAGCACCTCGACCGGCAGGCGTTTGAGGTAGGTGAGCGAGGAATACCCGGTGCCGAAGTCGTCGAGCGCGAACCGCACGCCCATCTCGCGGCAGGTGTGCATCACCGCAGACACCTGGTGGATGTCGACCAGGGCGCCGGTCTCGAGCAGCTCGAGTTCGAGCTTGCCGGGCGGCACATCGGGATGGGCCGCCAGCAGGGCGCGCAAGCGGTCGACGAAATCGCTCTGCTGCAACTGGAAGGCATCGAGGTTGACGCTGACCGGCAGATCCAGTCCCTGCCGCTGCCAGCAGGCCATCTGCGACAGGGCGGCGCCGATCACCCACTCGCCCACAGCCACGGCCAGCTCGGTGTTGTCGATGACCGGCAGGAATTCGGCCGGTGCCAGCAGCCCGCGCACCGGGTGCTGCCAGCGGATCAGCGCCTCGGCCCCGACCACCTCGCCTCGGCGCATGTTCACCTTGGGCTGGTAATGCAGCACCAGCTCGCCCTGGGCCAGCGCCAGGCGGATGCGCTCCAGGCTGTCGCGCTGGCTCTGCTGGGCCGCGTCCTCGACGACATCGAAGAAGTGGAAGCGGTTCTTGCCCGCGTGCTTGGCGGTGTACATCGCCTGGTCGGCATGGCGCATCAGCAGATCGGCATCGGAGCGATCCTGCGGGTAGAGCGTGGCGCCGATGCTGGCCGAGACCTGCAGCGCCTCGCCATGGAATTCCCAGACATCGGAGGCGGCCTGCAGCATGCGCTGCAGGATCTGCTCGGCGTCATGCGCCGCCGACAGGTCGGTCAGCACCGCGACGAATTCGTCGCCGCCGATGCGGGCCAGCGTGTCGCCTTCACGCAGGCACAGCTTCAGGCGCTGGGCCACGGTGACGAGCAGCGTGTCGCCGGCGTCATGGCCGTGCCGGTCATTGATCACCTTGAAGCCATCGAGGTCCAGGAACACGACGGCCAGGGAACGCTTGCGGCGGCTGCTCTGCGACAGGGCCTGCTGCAGGCGGTCCGCCAGCAGCAGCCGGTTGGGCAACTGGGTCAGCACGTCGTAGTGGGCGATCCGCTCCAGCTGCTGTTCGTGCTGCTTCATGGCGGTGATGTCGCTGAACAGGGACACATAGTTCTGCACCTGCCCCTGGGCATCGCGCACCACGCTGACGGTCTGCATCTCGGCGATGATGGCGCCGTTCTTGCACCGGTTCCAGACCTCGCCATACCAGTAGCCGTCGCGTTGCAGGCAGTGCCACATGGTGGCGTAGTGGTCAGGGCCGTGGTGGCCCGACTTGAGCAGGCGCGGGTTGGCGCCGATCGCTTCGCGCCGGTCGAAGCCGGTGATGCGGGTGAAGGTGTCGTTGACATCGACGATGGTGCCCTGGGCGTCGGTGATCATGATGCCCTCGCGCGCGTGGGTGAACACCGTCGCCGCCAGTTGCAGCCGGGACTCGGCCTGCCGCTGCGCCGTGATGTCGACCTGCATGACCACCGCGCCCGCGCTCGCCGCCTCGGGCACCGCACGGACGGTGCAACGCAGCCAGCGCTCCCCCTGGGGCAGGCGCAAGACATATTCCAGGCTGGCCTGCTCGGCCGACTGCCCCAGCACCTGTTCGACGCAGGCCTGCAGCCGCGCACGCAGGCCGTCTTCGGCACCGGCCAGCTGGCTGCTCAGCACCGCGAATTCGGCGCCCACCCCATGTTGCGGCGCCTGGGCCTGTGCGTCCTGCAGGAACCGCTCCCAGCCGGCGTTGCCGAGTTCGATGCGCCCCTCGCCGTCGAGCAGCACCAGGTCGGCCGGCACGGCGGTCAACACGGTGGCCAGACGCCGATGCTCTTCGTCCAGGGCTTGGGCGAAGCGGCTCGACTGCCGCAATTGCCATCGATAGACCACCGACACCAGCCCCACCACCACCACCAGGGCCGGGATGATCAGGCGCAGCAGGTGCAGGCGCTCGCGCGACCAGTCCCGCAGCGCCAGCTCGTGCTCCATCGCGGTCACGACCACCAGCGGGTACTGGCGGGAGGCCCGGTAGGCGCTCAGGGTGGCGATGCCCTGCGCGGACCTGCCCTGGTAGCTGCCGAAGGCAGACTCCTGCTGCACGGCGGCCAGCGCCGGCACCGAGGTCCGAAGACCCGGCACATCCCGGTCGTCAGTGGACAGCATCAGCACGCCATCCAGCCGCCAGACCTGGACGCTGCGGCCCGGCAGATCCAGCGCCTTCGAGAATCGGTTCACGAAGTAGTCCGGATTCAGCGCCGCCACGACCTGGAAACGGTGGCCGTCGGATTGGACCACCCTCGACACCGGGATGAAGCCCAGCCCCGGCACCCCGCCCGGCGCCGGCCGGTCCAGCGGGTGGCCGTCGGCGAAATCGCGGCCGCTCCAGGGCAGGCCGATGCGCATGAAAGAGGCCTCTTCGCCGCCATGGCGGTCCACGGCCGGCAACAGATCGTCCAGCGCAAGCGTCAGTCCGATGTCGGCCGGGTTGGAGCTGGCCAGCACCCGCTGGTGCCCGTCGAGCAGCGACAGCGAGCGCAGCAACGGCAGACGCCGCGATTCGGTCCGCAACTGCTCGCTGAACTGGTCGGCGGTACGGCCGAGGCTCTCCCGCGTCAGGTCATTGAGCAGCACCTGATCGACCAGGTCGAGGCTCTGTGTCAACTGGTCTTCGAAAGCCCCGGTCTGGGTGGCAGTGACCCCGGTGTGGAAGGCCAGGGCATCCTGGCGCAGGCGCTCCAGTGTGAAGAAGGTCCCGCCACCGATGCTGATGACGAACACCAGCAGCGCCGCCAGGAACCACAGATGCCCACGCCTGCGTTGAGGCGGACGGGGTGGTGGCGGGCGCATCTCAGTTCAGGTCGACGATGGGTTCCAGGTGATGGCGCCTGGCAACGCCCATGAGACGGCCGTCGCGCTTGACCGTGCTCATGAACTGCTCGACGCGCTCGAACCAGCGCCTGTCACCCGGCTGCATCGCATAGGCGTAGGGGGTGAGGTGGTAGGTCCCGGGCGGCTTGACCAGACGGGCCCAGTCGGTGGTGGCCAGCATGCGCAGGCTGTAGGGGTAGTCGGTCATGAAGATGTCGGCGCGTCCCGACTCGACCTCCTGCTCGCGCGCGAAGGGGGTGGCGGTCGCCACCAGGCTGGCCTGCCTGAGCTTCTGCGCCATGACCGTCTCGTGGTAGGTCCCCTTGGCCACCGCCACCACCACACCGGGCTGGTCGATGTCGGACCAGGTCTTGATGCGCCGGTTGCTGCGCGTGGTGATGCCGTAGATGTCGCTCTTCAGGTAGGGCTGGGTGAAGCGCAGCACCTGCACCCGCTCAGGCGTGATGCCGACGGCGAACATCGCGATGTCGCAGCGGTCGTGCGTGACGTCATCGACGAGCTGGGCAAACGAGCTGTCGATGAACTGCACCTGGACCTGCGGCCCCAGGTCGGCCGCCAGTTCCTTGGCCAGGTCCACGTCGATGCCGCTCAGTACCCGGGTCTTGGGGTCGCGGTAGGTGATGCTGTAGTAGTCGGGCCAGATGCAGACACGCAGGCTGTGGCTGGCCAGCACCCGGTCCAGATGGCTGGTGCCGGGTTCGGCCTGTGCGCACAGGACGGCACACCCGAGCGCTGCGCCCAGGGTCAGCGTCGCACACAGCCGTGACATCCGATCCAGTTCCATTTTTCAGGCACGGATGATAGGGCGCGCCTGCCGGTCGAATCTTGACGTGACGCAAGAGTGCAGACGATAACCGCTGGGTCATCAGGCCAGCAGCCGGCGGGCGATCAGGTCCTTCATGATCTCGTTGGTGCCGCCATAGATCTTCTGGACCCGCGAATCCGCATAGAGGCGCGCGATCGGGTATTCGGCCATATAGCCATAGCCGCCGAACAGTTGCAGGCACTCGTCCACCACCTTGCACTGCTGCTCGGTGGTCCACCACTTGGCCATGTAGGCGGCCTCGTCGTCGAGGGTGCCGTCGAGCAGTCGTTGCACGCAGTCGTTGACGAAGCTGCGCACCACATGGGCCAGGGTGGCGCACTCGGCCAGTTTGAAGCGGGTGTTCTGGAAGGCGGCCACCGACTGGCCGAAGGCCTGGCGCTGGGTGGTGTAGTCGACCGTCAGCGCCAGCGCCCGCTCGATCGTGGCGGCGGCCGGCACGGCCAGCAGCATGCGTTCATAGGGCAGTTGACCCATCAACTGCCGGAAGCCCTGGCCCTCCTCGCCGCCGAGCAGATGGTCCACCGGCACGCGCACCCCCTCGAAGGACAGCTCGGCCGTGTCCGAGGCATGCTGGCCCAGCTTCTCGAGCCGCCGCCCGACCGTGAAGCCGGGCAGGTCTTCGGTCTCGAGCACGATGAGCGAGACCCCGCGACTGCCAGCCTCGCCGGTGCGCAAGGCCAGCACCAGCAGGTTGGCGGTGTAGCCGTTGGTGATGAAGGTCTTGGCGCCGTCGATCACATAGTGCCCGCCCTCGCGGCGGGCCCGGGTGCGCATGGACTTCAGGTCCGAGCCGCAACCCGGTTCGGTCATCGCGATGCCGGCCAGCAACTCGCCGCTGGCCAGCCGGGGCAGCCAGCGCCGCCGCTGCGCCTCGCTGCCGTAGGCCAGGATGTAGTGCGCCGCGATCGTGTGCACCGCCGTGTTGGCCGGCATCTCGGCGCGGGCCAGCTCGTCCTGCACCACCAGCTGGTAGGCCAGGCTGGCGCCTGCACCGCCCCATTCCTCGGCCAGTTCGGGCAGCAGGAAGCCCAGCGCGCCAAAGGGCTGCCAGACCCCGCGCGGGATGTAGCCCTGGCGCCGCCAGCCGTCGAGGCGGGGGGCCAGTTCGGCGCCGATGTAGCGGCGCACCTGGATGCGGAACTGGTCGATCTGCTCATCCATCCAGGGGTGGCGGTGCAGGCGGGGCAACAGGGTGTCGAGGGTGTCCATTCAGATCCCCGTCAGGCCGCCGGTGCACATCAGGGTCTGCCCGCTGATGTAGTCGGACTCGGGCGTGCACAGCAGATAGACCGCACCGGCCGCCTCTTCAGGGGTGCCTCCGCGACCCAGCGGAATGGTCTTCTCCATCATCGCCAGCAGATCGGGGTTGACGCCCAGCCGGATGTCACGCCCCTCGATGCGGGCGCTGCTGGCACCGGCCTCGCTGTCGGTCAGCCGGGTGTGGATCAGGCCGAAGGCCACGCAGTTGACGGTCACATTCAGGCGCCCCCATTCCTTGGCCAGGGTCTGGGTCAGGCCCATGACGCCGGCCTTGGCCGCCGAGTAGTTGCTCTGGCCGGCATTGCCGAACACGCCGGCCACCGAGGAGATGTTCACCACCTTGCGCACCACGCGCCGGCCGGCCTCCCGGTCTGCCTTGCTCAGGCGGCTGATCACCGGCTGGGCGGCACGCAGGATGCGGAAGGGGGCGGTGAGGTGGCAGTCGACCATGGCATACCACTGCTCGTCGCTCATCTTCTGGATCACGTTGTCCCAGGTGTAGCCGGCGTTGTTGATGAGGATGTCGATGCCCTGGAAGCCGGCCACCGCCGTACCGATGAAGCGCTCGGCGAAGTCGGGGGCGGTGACACTGCCCGCGCAGGCCAGCGCTTGGCCGCCGGCCGCCCGGACCTCGGCGACCAGTTCATCGACCGGTTCGGCGTCGAGGTCGTTGAGCACGAGGCGGGCGCCCTCGCTGGCGAGCTTGAGCGCGATGGCGCGGCCGATGCCGCGCCCGGCGCCGGTGACAAGGGCGACCTTGCCTTCGAGTCTTGGGGTCATGGGGTGTCTCCTGGATATCTTTCGAGTTTCAGTTCAAGGCGACCAGCGCCTCGCCGGCGATCTTGGTCTCGCCGTATTGGTTGCGGCTGGAGAGTTCGATGCGGGCGCAGGCTTCGCCATCGATGTCCAGCAGCTCGACCACGCGGCCGTGGCAGCTCATCGCGTGGCCCAGGTGGGTGATGCCCTGGAAGCGGGCGTCGAAGCGGCGCAGCCGGCTCTGCGGCAGCCAGCCCGTCAGCAGCCGGCCCAGCCAGGCCATGCCCAGCATGCCCTGGGCGAAGACATCGGGCAGGCCGGCCCGGCGCGCCACATCGATGTCGAGGTGGATCGGGTTGTGGTCGCCCGAGGCGCCGGCGAACAGCGCCAGCATCGTGCGGTCCACCGGCGGCAGTTGCAGCGCCGGCAGTTCGGCGCCGACCCGCAGCGGGCCGCAAGAGAGGGGATGGGTGTCCATGGTGAGCCTCCGGATCAGTGGCGGCAGACCAGCACCGAGCGCAGATCGGCCACCGGCTCGCCGTGCTGGTTGAAGGCCCGCGAGGTCTTGACCACGAACTCCAGCGCGCCGCCCTTTCGGTCGTAGATGTCGTCGATGGTCGAGTGCACGGTGAGGGTGTCGCCCGCGCAGGCGGGCCGGTGGTAGCTGAAGCCCTGCTCGCCGTGCAGCAGGCGGGCGACGGGGATCTGCAACTGCTCGAGCAGGCGGAAGACCGCGCCGGAATCCAGCTCGGCCGCGAACAGAAAGGTCGGCGGCGCCGGCAGGTCGGGGTAGCCGGCGGCGCGGGCGGCCTCGACATCGGTGTAGACCGGGTCGGTCTCGCCGATGGCGTTGGCGAAGAACTGCAGGCGGCCGCGCTCGAGAACCAGCACCGAGGCCGGCAGCGCATGGCCGATCCATTGACGGTCGATCATGATCGTCCCTCCGGCCTCAGGCTTTTTCATAGAGGGTCACCACGCAGGCGCCCCCCAGGCCCAGGTTGTGCTGCAACGCCAGCCGCGCGCCCTCGACCTGGCGCGGCCCGGCGCTGCCGCGCAGCTGCTGGACCAGCTCGGTGCACTGCGCCAGCCCGGTGGCGCCCAGCGGATGGCCCTTGCTGAGCAGACCGCCCGAGGGGTTGGTGACCACCTGGCCGCCGTAGCTGTTGTCGCCGTCGACGACGAACTTCTCGGCACCGCCGGGCGGGCACAGGCCCAGCGCTTCGTAGCTGATCAGTTCGTTGTGGGCGAAACAGTCATGCAGCTCGACCACGTCGAGGTCTTCCGGACCGATGCCGGCCGCCTCGTAGACCTGCTGTGCCGCCTCGCGCGCCATGCTGAAACCGACCACTTCGCGCATGTCGCGGGCCTCGAAGGTGAGCGCACGGTCGGTGGTCATGGCCTGGGCCCGGATGCGGACCCCGCTCGCCAGACCCTGGCGCGCGGCGAAGTCCTCGGAGCAGAGCACGGCGGCGGCGCCGCCGCAGGTGGGCGGGCAGGCCATCAGGCGGGTCATCACCCCGGGCCACATCACCGGTGCGTTCAGGACCTCGTCTTCGGTGACCACGGTGCGGAACAGCGCCAGGGGGTTGTTGGCCGCGTGACGACTGGCCTTGGCCCGGATCTTGGCGAAGGTGCTCAGCCGGGTGCCGTACTGCTGCATGTGGGCCAGCCCCGCGCCGCCGAAGTAGCGCAGCGCCAGCGGGATCTCGGCATGGCCCACCAGCTCGTCGGTGATCTGGTCGAAGCGGTCGAAGGGGCTGGGGCGGTCCTTGAACACCGCGCCCAGGGCGCCCGGGCTCATCTGCTCGAAGCCCAGGGCCAGCACGCAGTCCGCCGCGCCGCTGGCCACCGCCTGGCGCGCCAGGAACAGCGCGGTCGAGCCGGTGGAGCAGTTGTTGTTGACGTTCACCACCGGGATGCCGGTCATGCCGACCTCGTACAGCGCGCATTGGCCGGCGGTGCTGTCGCCATAGACGTAGCCCACATAGGCCTGACGCACCTGCCCGTAGTCGACGCCGGCATCGGCCAGCGCCCGCCGCGTCGCCTCGGCGGCCATCTGCGGGTAGGGCGCACTGGCGCCGGGCTTGGTGAAGGGGATCATGCCGACGCCGGCAACCAGCACTGGACGGGTCATGGAGGACTCCTTGAGATGGATCGTGGACAAAGAAACAGGGAAGAAGGGTTCAGGCCACCTGGCGGCCCCGCCCCTGCCAGAAGGGTTCGCGCAACCGGGCCTTGAGCACCTTGCCGGCACCCGACAAGGGCAGCGACTCGCGGAACTCGACGCTGCGCGGGCATTTGTAGCCGGCGATCAGGCCCTTGGCGTGGGCCTGCAGCGCCTCGGCGCTGGCCGCCTGCCCGGCCTTGAGCACCACCACCGCATGCACCGCCTCGCCCCACTGCTCGCTGGGCACGCCGATCACGGCGCAGGCCGCCACCGCGGGGTGCTTGGCCAGGGCGTTCTCGACCTCGATCGAGAACACGTTCTCGCCCCCGCTGATGATCATGTCCTTCATGCGGTCGACGATGAAGACGAAGCCGTCGGCATCCATGTAGCCGCCGTCGCCGGTGTGCATCCAGCCGTCGCGGATCGCGGCCTCGGTCTGGCGTGGCTGCTTCCAGTAGCCCTGCATGACCACCGGGCCGCGCACCACCACCTCGCCCACGGTGCCGCGCGGGACCTCGTGGTCGGACTCGTCGACCACGCGCACCTCGCAGCAGTAGCTGGCCCGGCCGGCCGAGCGCAGCTTGCCGAGCTTCTGGCCTTCCTCGCTGTGGTGGAAGCTCGACAGCACGGTGGCCACCGGCGAGAGCTCGGTCATGCCATAGGCCTGCGCGAAACGGACGCCGGGCAGCACCGCAAAAGCCCGTCGCAGCACCGCCTCGCTGATCGGAGAGGCCCCGTAGACCACCTGCTGCAGCGATCCCAGGTCACGCGTCCCGGCGCTCGCGGCCGGGTGGTCCACCAGCATCTGGATCATGGTCGGCACCAGCAGCACATGGGTGACCCGGTCGCGCTCGATGCAGTCCAGCACCTGTTCGGGATGGAAGGCGGGCAGCACCACATGGGTGTTGCCTTCGATCCAGTGGGCCTGCGCCAGCCCGATGTCGGCCAGATGGAACATCGGTGCCACATGCAGGTAGCTGCCACCCGGTGTGGCCAGTCCCTCGGCCCGGGCCTGCAGGCCCGAGGACACCAGGTTGTTGTGGCTGAGCATGACCCCCTTGGGAAAGCCCGTGGTGCCGCCGGTGTAGAAGATGCCCGCCAGCTCGTCGCCACGGCGCAGCTGGTCGGGCACCGGCTCGGCCGCCGCCAACAGGGCCTCATAGCCGTGCATGCCGGAGGGGACATCGCCCTCGCCGACATAGACCACCTCGCGCAGCAGCGCGCCGTCGGTCATCAGGGCGGCGGCGGCCTCCTTGAAGCCCTCGTCGACCAGCAGGATGCGGGTGCCCGAATCCTCGAGCGCATAGCGGTTCTCGGCCACCGACCAGCGCACATTGCAGGGGTTGAGCACGCCACCGGCCCAGGGCACAGCCATCAGGTATTCGAGGTAGCGGTCCGAGTTCAGGGCCAGCATGCCCACCCGGTCCCCGGGCTGCAGGCCCAGGCGTTGCAGAGCCCCGGCCAGGCGCGCCACGCGCTGCGCCATCTCGCGGAAGGTCTGTGTGCGGTGCCCGAAACGCGAGGCGACCCGGTCGGGATGAAGCTGGACGGCACGGTGCAGGGACTGGGTCAGGTACATCGGGGGTCTCCATGGACGGTTTCCGGGGCCGGGGCCTCGCCTTCGGGCCGGGTTCAGAAAATTCTAGGAACGCCCCGGCCTCCGGGGGATTGCAAAAGGCCGCGACTCGATGTCATTTCATCTCGCGTCGGCATCCCCGGGTTGTCCTGCTGCCGGCAGCCTGCCCTGGCGCGCTACAGTCCGCTCTGCTGTTTTTCAGTCCATCCATTTCCGAAAGCTCCCCCTTGTCCACGGTCGGCATCGAGTTCGCGCACAACCTGCTGTCGGGCTGGCGTGCGCGCGGCATGGACGGTCGGGCCCTGCTTCTGGAGGTGGGCATTCCCGAAGCCGCGATCGCGCAACGCCATGCCCGCATCGCGCCAGGGCAATTGGCGCAGTTGCTGAAGATGCTCATCGAGCGTTACGACGACGAAGGCCTGGGCATGTTCTCGCGGCCCTCCAAGCGCGGCTCGTTTGCGCTGCAGGTCCGCGCCGGCATCGCGGCCCCGACCCTGGACGTGGCGATACGGCACATCGCCCACGTCTTCAGGCTGCTGCACGACGACCTGAGCCTGCAGCGGGTCAGCGAGGGGCCGGAGCTGGCGGGCGTGGCGCTGCGCTTCCAACCCTGCGCCGCAGCAGCCAACCCCCATCTGCACGAATTCCTGCTGCGCGTCTATTGGCGCCTGTTCGCCTGGCTGGTGGGTGGGCAGTTGCCGCCGGTGCGCTTCGACTTCGCCTACGCCCGGCCGGCGTACTGCGAGGGCTACGG
The DNA here is from genome assembly GCA_019233055.1 of Curvibacter sp. GTDB lineage: Bacteria > Pseudomonadota > Gammaproteobacteria > Burkholderiales > Burkholderiaceae_C > Curvibacter. The sequence goes on from JAFAMV010000114.1 coordinate 33,626, forward strand.
CCCCATCTTCCCGGCGCCCTGGCGCTTCGACGCCGAATGCAGCGCCATGTGGTTCGAGACCGAACGCCTGCAGATGCCGGTGTGCCGCGACGAGAACGCGCTGCGCAGCTTCGTGGCCGACGGCCCGGTCCAGGTCATCCTGCCCTCGCGCGACACCGGCATCAGCGGCCGGCTGCGCAATCACCTGCAACGCACCCAGCCGCAATGGCCCGACCTGGAGCACAGCGCGGCCGCCCTGCACCTGTCGCCCAGTGCGCTGCAGCGGCGCCTCGCCGCCGAGGGCACCAGCTTCCAGGCCCTGAAGACCCAGTTGCGCCGGGAAGTGGCCATCTACCGCCTGCACACCAGCCGCATCTCGCTGGGCCAACTGGCCGAGGAACTGGGTTTTGCCGACACCGCCGCGTTCCAGCGGGCCTTCAAGAGCTGGACCGGGCAGCCGCCGGGGGCGTTCCGGCAGCGCTGATCATCGCGCGCCCACGGCCCGCCCCCGGCTCAGTTCAGAACCTGTCCAGGTTCATCACCTTGGTCCAGGCCGCGCCGAAGTCACGCACGAACTTGGCCTGCCCGTCGTCCTGGGCATAGACCTCGGCCAGCGCCCGCAACTGCGAGTTGGAGCCGAAGACCAGATCCACCCGCGTCGCCATCCACCTGAGAGCGCCGGTCTGGCGATCACGGCCTTCATAGGCGTTCTCCCCGGTCGGACGCCAGGCGGTGGACATGTCCGTCAGGTTGACGAAGAAGTCGTTCGTCAACTGGCCCGCGCGCCGGGTGAACACGCCCGCCTGGCTGCCGCCATGGTTGGCGCCCAGCACCCGCAGACCGCCGACCAGCACCGTCATCTCGGGGGCGCTGAGCCTGAGCAACTGGGCCTTGTCGAGCAGCAGGTTCTCGGGCGAGACCCGGAAGGCGGTTCGGGCGTAGTTGCGGAAACCATCGGCCTGCGGCTCCAGCACCGCGAAGGATTCGGCATCGGTCTGGGCCGGCGTGGCGTCGGTGCGCCCCGGCGTGAAAGGCAGCTCCAGGGCCTGGCCTGCGGCCTTGGCGGCCGCTTCCACGGCCGCATTGCCGGCCAGCACGATCAGATCGGCCAGCGAGACCTTCTTGCCGAACGAGGCCTGGATGCCTTCGAGCACCGCCAGGGCCTTCGCCAGTTGCGCGGGCTGGTTGGCCTCCCAGTCCTTTTGCGGGGCCAGGCGGATGCGGGCGCCATTGGCACCGCCACGCAGGTCGGAGCCACGGAAGGTGCTGGCGGCCGCCCAGGCCGTCGAGATCCATTCGCTCACCGGCAGGCCAGAGGCGAGGATGCGGGCCTTCAAGGCGGCCGCGTCCTGGGCATCGATCAGCGGGTGGTCCACGGCCGGCACAGGGTCCTGCCAGATCAGGTCTTCGGCGGGGACCTCAGGGCCCAGGTAACGGACCTTGGGCCCCATGTCGCGGTGGGTCAGCTTGAACCAGGCACGGGCGTAGGCATCGGCAAACTCATCGGGGTGGGCCAGGAAGTGGCGGGCGATCTTCTCGTAGGCCGGGTCGAAGCGCAGGGAGAGGTCGGCCGTCGTCATCTGCGGCGGGTGCTTCTTGGCGGGATCGTGGGCGTCGGGGATCATGTCCTCGGGTGCCACGTCCTTGGCGCGCCACTGGATGGCGCCGGCCGCCGTCGTCACCTGCTCGTACTCGTACTTGAACAGGACCTGGAGGTAGCCCATGTCCCAGCGCGTGGGGTTGGGCTTCCAGGCGCCCTCGAAACCGCTGGTGGTGGCGTCGCCGCCCTTGCCGCTGCCATGCCGGTTGAGCCAGCCCAGGCCCATCTCTTCGATCGGGGCGGCTTCGGGTTCGGGGCCCACCAGGGCCGCATCGCCGGCACCATGCATCTTGCCGAAGGTGTGGCCGCCGGCCACCAGCGCGACGGTCTCTTCATCGTTCATGGCCATGCGGGCAAAGGTCTCACGCACGTCGCGGGCGCTGGCCACCGGGTCGGGTCGGCCATCGGGGCCCTGCGGGTTGACGTAGATCAGGCCCATCTGCACGGCCGCCAGCGGGTTTTCAAGCTCGCGGTCGCCGCTGTAGCGGCTGTTGGGCTTGTCGCTGGTGGCCAGCCATTCGTTCTCGGCGCCCCAGTAGATGTCTTCTTCCGGCGCCCAGATGTCTTCACGGCCGCCGCCGAAGCCGAAGGTCTTGAAGCCCATGGTCTCCATGGCCACATTGCCGGCCAGGATGAACAGGTCGGCCCAGGAGATGGCATTGCCGTACTTCTGCTTGATCGGCCAAAGCAGGCGACGGGCCTTGTCGAGGTTGCCGTTGTCGGGCCAGCTGTTCAGCGGCGCAAAGCGCTGGTTGCCCGTGCTGGCGCCCCCACGCCCGTCGGCGGTGCGGTAGGTACCGGCCGCGTGCCAGGCCATGCGGATGAACAGACCGCCGTAGTGCCCCCAGTCGGCCGGCCACCAGTCCTGCGACTCGGTCATCAGCGCGGCCAGGTCCTTCTTGAGCCCGGCGAAGTCCAGCTTCTTGAAGCTCTCTGCATAGTCGAAGCCGATGTCCATCGGATTCGACACCGGCTGGTGCTGATGCAGGATGGCCAGGTTCAACTGGTTCGGCCACCAGTTGCGGTTGCTCTTGACGCCCGCGGTGGCGTTCTCGCCGTGGGCAAAGGGGCATTTGGCTTCTTGGGTCATGGAATCTCCTTGGATGACTTCGGTGAAGGATGCAGGCTCGGCTCGACGGGCCTGCGCCACGGTTCATCAATCATCAATTGCTATCGATTGATGATTTAATATTAATCAAAACTATCGACATCCCGGATTGAGTCTGTCTATCTGATCCATAGCCGGCGCACGACACGCGCCCGCCATGGCTGCCGGCAGAAGCAGTCCATCGCAAGCGCATCTGGAGTCCGTCCACGGGTGTTCATCTCAAGCTCTGAAGTGGCGCAGGGCGAGTCGATTCTGATCCCGGAGCGAAGCGATGTCATCCCTGCTCAGTACCGCGCCCGACAGTCCTTCAGCCGGCGCCGCTCAGGTTTCGCCAATGCCTGAGGCCTGGCGACTGAACAGCCGACATCAGTCCGACCCCCCTCCCCTTGAGCAGATGGCCGGGCGCCCGCCGCACCGGCGCCGGCAGCCGCACTCTTGGCCGGAGGGAGACTCACATCGGGTCGAGCGGAAAGACAGGCCGCCGGACCTGCCGGAACGGAAACAGGCTGAAATCGGAACTCGTCACGCCCGGGCTGTCGCACTCGACCAGGCCGGCCGACAGGGGCACGAACACCGGCCGGCAGTACATGCGCGACTTCAGCAGCAGGTAGCGGGCCTGCAGCGGGTCCAGGCCCACGCAGCTGAACACGCCCAGGTCCCAGGGTTCGTGCGGGGTCTCGGTGACCACGATCTGCGCGCTGCCGGTGTCCAGCCACACGGTGCGGCCCATGTGGCAGCGCTGGCCGGTGTAGATGGGGCCGGTGACGGTGTAGCTGCCGTCGCTGATGGCGCGCACCCGCCCCTGCACCGGCACCGGCGTCTTGGCCAGGCCCAGGGCCGCCAGCGACACCTTGTTGCCCAGGAGCAGGCTGATTTCGGCGCCCTCGCCCGCCGCGACCAGGGCGGCCACGGCCTCGGGGTCGCTGATCGGGCCCACCGTGATGCCGCCCAGGCCCAGGGCCCAGGCGGCCTGCAGCACATCCAGGGTGTCGCAGCTGCCGCCCGACATGCAGTTGTCGCCATGGTCGAGCAGCAGCACCGGCCGGTCGGCCCCCTCGGCCAGGGCCTGGGCCCGGCGCAGCGAATCGGCCAGGGGCTCGCTGTCGTAGATGAACTGCCGCCGCTGCGCCCAGATCCAGCCGGCCAGGTCATCGAGGGCCTGGGCGCCCTGGGCCTCGCCGGCCGCGTCCAGGCGCACCGTGGCCACCACGCTGACGCAGGGCGCGGCGATGTCGGCCAGCGCAAAGCCTGCAAACACGGTCAGCGCCGGCAGGCCCCGGGCTTCGTGGGCGCGGGCCGTCTCCACCGCCTGGGCCATGGCGCCGCCCAGCGTGGTGCTGCGCAGGGTGTGGCCCATCAGCGGCAGAGCGCGCCAGCGCACGCCGTAGCGCGGGCCACCCGCCAGCATGCCGAGCAGCAGCCGCGCCACATGGGCGCCGGTCTCGTACATGTCGATGTGCGGGTAGGTCTTGAAGCCCACCATGACATCGGCGTGGGCCACCATGCGCTCGGTGATGTTGCCGTGCAGATCCAGCGCCACCCCGATGGGCACGCCGGGGGCGGCGGCGCGCAGGCGCGCCAGCAGCTCGCCCTCGCCGTCGGGGCTGTTCTCGGCCACCATGGCGCCGTGCAGGTCGAGCAGGATGGCGTCGCAGCCCGGGGCCGCCGCCACGATGCGGTCGCACAGGGCCGTGTAGGCCTGGGCCTGCACCGTGCCGCTGGGGTTGGCGGTGGCCGACACCGGCGTGACGCACTCGGCCCCCAGGGCCTGGGCGGCATCGAGAAAAGCCGCCATGGCGGTGCGCATGCCCTGCTGCGTCCGCAGCGCCTCGCCGTCATAGGCAGGGTCGAACGAGGCCAGGGGGGTGGGCACCGGCGAGAAGGTGTTGGTTTCGTGGTTGAAGCGCGCGATCAGCAGTTTCATGGCCATGACCTCATGCAAGGCCGACGCCGAGGTAGCGGTCCTTGACCTCGGCATCGGCGAGAAAAGTGGCGTTGTCGGCTTCGTAGACGATACGCCCCTGCTCCAGGATCAGGTGACGATCCGCCAGTTGGGTGCAGACCTCGAGGTTCTGCTCCACCAGCAGGATGGACACGCCCTCCGCCTTGATCACCTTGAGCTGGGCCACGATCTCCTCCACGATGACCGGGGCCAGGCCCTCGACCGGCTCATCGAGCATGAGCAGCTTGGGGTCGTTCATCAGGGCGCGGCCGATGGCCAGCATCTGCTGCTCGCCGCCTGACAACTGGGCCCCGCCGTTTCTGCGGCGCTCTTTCAGGCGCGGGAAGATGCGGTAGATGTCGTCCAACTGCCAGGGCGAATGCCGGCGCTGGGCCAGCAGCAGGTTCTCTTCGACCGTCAAGAGCTTGAAGATGCCGCGGTGCTCGGGTACCAGACAGGCCCCCTGGCGGGCGATGGCATGCACCGGTTGCCCCTGCAACTCATGGCCGTACAGGCGCACCGTGCCACGGGTGGTCGGCACGACCCCCACGATGGTCTTGAGCGTGGTGGTCTTGCCGGCGCCATTGCGCCCCAGCAGGGTGACCAGTTCGCCGTGGTTCACATGCAGACTCACACCTTGCAGCACATGGCTCTTGCCATAGTGGGCGTGTACCTCGTTGAGCGAAAGAATCATGCCTTGCCTCCGGTGATCATATTGCCCAGGTAGGCCGTTCGAACGCGGTCGTCACGGCGGATGTCGTGGGGCAGGCCCTCGGCCAGCACGCGCCCCGCCTGCATCACGGTGACGGTGTCGGAGATGTCCATCACGATGTTCATGTTGTGCTCGATCAGCACCACGGTGTGCTCGTCGCGCAGGCTCCGGATCAACTGCTTCATCTCCTCGAGGTCGTCGATGCCCATGCCCGAGGTGGGCTCGTCGAGAAAGATGGCCTGGGGCCGGGCCGCCAGGGCCATGCCCACCTCGAGCCGGCGCTGCTGGCCATGCGACAGGTTGCCTGCGGCCGCATCGGCCAGGCCTTGCAGGCCCACGCGTTCCAGCACGCGGTCGACCACATCGGCCAGAGCCCGCGCACCCACCGGGGCCCGCCAGCCATTGAAGGCGGCGCGCGGCGACACGCCCTGGGCGGCCAGGCGCAGGTTCTCCCGCACCGGCAGACTCAGGAACAGGCTGGTGACCTGGAACGACCTGGCCATGCCGCGTTGCACACGTCGGTGGTCGGGCAGGCGGGTCACATCCTTCCCGTCGAACACGATGCGCCCGGCGCTGACCGGCTTGGTGCCCGTGAGCAGGTGGAACAGCGTGGTCTTGCCCGCGCCATTGGGCCCGATGACCGAGTGCACGGTGTGCGCACGCACCTTCAGGTCGACACCGCCCAGGGCGGCAAACCTGCCATAGTGCTTTTCGAGGCCGCTGGCCTCCAGCAGGACCGGGGCGTTCATGCCTGCTCTCCCTGGCGGGCCAGCCGCCGCCACAGGCTTTCGCCCAGGCCCCACAGGCCGCGCTGCATCCACAGGCTGACCGCCATCAGCACCAGGCCCAGCACCAGCAGCCAGCGTGGCCACAGGGCCGACAGCCAGTCGCCCAGCAACAGGTAGAAGGCGGAGCCCAGCACCGAGGCCAAGAGATTGCCGGTGCCGCCGATCACGGTCATCACCAGGATCATCTCGCTGGTGTGGTGTTCGGCATTCGACAGAGGCGCCAGGCCGGTCATCATGGCGTGCAGGGCCCCGGCCAGGCCGGTCACGGCGCCCGAGATCACGAAGGCCTGCAGCTTGAGCAGCTTCAGCGGGTAGCCGATGGCGCCGGCGCGCTCTTCGTTGTCGCGCACGGCTAGCAGGGTGCGCCCGAAGATCGATTGCGACACCGTGAGCAGGACCCGGAACACCACCAGGAACAGCACGGCCACGAAGCCATAGAACTGCCAGGGTGAAACCAGCGGCCACAGCGACCGCCCCATCAGCGTGAGGCTGGGGCGCGGGATGTCCATCAGGCCGTTGTCGCCGCCGGTGAGGCCGGTGGCGGTGTAGGCGATGAAGTAGAACATCTGCGAGAAGGCCAGCGTGAGCATCACGAAATAGGTCCCCTTCTGCCGGATCGACACCCAGCCCACCACGGCCGCCCCCAGGGCGCCGACAAGCATGGCCGCCAACAGGGCCAGCGGCATGGGCAGGGGCCAACGGGTCAGTGTGAGGGCCGCGGTGTAGCTGCCCAGGCCG